>CAVDEO010000015.1:0-30354 GCA_963607915.1 bacterium
CCCTTTAGGGGTATACACGCTTTCCAGGCGTGCCTCTTAAGCCACTCGAGCATCTCTCCAGTCTTGTCTGAAGCCCTGAAAGTCCTTCAAAAAAAAGAAGCTCCGCACGGAACTTCTCTGGTACTGGGTAGGAGAATCGAACTCCTATTGCAAGATTGAGAATCTTGAGTACTAACCGTTATACGAACCCAGCATTGCTCTTTTGGGACTGCAAAGATAGGCAAAAAAAAATGTCCTGCAAACTTTTTGGAGACAAGCCCGTAATTTTTTTTGCTTTTTCTTCGGAACTATTTCAGAAAAACGAAGAAAACTGCAAGAACAAGGCAGGCGAAAGCAACGAAATGGTTCCACTGGAGCGCTTGTCCCCGGAAAAATACAGTCACGAGTACGGTAAAGACTGTCAGTGAAATGACTTCTTGAATCACTTTGAGCTGCATGAGGGAGAAAGGCCCTCCGTTCCCGACGAATCCTATACGGTTGGCCGGAACCTGAGCACAGTATTCAAACAATGCGATGCCCCAGGAGAACAAAATCACGAGAATCAGCGGCCATCCGCTCGAAACTTTCATTTCCTGAAGCTTGAGATGTCCGTACCATGCGAATGTCATGAAAACATTTGAACAAATCAGCAGCAGAATCGTATAAATCGCTTTCATCATAATGTTGTCCGGGGTTTGTGGCGCACAGGAAAACACGCCGTCGTCGGCTGCCCGGTTTTTTGAGCCGGCAAAAGTAAGAATATATTTGAAAATATCGTCCAAAAATATGAAAATATACCCCTATTTTGTATTTTTGCAAGCCTTGGGAACGTTCCGTCCGGCAACAGATTTGTCCGTACGGTTCAGTAAGCGTTAAAAAATAAATTGGTGGAGATTTGTGAAGGATTTTTAAGGATTACTTAGTTGTTCTGAAACAATATTTTTGAAATGATATAAACTTGATGATATGACACTGATAAAATCCATTTCGGGAATCAGGGGGACCATCGGAGGTGCTCCGGGCTGTGCGCTCACCCCGCTTGACATCGTGAAATTTACCTATGCCTACTGTGAGAAACTTCGCGAACGCAGGCCGAAGCCGTCCGGAGAACGCTATATGGTCGTTGTCGGGAAAGATGCCCGTCTGAGCGGGGAGATGGTTGAGGACATTGTCTGCGGAACTCTCATCTCCTGTGGTGTGGATGTCGTCAAGGCCGGGTTCGCATCAACTCCGACCACCGAGATGGCGGTGACGTTCTCCGAGGCAGACGGTGGAATCATACTCACTGCATCACATAACCCGAAGCAGTGGAACGCCCTGAAACTCCTGAATGAAAAAGGGGAGTTCCTCAATGCGGAAGAAGGCGCGGCGATATTGGAATGCGCTGAGAAAGAGGATTTTGACTTCGCCCCGGTGGAAGAACTCGGAACGGTGGGGGAGCACGATTTTACGGATGAGCATCTCGATGCAGTGCTCGCGCTTCCTGCCGTTGATGTCGAAGCCGTGCGCAAAGCGGGATTCAAGGTGGTGCTCGATGCCGTGAACTCGGTCGGAGGAATAATAATGCCGAGGCTGCTCAAGAGGCTCGGTGTCGAATGCGTTGAACTCAACTGTAATCCGACGGGGGATTTCGCGCACAACCCCGAGCCGCTCCCGGCGAATCTCGTGCAGCTCTGCGAAACCGTTGTCCGGGAGAAGGCGGACCTCGGAGTGTCCGTCGATCCGGATGTTGACCGTCTGGCGCTCATCTGTGAGGACGGCAGGCCTTTCGGCGAGGAATACACGCTCGTGAGTGTCGCCGACTATCTTCTCAACCGTGCCTATGATGAGGCGCTTGAAAGCGGGAAATCCCTTGAAGAGGTCTGTGCCCCGTACCGTATGGCGACGGCATCGAATCTGTCCTCGTCCCGTGCGCTCCGTGACGTCACGGAGAAGTTCGGCGGCGAGTATTCCGCCTCTGCCGTGGGAGAGGTGAATGTCACGGCCAAGATGAAGGAATGCGATGCGCTCATAGGCGGCGAGGGCAATGGGGGAGTCATCTATCCGGCTCTCCATTACGGACGGGATGCCATGGTCGGCGTGGCTCTGTTCCTTACAAATCTTGCCCACAAGCGGATGAAGGTGTCCGAACTCCTGAGAACTTACCCGCAGTATGTCATCACCAAAAACCGCATCGAACTTTCCGACAAGGCTATGATTGACAAGATTCTTGCCGAGGTTCAGAAAGTCTATGCAGATGAGGATGTAAACACCGTTGACGGCGTGAAGATTTCTTTCGAAGACAGGAAGCAGTGGGTTCACCTGCGCCGCTCCAACACCGAGCCGATTATCCGCATCTATGCCGAGGCGGCGACCATGGAGGCTGCGGAAGAGCTCGCTGATGAGGTAATGGGCATAGCCAGAAAAATAATCGGGTAACTGCCTGTTCGTTCCGTACGGGTCAGAATATCATTGAATATGTTCTCTTTCAGAACCACACCCCTTCAGGACCAGCTTGACAAGGCTCTCGTTGACGGCAGTGTCGGCTGTTTCTGCACGCAGAACTGCTGGGACACGGCTTCCGGGCAGTATATGTATGACATTTTCCGTCAGCGTGGAAACCTCAGGACAGTCTTTTCTCCGAGAGACACGGAACTCACTCCGCTCACGAACCATATAGAATTCGCATCGGAAGAACTGCGCGGACTCAATGCGGTTGTCGTTGAAATTCAGGATGTGGGCGTGCGCTATTTCAACTATACTAAGGATGTGATGGCTCTGATGGAAACTCTCCGAGACCTCGGAGATGACGCTCCGTCACTCTACATCGTGGATCATGTGAATCCTGCCGGCCGTGTGGTGGAAGGCTCCATGCCTCAGGGCGACTGTGAA
Organism: bacterium; assembly: GCA_963607915.1. Lineage (GTDB taxonomy): Bacteria > Bacteroidota > Bacteroidia > Bacteroidales > UBA932 > Cryptobacteroides. The sequence goes on from CAVDEO010000015.1 coordinate 2,851, forward strand.
CCGCATACCCCCAAGATTCCTCATCGCCACGGTCTTTCGCTCGGTGAACTCGCCCTGCTGTATCATACTGAAATCGGTGCGAAATATGCGCTGCACGTGATTTCGGCGACTGCGGCCGATTCGACCAGGACACTTCTCCCCTGGGCGATTGCCCCTTGTTCCGACATCCCCGGCATGTTCACCTGCGACATGTACAGCGGAGGCGGGCTGTGGAACAATACCAATGTTTCCGCAGGCATCGGCACGGCCCGGCCCTATGAGTATATAGGTGCGCCTTTCATAAAGACGGCCTCTTCCGGGGCGGGTGTCATCATTCCTCCTCCGTCAGCCGAAGGGGTCATGATGCGCCCGTGCTCGTTCACCCCCTCCTGCGGACGCTATGCCGGCAAGAAGTGCTATGGCTATCAGATTATGCTGCAGCCCGGCATCGAGTATCACTCCCTGCTCCACACAGTATATCTGATGCGCTATATGCATCAGACCTTTCCGGATTTCTCACTCGACCGGACCTTCGCCCTCAAACTCTCCGACCCCGTCGTCCTCTCCTGCATTCAGGGCGGACTCGACCCTCTCGAAATGCGCGAACACATCAAGACGGAAGAGCAGAAATGGATTCGCAAGGCCAAGAAATACCTTCTCTACGATGACCAGCCCTATAGGATAAAGTAGGTGAAAAAGTGAATGCGGGATATGGCAAAGAAAAAATATGAACTCGGAATCGCCTTCAGTGGCGGGGGAGCCAAGGCGGCCGCCCATTGCGGAGCTCTTCAGGCTCTGAAGGAATATGGGATAAGACCGGATGTCGTGTCCGGAACAAGCGCCGGCTCCCTTGTCGCCGCATTCTGGTCGGCCGGCTTTTCTCCGGTACAGATGATAGGGATGTTCCGGGAGCTGACCTTCTTCAAAGACATAGTCTCTCCGTCACGGCCGAGGGGAGGCTTGTTCGATTCGACCCCTCTGCTTGAGATGATTCAGGAAAAACTGCCGTATCCGAACATTGAAGATCTTCCGGTTCCGGTTTATATCGTGGCCGCCGACATGGACCATGGTTGTCCGAAAGTTTTCTCAAGAGGAAAACTTGCCCCGCGGCTTGTGGCGTCCTGTTCCATCCCCGTCATATTCAAACCCATGGTAATCAATGGCGTGCATTATATTGACGGCGGTGTGTTCCAGAATCTTCCGGTTCCGGCAATCCGTGATCTCTGCGATAAGGTGATTGCGTTCAGCGTCCGTCAGATTGAGCCGGAGCCTTATCGGAACAATCTGGTTCATGTGGCGATGCGGGCATACAGCATGATGTTCATGTCCAACATAATGGCTGATTCTCGTCTCGCGGACACTTATGTCGAGCTGAATACTGACGGCTGCGGGGTCTATGACATGTCTTCGACAGAAGAACTGTTCCATCGGGGATATTCCGACACTTGTGCCGCTCTTGAAGCCGACGGGTATGTGAGAATCATGGGACCGGAAGTGACGGAATTTCCACCGGTCGTAAAGAATTCTCCGTTCCAGAACCGTGAACTTCTGCTCAGACGTGGGCTTGGCCGTCTTGAACAGCGACTGGAAAAGCGTAAAGGGCGTCATCATTTTGAGAAACGCTGAAAAAATGATATCTTTGCGGCGGAATTGAGATATGGTGTAATGGTAGCACAAGAGATTTTGGTTCTCTTTGTAGAGGTTCGAATCCTCTTATCTCAACCAAATTTCGGTTTTTCTTTTGCGGAAAAAGAAATATTGCGTACATTTGCGCTCCCTGATGGGAAGCCGCCGTTCATGTCGGCGGTGGCTGATGGTGGAAACTAATTAAAAAGTAATAGAAATGAAAAAAGGAATTCATCCCGAAACCTACCGTCTTGTAGCTTTCAAGGATATGTCAAACGATCAGGTCTTCATCACGAGGTCCTGCGCGAACACTCGCGAAACAATTGAAATTGAAGGAGTCGAGTACCCTGTAGTAAAGGTCGAGATTTCAAACACCTCGCATCCGTTCTACACCGGCAAGATGAAGCTCGTCGATACCGCCGGCCGTGTCGACAAGTTCTACCAGAGGTACGCGAACAAGAAGAAATAATCTTCCTGCGAATGTCCTGAAGACAGCAGGAAAAATTACATGGAAAACAACAGGAGGGTGATTCGATTCGAGTCACCCTCCTGTTGTTTGGAAATCCTGACAATCTCAGAACAGGTTTTTGAGCCGGTCAAAGAAAGACTTGTCATCCTTCGTCGGATTCGGCGTCACATCCGCCGACCTTCCCAGAGCTTCGGCAAGCTCCCGGCTCTCGCGGCTGAGTTTCCTCGGAATCCACACTCCGATTTTGACATAGAGGTTTCCGTTGCCGTAACTGTTCAGTGACGGCAGACCCTTACCGCGCATCGTCAGCACTGTGCCGGACTGAGTCCCCGGTTCAATCCTGAGCTTTTGCGTCGTTCCGTTGAGACACGGGATGTCGACCTCGCATCCGAGCATGGCATCCGTGACGGAGATGACTTTGGTGTAGAACAGGTTGTTATCCTTGCGCTCGAAATCCTTGTGAGCGTCGATGTCGATGACCACAAGCAGGTCTCCGTTGATGCCGTTGTTCCTTGCGGCATTGCCGGCTCCGGTCACTCTGAGCTGCATCCCGTCCTCGACTCCGGCCGGAATCTTCACTCGGACAGTCTCGCGCTTCCTCACCAGACCGCTTCCGCCGCAGTTCGGGCACGGATTAGTGACAACCTTGCCTGAACCGCCGCACTGCTGGCAAGTCGAGTAGGCCACGGTCTGACCGAGTAATGACTGGACGACTCTCTTGTACTGGCCGGATCCCTTGCAGCCCGGACAGGTCTTGATGTCGGCCGCCGACTTCGCGCCCTTTCCTCCGCACGACTGGCATGGCACGAACCTCTCGATAGTTATCTCCTTCTCCACTCCACGCGCAACTTCCTCAAGCGTAAGCCGTGTATGGACCCTGATGTCCTTGCCTCTTGTAACTCTCTCCTGAGTACGGCCTCCTCCGAATCCGCTGAAGCCTCCGAATCCTCCGTCGCCGCCGAAACTGCCGGAAAACCCTCCGAACGCTCCCCCGAAAAGGTTGTTCAGAATGTCGTTGATGTCTCCGAATCCGCCGCTGAAGTCAGGCCCCGGGTTGTCTCCGAGCCCGGCGTGACCGAACTGGTCATACTTCTTCCTCTTTTCAGGGTCGCTCAGTACGGCATAGGCTTCCGCGGCCTCCTTGAATTTCTCTTCGGCCTCCTTGTTCCCGGGGTTCTTGTCCGGGTGATATTTAATCGCCAGTGTCCTGTAGGCCTTCTTTATCTCGTCTGCCGTGGCCGTCTTCGCGACTCCGAGCACTTCATAATAATCTCTTTTTGCTGCCATAGTCTTCTCCTTTCAGCTCTCCTGCGTTTTCTTTACAGAGGCATCGTCAGATGCTGCCCAGATTTCTCAGCCTCTCAGATTCCGACAATCACCTTTGCGAAACGGATGACCTTGCCGTTGAGCTTGTAGCCGGTCTGCACGACATCGAAAACCTTTCCTTTCCTGCCTTCCTCCTCGACAGGGAACTGAGCCACGGCTTCATGTTCGTCCGTGTCGAAATCGGCTCCCAGGGCATCGATGGGGGTCAGCCCCTTGCTCTTGAGATATGCCATCAGCTTCCCGTAGATTAGTTCAGTCCCTTCCTTGGCGGCAGCCGAGTCATCGGAGTCCGCAAGCAGTTTCATCGCACGCTCGCAGTCATCCAGAACCACGAGCAGACCTTTTATCGTTTCTTCTGCAGCCGTGGCGACCATATCGAGTTTTTCCTGTGCAGTGCGGCGTCGGAAAGTGTCGAACTCCGCCATCAGTCTGACATAGGCGTCTTCGGTCTTGGCCAGTTTGTCACTTGCCGCTGTCAGTTTTGTCTCAAGTTCTGATTTCGACTTCTTCAGTTCTTCGACTTCATCATTCTCCGCCTCAGCTTCCGTCTCTTTCTCCGGGCTTTCCGCCTCTTGTTCGCCGGCGGCCTTCCCAATCATTTCGTCTTTTGCTGCAACTTCTTGTTCATCAGCCTTTTCGTGATGATTCTTGTTCTTGCTCATATCTTTTTTCTTCATTTTTATCAGTATATTGCACAACCCGACACGCCCCGGACTCTCATCCGGGCACATCAAATCCGCCCCTCAAAAATCAAAGAGCAAGCCGCAGCCAATCCAATGACATTTTGTCAGACCGCCTGAGGCGGGACTCCGGGAGAAAGGGGATGCAGACCGCCTTTCCCTCATTTGAAGAACTGGTCCACTTCCCGGACCGCCTCAGGCAAGGCAAACACCACCACCCGGTCATATTCCTGAATCTGAGTGCCACCCACAGCAATGAATGAATTATTGCCGCGAATCACGCCGCCGACAATCGCGTTTTTCGGGAAATTGAGGTCCATGAGCCTGCCGGAGGTAATCTTTGCGTCCTTGACGACGATATATTCCAGAACCTCGGCATTCGTTCCGCTCATATATTTTATGAAACGGACCTTGTCGCTCAGCGTAAACTTGAAGATGCGTCCGGCCGTTATGAGCTTCTTGTTTATGACGGCGTCGACCCCCATACCCTCGGCAAGATGTATATATTCGATGTTCTCGACAGCTGCGACAGTCCTCGGAATCCCGAGCTTCTTTGCCGCGACGCAGGCGAGAATGTTGGCCTCAGAAGAGCCGGTGAGAGCGACAAAAGCGTCAAAATTGCGTATGTCCTCCTCGATGAGCACATCCGAATTCCTCCCGTCCGCATTGATTACCGTCACCCTGTCCCCGAGATTCTCCGACAGTTCCACACAGCGTTCCTTGTCGCTGTCGATAATCTTTATCCGGCCCGCCTGTCCGACAAGCTGCCGCGCGACCATCTCCGCCGTATGGCTGCCCCCGAGAATCATGACCTTGTCGACCTCGATGTTCACCGCGCCGATGAGTTTCATCAGCATCTGCGTGCCTTCGCGTTTCGAGATTATATAGACGAGGTCGTGATATTTGAATCTCGTGTCAACCTTCGGGATAATCGTGGTGTTGTCACGGGATATGGCGACGATGCGGAACTGCAGTTCTTCGGATGTGGCGTGGCGGCTCAGGTCAAGCACGTTCATGTCAAGGAGAGGGGAGTCATCCTCCACTTTGAACACGGACATCTGAACCCGTCCTCTCGCAAAGTCCATCGCGTCGGCGGATGCGTTGTGCCGCAACAGGTCGACAATCTCGTTCGCTGCAATCTTTTCAGGGTAGAAGAGCAGGTCGATGCCCATTTCCGTGAATATGTTCTTGTTCTCGAAAGAGAGATATTCTTCCGTATTCACGCGTGCCGTGACCTTGCGGCTGCCGAGTTTCTTCGCGAGAATTGCGCTGACTATGTTCACGTCCTGAGAATCCGACGGATTCACCGCTATGAACAGGTCAGCCTCCGGCACTCCCGCCTCCCGCAGCACGCCGATTTCCGACGACTTCCCGCAGACGGTCACTATGTCCGCAATCGCCGAAAGACTGTCCAGACGGCTCTGTTCGCTGTCGATGACCGTGATGTCATTTGATTCGTTGCTCAGCATCTTCGCCAGATGTGAACCCACTTCCCCCGCTCCTGCAATAACTATCCGCATAATTGACAATGTTTTATCGTATTTTTACGCCGAACAGCGCTCTCGGAATCATGCAGCCGCCGTAAATCCCCGTGACTGCGGGCTTTTCGCGCCACGCCCCGCCGGCCTCCGCCGTTCCGTCCTTCCCCTTTCTCATCCGGGACCTCTTTTCGGCAATGAGTCTGGCTGCGTCCCTGTGCGCCCTCCAGACAGCCTTCACATAATCCGGTCTGCAGGACAGCAGGTAGACGGCAGCCGAGCATCCGTCCAGAATCTTGCGGAAGAAAATTCTTGCCGACGCCTTCCGCCGGCCGATTGTCCGAGCAAGGTTGTTGTCGAGCAGAAGCAGGTTGTTGCGATAGTTGAGGTAGAGCTTCTGCGGGGAGTTCTGAGGCAGCGTCCCTCCGCCGAGGTGGAACACGACAGATTCCGGAACCACAGTCACTTTCCATCCCTCCAGCTGCATCCTCCAGCACAGGTCAATCTCCTCCATGTGCGCGAAAAATCTGTCATCCAGTCCTCCGAGAGCCTTCCAGACCGTCGCCCTGACCACAAGACAGGCTCCGGTGATCCAGAGAACGTCGGCCGGCGAGTCATACTGGCCGCAGTCCCGTTCAACCTTTCCCATCACCCGCCCGCGGCAGAACGGATAGCCGAAACGGTCAATCAGTCCTCCGGCCGCCCCGGCATACTCGAATTTGTCCCGCTCGTACCAGCTGTGCAGTTTCGGGCCGCAGGCTCCGCAGCCGGGATGCTTCTTCATCCACTCCACAAGCGGCCGCAGCCAGTCCCGCGGGACCTCGATGTCCGAGTTCAGCAGCACGAACAAGTCGTAGTCCCTGTTGTCTGAACCCGATGCGGCTCCGTTTCCCGCCTCCGCAGGCGTTGCCGTCGGGTTGTCAGTCAGGCATCTGAGCGCGCGGTTGTAGCCGCCGGTGAAGCCGTAATTCTTCCCGAGCGGGATTCTTCTCACCGACGGGAATGTCTCCGCGAGCATTTCCATCGAGCCGTCAGTGGAGCCGCTGTCCGCGACCACGATTTCGACCCTGTCGCCGCTTCCCGGGCCGCTGTCCGCGACCACAATTTCGACCCTGTCTCCGCTTTCCGGGCCGGTGTCGCAGCCTTTGTTGAACAATGCCGCCGAGTCAAGCAGCGGAGGCAGAAACCTCCGCAGATAATCAACTGTGTTCCAGTTCAGTATGACGACGGCAATTTTCATCGCAGATAAAATTCCCGGCTTCTTTTCACTCCGCTCGGGAGACGCTTACTTAACGCTTACTTACAGTCGCAGCCGTCGCCGCATCCGCAGGCTTCTCCGTCGCCGCAACCGCAGTTCTTGTCGCTTCCGCAACCCTCGCTTCCGCAACCCTCGCATCCGCCATCTCCGCAGTTTCCTCCGCATCCGGAGCATCCGCCGGCGAGTTCCCCGTGCAGCCCCTCCTGGATTTCCTTTTCAGTCGCCGGACGCACGTTCACTATTTCTCCCTTGAAATTCAATGTCTTGCCGGCCATCGGGTGGTTCACGTCGACTTTCACCGTCTTCGCCTCCACCTTCACAATCTTTGCCGGGACAGGATGCCCGTACTGATTGACGAGCGTGACGCTTGACCCTTCCACAAGCAGATCGTGGCGAATCTTGCCCGTCTGGTCGGAAAACGCCTCCACTGGAAGGTCGATAACCATCTTCGGATCCACCTCCCCGTAGCCTTCTTCCGGGCTGAGCGTGAATGCGAACTTGTCGCCGGCCTCAAGACCGGCAATCTCCTCCTCAAACCTCGGCAGCAGATAACCCATCCCGTGTATGAAGTCCAGAGGCCTCTCCACGGTGCATTTGTCAACAATCTGCCCATCGACATCCAGCTCATAAGTAAGAGCCACCACAGTGTTTTTCTCAATTTTCATATTTCTTGTTTTTTCCTGTTTTTCAACCCGCCGGATGCTATGCCGAGAAGCTTACGCCGTCAAACGCCGTGGTCGGAATCCGCCATCGTCCGCAGTCCCTCGCGTCGTCGCCGACGGCGAGAAGGCTGTTCCAGAGTTCGGGGATATTGCCTGTAATCAGCATCTCGCGGAACGGCTTCCCGAGCCGCCCGTCCTTGAAACGGAATCCCGACACGCCGAAAGAATAGTCCCCGGTCACCGGATTGCAGTTCCCGCCGTTGAACTCCGTCACATAAATCCCGTCCCCGCATCCGCGCAAAATATCCTCCAAAGTTAGCCTTTTTCCGACACAATCCAAACGGGAGAGTTCCTCCGAGCGCCAGCAGCCGAGAACAGGCCGCGAGATGTCTTCCACGGTCGGCTTCAGCCCCGTCTTGTTCGCCATGTAGGTGTTCACGAAATAATTCTCCACCACGCCCCCTCGAATCAGGGGCAGGTCGGATGTCGCCACGCCCTCCGAATCGAAGAGCCGTGCTCCGGCTTTGCCTGTTTCACGCGCCATGTCGGTGAGCGTGAAGCCTTCCGAGAAAACCTTTTTCCCGAGGCGGCCGCACAGAAACGACATCTTCTGCTGTATGCTTGAGGCGTTCAGGGCATTTACAATCGGGTTCAGCAGCCTTGAACCGACATTCCCGTCGACAACCATCCTGTAGAGACCTCCGCGCAGCGGTTCTGGATTCATCGAGGCCAAGGCTCTCCGAAGCGCGGTCCCGGCGCAGCTCTCCGGATGAATCCCCGAGAGGAACGCCGATGAATCCCACCAATAGGAACTGAACCGTCTGCCGTCTGAGTCCGCCACCGTGATTTCCGACGAGCACGAGAAGCCCGTCTCGGAATGCCGACCCTCAAATCCCTGGGAATCAATCTGGTAACACTCGTCAATATAGTCCGTATATTCGCTTTCCTCCGAAACTTTGGTCCATCCGTCGCCGCCTTTTTCGCGGAGTGTCATGCTCCGCGCCAGTTCAATCCTTTTCACGTCGGACATATCCATATATTCCCTGTCCCACAGTCCCGTTTCAAACCCGGTCCTGGCGTCGGTGGCGAGCCTTTCTTTCCGGGGGAGTGTCCGGCATCTGTCCGCTTCCATGACCTTGACGGTGTCGCAGGCCTTCCTCACGAAATCACGCACGGCCTCCCCGCTCAGGCGGTTGGTCGAGAATGTCCCGTAGCGTCCTTCCGCAAACAGGCAGAAAGTCAGAGACCGGTCGGCGCAGCGGCTCACCTTGTCGATTTCCCCGTCAAGCAGGGTCAGAGTGTCCGACACGCTCTTGCTGAGCGTCACTCTCGCGCCGCTCATTCCCTGTTCCAGCGCTTCCCGCATTCCTGCCCGCGCCAGCTGCCGTTCCCCGTCAGTGATTGTCATATTCCGATATATTTGACTTCGGCTTGTTTTCCTTTACTAAGCGTCAAGGATTACCAGGTGATGTTTCTTGAACGCCGCTGAAAACGATGCCCTGAAAAGACTGCAAAAATAGAAATAAAATTCCTAACTTTGCGCACCTGTGCAGATGAGCGGCCCGATGTTTTGCCGACTGCCGCGAAATGAGAATACAATCAACGACAAATCAGTATGTTACAGGACAAACTCAACTTTTACAAGGATTTTCCCAAGGAAGGCATAAACTTCATCGACATCATGCCTTTTATCCATTCCAAGGATGTCTATCGGGAAGTGATTTCCGAACTGGACGCGCTTGTGGGGACACCCAACCTTGCGATTCCGGAGGCACGGGGCTTTCTTTTCGGCACCCCGCTTCTGCTGACTGACGGAGCCGTATCCAATGTCATCCCGGTCCGCAAGTCCGGAAAACTGCCTTTCGCGGAGGGCGACCTTGTCGGAGTTGAAATCATGAAGGAATATGGGGCGGACAAACTCTTCTACCGCAAGAGCGATGTCGCTGCCGGCCCGCTCACGGGAGATGTGCTGGAAGTGACCATACTTGACGACATCCTCGCCACCGGGGGCACGGCCGAAGCCCTTGCACAGTCGCTCATGGCGACCCCCGTCGTGAAAGACGGTGTCGTATGCCGCGTCGTCGTGAAGAAATTCGTGTTCCTCGTCGAGATTGACGACCTCCACGGAGCCGACCGCCTCTCAAAAATCGCTCCGGTCGTGTCAATCATGCATCTGAACGACTGATTGTTGCATCTGAACGGCCGGCAGTCGCCCTGAACGCCGGCTGAGACATCTGTCAGGCCGGCTACGACAGCTGGAACTTGCGGGAGGAGCGGATCATCTGCTTGAGAGTTATGGACATCTGCTCGGATTCCTGAAGGACGTTGAGGTAGAGATAGCCCGTGTTCATATTCACGGCATTGCTGCGGATGTCCTCCATGAGCGATTTCCTCATGTTGGAGAAGTCCTTCTGGATAAACTTGAGTTTCGACTCCATCTCTTTCAGCTTTTCATATTCCCCGTCCTCCCCGCGCATGATGATTTCATCCATATAGCCGATCAGACGGTCTCTCTCCGGGATGAAGTCGGAGACATATTTCTCCGGAATCGGGGTGAAATGGTTGTCTATGTGCTCGTAGGCGGGTTCGCAGATGCGGCGGATGGCGTAATAGAGCTGTTCAAGTTCATTGAAGGAAGCGAAGAACCATGCCCCCTTCCTCATCGCTGTCTCCTGGTCGAGGCGGCGTATGCAGATTGTCTCCTTTCTGCGGATGTTCTTCACCATGCCTTTCTTGTCCATGAGTTCATAGCGTGATTTGCGGAGCAGACGGACATTCTCGGTCAGAAGCCCGTCCGTGACGCTGCGGTACTGACGGAGTATGTTCCCGAGAAGGAGACTTTCGTTGGAGGCGACATAGCGGCAGACGAGCCTGTCCGTCTCCGTGGAATCCGTCGAGCGTATTATCGCCCTGAACTCCTTGTCCCCGTTTTCTTCATCGCTGCGGTGCTTGTAGGTGATGTTGCTGTGAATCATCACCGCCAGAGCGGCAATGACGATTATGACCATGGCCGGCATCCCTCCCCAGTGCATTATGAGGGCGATTGCGAAAGCAGCCGCGAAGGCTATGGCCGCCGTGAGGAACCATCCTCCGATGACGGAAAGCACCCCGGTGATTCTGTAAACCGCGCTTTCCCGTCCCCATGCCCTGTCCGCGAGCGAGGTCGCCATCGCCACCATGAAGGTCACGTAGGTCGTCGAGAGCGGAAGTTTCAGGGACGTGCCGAGGGCAATCAGCAGCGATGCCGTCACAAGGTTCACGGACGCCCGCACGAGGTCGTACTGCGCCCCCTCCTCGATTTCCACATGACTGCGGTCGAAGCGTTTGTCCACCCATTCGCGGAAACGCTCCGGAGTAATCGCCATAACCGCATGCGCAAAGCCGTTTCCGAAGCGGACGAGGCTGCGCGCCACCCTTGAAGTCCCGAACATCTCCTCACCCTCCTCCTGCTTGGCGAGATTCAGTTCGGTCTTGGTCACATTGTGCGCTTTCTTGGAGGTCGCCAGCGCCAGAACCATCACCGCGCCGGCAGCTATGAGGAACACGAGCGGCGTCTTGGCTTCCCCGTTCAGCACTCCCATCATATGGGTTGACGGATCCGGGCTTCCGGAGGCGAGCCAGTCCTGATATGTGGCATAACCCGTGAGCGGCACGCCGATGAAGTTCACGAGGTCATTTCCTGCGAATGCCGTGGCAAGCGCGAATGTGCCGATGAGAACCACAACTTTGAACACATTGATTTTCAGAGCATGCAGCCCCTGCATCAGCAGGGTGGAGAAAACGAGGCAGCAGGCGAGAAGCCACGGCGTGTTCGCCCCGATCCAGTCCTTGACTCCGTCGGTCATGAAAGCCATGGACTTGAGTCCCTTGAAGAGCATGAAGTAGATTATCGCGGTGACCGACACGCCGCCGAATATCCCGATTTTCCATTTGAGCGACCTGTTCCGGTAGTTGAACGTGAAGAGCAGACGCACGACCCACTGGACGAATATGCCCACGACAAAGGCTATGGCCACCGAGATGAAGATTGCGAGTATGACCTGCAGCGCCTTTGAGGTGTTCATATAGTCCGAAAATCCGAGTTCGCTGCCAGCGTTCATCTTTATCATCGTCAATGCGCAGGTGGCTCCGAGAAGTTCGAACACAAGCGATACTGTCGTCGATGTCGGCATTCCGAGCGAGTTGAATGCGTCCAGAAGCACGATGTCCGTCACCATCACGGCGAGACATATCAGCATTATTTCATTGAACGCGAACTGTTCCGGACGGAAGATTCCGTGTCTTGCGACATCCATCATCCCGTTGCTCATCACCGCCCCGCAGAACACACCTATTGCCGCTATCGTGATGATTGTCCGGAATTTGGCGGCCTTTGACCCCACCGCCGAATTGAGAAAATTGACCGCGTCGTTGCTGACTCCGACCCAGAGGTCCGAAACCGCCAGCATGAAAAGAAAGATGACGAAGCCGAGATAAACCATATCCATGCCTATTAAATTTTTTCGTTGCAAAAATATTCCGAATTTGTTGGGCGGATATTACGGATTTGTTAATTTTTTGTTACTCGGAGACATTCCCCTGCCTTCGTGGAATGAAAATGAGTATATTTGCGGTCGGACACGGATGTATATGTATATAATATGTATATATGTATATGCCGCCGGGTTCTGGAAGTATGATATATGAACTGATATATGGCTGAGAGCGCGAACATTTCGGGACACAGGATTCTTGTCGTCGATGACGAGGATGACATATGCGAAATTCTCAAATTCAATCTCGAGAATGCGGGTTATAGTGTGGATACGGCTTCGTCTGCGGAAGAGGCTCTCTCCGTGCTGACACCGGGTCACGGGCTCATCCTGCTTGACGTGATGATGGGCGGAATGTCGGGGTTCAGGATGGCGGAGATTGTCAGGAAAGAAAGGCATATGGACACTCCGATCATATTCCTGACGGCGCGTACCGCTGAAAACGACCTTCTCACCGGCTTTTCTGCGGGAGGTGACGACTACATCAGCAAGCCTTTCTCCATACAGGAGGTGCTGGCGAGGGTGAAGGCGGTGCTGCGAAGGAGTGCCGCTGCGGACGGCGACGGAGGTGACCTGATCGACGCAGGGGCGCTGCGGATTGACCGCAAGTCAAAGATGGTCTATGTGGAAGGGGCTCCGGTGGTTCTTTCACGCAAGGAATTCGAACTCCTGTCGCTTCTCGCCTCCTGTCCGGGCAAGATTTTCTCCCGCGAGGAGATTATAGACAAACTGTGGAAAGATGCTCCGTATGTGCTTGACAGGACGATAGATGTGCACATTGCGCGGATAAGGGCGAAGCTGGGGGGCATGAAATCATGCATCACCAACCGTTCCGGTTTCGGCTACAGTTTTCAGGGGAGGTAATGAAACGTTCAGTATGGAAAATTCGGCATCGCTTATGGGTGATTCTGGTTCAGGCATGAAGCCGCGTGCGGCGCGGGAACCCTCGCGGGGGGCTTTCAGAAGAAGGCTGATAGCCTGTTTCGCTGCGGCTTTCGCTGTCTTTGCCGTGATGCTGGTCGTGTTTCAGGTCAGGCTTGATACCCAGACCAAGACCCAGTTTGTCCTGAACGACCTTGACTCCTATGCCGAAATCCTCTCCAAGACGGAAGACTACGGCGGTGTGACGGCGCTTTTCCCCTCCGATCTTCGCGCGACGGTGCTCGACACTCTGGGAAACGTTCTTTTCGACAGCGTGGATTCCCTCGGGGGAGTGAATCATTCCGACCGTCCGGAAGTCAGCGCGTCAATGCTCGGGAATGCGGCGACGAGCATTCGGAAATCGGAAACAACGGGAGTGAAATATCTTTATTATTCAAAGACTTATGGGGACAGGACCATACGCGTGGCCCTGCCTTATGACGATGATGTCAAGCCGCGTGTCCGTCCCAACAGCATCTTCCTGCTTGCCTCGGCGCTGCTCTTCGCGCTTTCCCTGCTGACAATCATACTGCTGTCCTCCCGTTTCGGCTATGACATCCAGAAGTTCCAGACGCAGTACAAGGACGACAGCGACAGGGAGGTCGCGACAATCAAGCAGCAGATGACCAGCAACATCTCCCACGAACTGCGCACGCCGGTGACGGGGATAATGGGCTGCCTCGAAACTCTGGAAGCCTGTCCTGAAATGGATGCCGAACGCCGGAAAGGATTCATACACAGAGCATACCTGCAGTCCGTGCGCCTGTCCGACCTCATCCGGGACGTCGCCCTCATAAGCCGGATTGAGGAATCACCGGAGAAGCTCGTGAAACAGATTGTCAGTCTGGGCGAGATTGTGGACGATGCGGTTTCGGAGTTTGCGGCACGCATTGATGAAAACGGGGTGCGGGTGGAGAACATGCTTTCTGCGGATCTGAGAATATGCGGCAACAGGACTCTGCTTCATGCGCTGTTCCGCAATCTGCTGGAGAACACCCTGAAATATGCCGGGAGGGGGGTCACCGTCCGCATAGAACGCTGCCCGTCCGGGAATGACGGTGATTCCGTCTGTCTGACCTACTACGACACCGGCGGCGGCGTACCTCCGGAGCATCTTCCGAGACTGTTCGAGCGTTTCTACCGTGTTTCCGAAGGCCGCACCCGCGACGGCGGGGGGTCCGGTCTGGGGCTTTCGATTGTCCGCAATGCCGTCGCGTTCCACGGCGGCGAAATCCGTGTCCTGAACCGTCAGCCGCGTGGACTCCAGTTTTTCTTCACACTGCGCAAGTGAAGACAGTCCGGCATCCGACCCCGCTCCGGGAAATCAAAATACCCATTTGTCGGTATTGCCGCCCGCGCCGCATCGCGCTACCTTTGCAGCATCAATAATCGTTTAGCCATTTTTATGAGATTGCCGCAGGGCAAGAAGAAAAAACCGCTTGTGAAGGCGGTTTTTTCTTTGTTCTGTGTCGTGCGGCCGGGATTGCAGAATTATTCGGTGATGAATCCGGCAGCCTTGGAGTAGGTCGCATGCCCCTTCGTGTCCGCAACCACGCAGAGAAACTTATAGTCTTTCATTTCAGTGATGTAATAGTCGCCGTAGATGGTGACGGACAGTTTCGTCGTTTCGGCTCCGCTGATTTTGAAATCGTCCTCAGACTCAGACTCATAGTCCTCGACTTCATATAATATTCCATCCGGTGTCACAAAACGCCATCCGAACTTCAATCCGGATGCCGGTCCCTTGAGGGTGATGCTGAAAACGCAGGTCTGACCTTTCACCAATTTGGCATCCGAAGGATGTGTCTTGAGCTGAGGGGCGGCTTCGCAGTAAAGGTCGCACACGACTTTGGAATTCGCGTCAGTTTCGTCATAGAGCCAGCTTTGGAAGTCAGGCCAGGTATATATTGGGTTGTAAACCGTGAACCTGCCGTCTTTGCCCGGATTGCCCCCGAATGGCGCGTCGGTAGTGTCTATTGTCGTGATGTCGTAAACACTGATTCCTGTCATCAGGTTGTTACGGCAGCTGAGCTGTTGAAGGTTTTTGCAGCCGGAAACATCCAGCGTGGTCAGTTTGTTGGAGTCGCAGTGCAGCCAATAAAGGTTGTCGCAATTCCCGGCGAATGTCAGACTTGTGAGTTTATTATCGTCGAGAGAGACTCTCTGGAGAGCCGGGCATCCGCTCAAATCAAGGGAAGCGAGGCTGTTGCCTGTGAGAGCAAGATGCTCCAGAGCGGGACATTCTCCGATTCTGAAGTCTTCAAGCACATTCCTCTCTATCGCGACAGTGGTGAGTTTTGTACAGGATGTAAGGTCGAGCGAATTCACGGCTCCGGCACTGTTGTAAAATCTGAGAATCTTGAGATTAACGTTTTTCGAGAGGTCCAGCGAAGTGAATTCACCGGCCCTCAGCTCGAGCTCCTCGAGATTCACGTTTTTCGAGAGGTCCAGCGAAGTGAATTTACCGGCGCCCAGCAGGAGTTTCTTGAGGTTCACATTCCAGGAAAGGTCGATTGAGGAAAGTTCCGTAAAATTGCGCCAATCGATGGTCTCAAGCGCGGTGAAATACTCTATGCCGTCCAGCGACTTGACCCCATTATCGTAGATGCTCGCGATCGAGCCGTCCTCAAGTTTCTTGACATCTTTCACCTCGGAATACTTGATGCTGTTCTCGTCTTTCACGATGCCCCTTGCTTTGAGATGCAGCGCGAAATTCTTGTCGAAACGGGAGCTGATGTCGGTGTCGTCAGTTGCTTCCTTCTTGACCTTTTTGACCGTGACGGTACATTTGGCTCTCTTGCCTCCGTCCACGGTGGTGACGGTGATGTCCGCCTCTCCCCATTTCACGGCGGTGACAAGCCCGTCCTCATCGACGGAAGCCACCTCCTCGTTGTCGGATTTCCATTTCACGCTCTTGTCGGCTGCGTTTTCCGGAAGGACAGTCGCCGTGAGCTGCTTTGTGGCCCCCTCATCCAGAGTTATGGCCGTCTCGACGGAGACGCTTTCCACGGCGGCGTTTCCCTCCGACGGGTTTTCGGGATTCTCAATGTCCTTGTTCTTTTTGCATCCTGCGGCTATCGCAAGGGCCGCGCAGATGATGACAGAAGTCTTGAGCAGATGTTTCATAGTTGTATATGTTTGGTTGTTTGTGTCATTCGCCGTCTTGCCTGTTGCAGGCGCTTGTGATGCGAACCTTTCGTGAGGACAAAAGTATGGAACTCAAACTTTATTCGGAATAGGTAATTTTACCTACCTCCATTTCGGAATCGCGGCAAATCACTGCATTTCCGGTGGAATTCCCGCTTCCCCCGATTTTCTTTTTCCGCACAATTTTCTTAATTTTGTGTTCTTTTCTGTGCCATGCCGGAAGATGATGCTTTGGAATTGACCGGGGATGGCTTGGGCTGAACGGGGATATTATGGATGACGGGCGAATTGTCGTAGGCGTGTTCGATTCGGGAGTCGGCGGACTTTCGGTGCTTCGGGAGCTTGAAAGAGCTGTCCCGGAGGCGCGTTATGTCTATTATGCCGACACGGCCCACTGCCCCTATGGAGAGAAGTCTGCGGGGTATGTGCTGGAGCGTTCGCGGGAGATTACCGAAATCCTTCTGGGCAGGGGCGCGCAGGTGATTGTGATTGCCTGCAACACGGCCACTTCGGCGGCCATAGCCGCGCTGCGCGGGGAGTACGGAACAGCTCCGTCCACGCGGGTCCTGGAAATTACAGGCGGAAAGCTTGACCATGTGGATTTCATCGGAATGGAACCTGCGGTGAAGCCCGCCGCTCTTGCCACAGCGACCGGAGTCGTCGGAGTGCTTGCAACGGCGGGGACGCTTCATGGCGCCAAGTACCTTGACATGAAAGGCCGTTGGTCGGAGGGGGTTGAGATTGTCGAGGGAGTCGGGCGCGGCTTCGTGGAACTGGTTGAGGGAAGCGGACTTGCGGACAGATATAAGAGGGGCTGCGTTTTCCTGAGCAGCGCGGGGGAGCACTCCGGGAATGCTTCGGACGGACGGTCTGTGAGCGCTGCATGGGACGAAGAAATGGCGGAGGAGACAGTCCGGGCGAGTCTCGCGCCTCTGGTCGGGGCGGGGGCTGACACGATAGTTCTGGGCTGCACGCACTACCCGTTCCTGCTCCCGGTGCTGGAGAAAGTCGCCGAAGAACTGCTCGCGGAGCACCCGCTGAAAGGGCGGGACGGCTCACCGGTGGGACGCATCCGCTTCATCGACCCCGCTCCCGCAGTCGCCCACAGGCTTATGACGGTGTTGCAATTGTCATTCAGGGCTGGATGGAATGATGACGGGAAATCCCTGTGTTGAAAGGGGAGATTCAGTTATATAGGAGAAAATTCAATTATACTAAAAAATATGGAATTCAAATACGCACCGATGTTTCAGCTTGGCGGGGACGAGACTGAATACTACAAGATTCCGGATTCGGAAAAACTGGTCTCCACTGCCGAATTCGAGGGAAAGAAAATTCTCAAGGTCACTCCGGAGGCTCTGACCGTCATGACTAACACCGCGTTCCGCGATGTCAGTTTCCTTCTCCGCCGCTCCCACAACGCTCAGGTGGCGAAGATTCTATCCGACCCTGAGGCTTCCGCAAACGACAAGTATGTGGCTCTGACCTTCCTCCGCAATGCCGAGGTGGCCGCCAAGGGCAAGCTTCCTCTCTGTCAGGACACCGGGACGGCCATCGTCCACGGCGAAAAGGGGCAGCAGGTCTGGACAGGATTCGAGGATGAGGAGGCGATTTCTCTCGGGGTCTATAAGACCTACACCGAGGAGAACCTCCGCTACTCCCAGAATGCGCCTCTGGACATGTACAATGAGGTGAACACCAAGTGCAATCTCCCGGCGCAGATTGACATAGAGGCTGTGCAGGGCGACGAATACCGTTTCCTCATGGTCACCAAGGGAGGCGGTTCCGCGAACAAGACCTATCTCTATCAGGAGACCAAGGCCCGCATCCAGAACCCTGGCACGCTCATCCCGTTCCTCGTTTCCAAGATGAGGAGTCTCGGTACGGCGGCCTGCCCTCCTTACCACATCGCCTTCGTGGTTGGCGGCACTTCCGCCGAGAAGAACCTCCTCACGGTAAAACTCGCTTCGACGCACTACTACGACTCGCTCCCGACCACCGGAGACGGAACCGGACGCGCCTTCCGTGACCTCGACCTTGAGGCACGGCTCCTCGACGAGGCTCACAAAATCGGACTCGGGGCGCAGTTCGGAGGGAAGTACATGGCGCACGATGTCCGGGTGATAAGGCTTCCGCGCCACGGCGCGAGCTGCCCTATCGGACTTGGGGTCAGCTGCTCCGCCGACCGCAACATCAAGGCGAAAATCAACGCTGACGGAATCTGGATTGAGAAGATGGATGACAGGCCATACGAACTCATCCCGGAGGAACTGCGCAATGCCGGAGAGGGCGACGCGGTGAAGATTGACCTCGACAGGCCGATGGCGGAGGTTCTTGCCGAACTTACGAAATATCCCGTTTCAACACGCCTGAGCCTCAACGGGACCATCATCGTCGCCCGTGACATCGCCCACGCTAAAATCAAGGCCCGTCTTGATGCAGGCGAACCTATGCCGCAGTATCTCAAGGACCACCCTGTCTATTATGCCGGGCCGGCAAAAACTCCGGCAGGAATGCCTTGCGGCTCGCTCGGCCCGACGACCGCAGGACGCATGGACCCGTATGTGGACGAGTTCCAGGAGCATGGCGGTTCCCTGATCATGCTTGCAAAGGGCAACAGAAGTCAGGCTGTGACCGACGCCTGCAAAAAGCACGGCGGATTCTACCTCGGCTCAATCGGAGGCCCGGCCGCAATCCTCGCGCAGAACAACATCAAGAGCATCGAGTGCGTGGAGTTCCCTGAACTCGGGATGGAGGCCGTCTGGAAGATCCGCGTAGAGAATTTCCCTGCGTTCATCCTCGTCGATGACAAGGGCGGCAATTTCTTCGCGCCGCTCGGCCTGTAGCGGCCGGACACGCGACCTGAATTGTACGCGAAACGGGGTGACGGTTCAAATCGTCACCCCGTTTCGCGTGTCTGTGCAGCTACCTGACGCGCAGCTTCTGACCGATGCGCAGCGTCGATGTCGATTTGATTCCGTTGAGCCGGCAGATTGCGCTGACTGTCGTCCCGTTGTTTATCGCGATTCTGCCCAGAGTGTCCCCGGACTTCACAATGTGCCACCTCATCGCCTTGAGGGCGGCCTCTTCAGCCGCATCCTCCTCTGCGCTCTTCAGCTCGTCGTCGAAGTTCTGCTCATAATTGCTGAACTGGCTGAGGTACTTCTTCTTCAGGACGAACATCCTGTGACGGAGAACTCCGGTCTCGAAGTCGATGAGCCACTGCGGGTCGAAGGCATAGCCGTTGTAGCGGGTCTCGAAATGCAGGTGCGGCCCGGTCGAACGCCCGGTGCTGCCTCCGAGTCCGATTACGTCGCCGGCATTCACCCAATCCCCGGCCTCGACATTCCTCTTGGAAAGATGCCCGTAGAATGTCTCAAGCCCGTTCTCGTGACGGATTACGACGACATTGCCGTAGCCGTGCATGCTTGAAGAGATGCGGACCTTGCCGTTGAATGCGGCGTGAATCGGCGTGCCGGTGGTGAGCGGCAGATCCACTCCCTGATGGCGGCGGCCGCGTCTCGGCCCGAACTTCCCCCTCGGGTTCACCTTACCCTGATAGGGGCAGGAATAGTTGCTGAGGCTGTCAACCAGCCATATTGCGGAATAGGAGGGGAGTGAATCCCAGGAGAGCTTGTAGGGATCCACCGAGCGGTTGTCCCAGTCGGCGGTGAAAATACTGTTGTCCCACGCGAAGTCCTCGGTCTTGATGTACTTCCAGGTTCCGTTTCCGTAGAGAACCACCTTCACGAACTCCGACATCGTGTCGAGCGTATCGACCGGGTCAGACTCGGTGACCACCAGCGGCTTCACGGCCTGACGCGGCAGCCTCGGTACGAGTTCGTTCTCAGTCGTCGGAAACCTGAAAAGAGGATTGGCGGAAGGGAAGTTCCCGTCCACCACCCTGGCGTTCTGCTGGGCTGCTGCAACGGCCGGAAGCAGGATGGAAAACAGCGCGGCAGCGCGCTTCAGCCCCATCATATCCTCACTCCTCCGAATTTGCCGGTGAGAAGGACTGTCACCTGCGCGAGCCTGTCCGCGAGCAGTTCCTCCGAATCCGCCTCGCAGATGAACCTCAGGTACGGCTCCGTGTTCGACGGACGCACGTTGAACCACCAGCGCGGGAACTCGACCCTGTAGCCGTCGAAATCCATGCTCGCGGTCGGCTGCTCCTGTGCCAGGAACATATCCCTCACCGCGTCCATCGCGCCTTTCTTGTCTTCAATCTTGAAATTCACCTCGCCGGAACTCTTGTATTTCGCAATCCGTGAAATCAGCCGGCTGAGCGTGATTCCCTTCTTCTTCATGTCCGCGACGACATTCAGCACGAGCATCGAGGCGAGCAGTCCGCTGTCGGAGTAGAAAAAGTCGCGGAAATAGTAGTGCCCGGCAAGTTCTCCGCCGTAAATCCCGTCAATCTCGCGCAGTTTGTTCGCTGCGAACGCGCGTCCGACTTTCCAAGTCTCCATCTTCGCCCCCATAGGGACGAGGTATTCTCCCACGGCCTTGGAACTGCGTATATCCTGAAGCACGACGCCCCTCTCCCCCCTCTTTTCGAGGAAATAGTGTCCGAGCACGGCAATCATCAGATCCGGAGATATGAATTTCCCGTTCTCGTCGATGAACATCGCCCGGTCGGCATCCCCGTCGTAAATCACTCCTATGTCGGCGCCTGTCTGGAGCACAAGTTCTTTAAGCGACTCCACATTCTTGGGAATCAGCGGGTTGGGCTCGTGGTTCGGGAAGCGCCCGTCGATGGTGTCGAAAATGTAGGACGGCCGGCTTCCGAAAATGTCCTTCGCGAAGAGGTTGGCCATCCCGTTCGAGAGGTCCATCGCAATCCTGAGTCCCGACCAGTCCTCCCTGTATTTGAGCAGGAAGTTCAGGTAGTCCTGTCTGATGTCTTTCTGGACCACCGTCCCTTTGACCTGCGCCGGCGTGCACGGCCTGCCTTCTTCAATCCACTGCTGGATTTTTCCGAGACCGGCATCGAACCCGACAGCCGCGGCGTTAGTGGTGGAGACCTTCATCCCGTTGTAAATCGCGGAGTTGTGCGAGGCCGTAATCTGAATCGAGGCCTTGAACCCGTAGTTGGCAGTTCCGAAATAGACCATCGGCGTGGTGCTGAGTCCTATGTCGCAGACATCGGCCCCCGCATCCGTTATCCCGCGAATCACGGCATCGTGGACCTCGTCGGACGAGATGCGGCAGTCCCGGCCAAGAAGAACCCTGTCGGCTTCGAGAAGTTCCGGTACGAAAAAACCGATTTTGTATGCCGTCTCCCTGTTCCAGTCGACATTCCAGATTCCTCTGATGTCGTATGCGTGAAATGCTCCCATATAGTTGTCACTTTGTCCGGTATCTCGTCTGAACCTTGCGCGAGGCTATGTTCTGGAGTTTCCGGGAAATCATCTTCTTGCGAATCGGGGACAGCTCGTCCACAAATAGCCTGCCATCCAGATGCGCCATCTCGTGCTGCACCATCCGGCATCCGAATCTGTCGAAAACTTCCACCTGTTTTTCGAATTTTTCGTCGTAATACTCGACTTTTATCGTCGAGGGTCTCACCACTTCCGCATATATCCCCGGAACGCTGAGACAACCTTCCGAATATGAACAGGTTTCCTTGCTCTCTTCAAGAATTTTCGGATTTATCATCGTGCGTCTGAAATCCTTGAGGTAGGGATATGTGTCCGTGAGCTCCGTCCCGTCGACGATGAGAACCCGCAGCGGAACGCCGACCTGAGGGGCGGCGAGTCCGCATCCGTCCGCATTTTTCAGCGTCTCTTTCATGTCTTCGACGAGCCTTGTCAACTCTTCCTTTTTCGTCAGGTCCGCCTCTTCATCGGCATTGCGGAGCACTTCCTGACCATATAGATATATGGGTAAAATCATATTGTGTTTATATTTCTGTTTCTGTCCATATGGCTCTGCAAAATGATTGCAGCGCTGATTTTGTCCACGCTCTCCTTGTCGCGGCGGTCCTTCTTCTTCATCCCCCCGTCAATCATCGCCCTGTGGGCCAGAACCGACGTGAACCTTTCATCCTCCGTCACGACCGGAATGCCAGGGAACGCATTACGCAGGGTTCTGAGGAATATGTCCACGTCCGCTGCGGCCTCTGACGGCCTGCCGTTCATGTTCATCGGATATCCCACCACGAACTTCACGACATTCTCGTTTCGGGCGTAAGTTTTGAGATATTCTATTATCTTTGCAGAATGTACCGTGTCCAGGGCAGACGCGAAGATTCCGAGCGGATCGCTCACGGCGACTCCGACCCTCTTGCGTCCGTAATCTATGCCGACGAGTCTGTCCATCGGATGCAAAGTTAATACTAAACAATGGCTCGACAAAATAAAGATAAAAAAGTTCACCGCTATGTGCTGACGCTCGCGGAGGACAGAACCCACAAGACGCTCAATTCTCTGAAGTTCACGAGACCGGGGGCCATACTCCTGACAATCAATGTCCTCATCCTGCTCTGCGCGCTGGTTTACTCCCTCGTGGCGTTCACGCCTCTGCGGACCTTCATCCCCGGTTATCCGGACGCGCACACCAAGCGTGCGGCAATCCAGAACGCCATCCGCGTCGACTCCCTCGAGAAGGTGATATGCCGCTGGGAACTCTATTCCGAAAATCTGCGCCGGGTGGTCGAGGGGGACGGCACGGTCGACGTTACCGGAATGTTCGCCGGCTCCGGCCAGGATCTGCCTCCGGCCTCCGATGAAGATTCCGAGGGAATCTCGGATGCGGAATTCCGCGATGCCGTGGTCAGGGAGGAGCAGTTCGACCTGTCTTCAAGACGCAGACGGGAACTTCCCATTGAGGGGATACATTTCTTCTCTCCGCTCAAGGGCGTGGTCAGCAAGCCTTACGCCAAGTATGTGCATCCCTATGTCGATCTGACGGCTCCGGCAAATTCCGTCGTGATGGCCACCCTTGACGGGACGGTCATCTTCACGGGCTGGAACGACGATGCCGGATATGTGCTTCAGATTCAGCACTCTGACGACATTGTCTCCATCTGCCAGCATGCCGGAAAACTTCTCAAGAAGACGGGGGACAAGGTGACGGCCGGAACTCCTGTCGCGCTCGTGGGCGGCGCGGGGAACCTCGCGCTGGGCGACCATCTGCGCTTTGAACTCTGGTACAGGGGAGAGGCGGTCGACCCCGCCAGATATATCAGTTTCTGACGGCGATGGAACAGGGAAGAATCTTCTGACGGCGATGGAAAAGAGAAAAATTGCGATACTCGGTTCGACGGGCTCGATAGGCCGGCAGGCTCTGGACGTGGTCCGGCAGCATCCGGATTTGTTTGAAATTGAACTTCTTACGGCGAATAATAGTGCGGAACTGCTTGTGGAACAGGCGGTCGAGTTTGACGCCAACAGCGTGGTCATCTGCAATGAGGCGAAATATGCCGAAGTGGCGGACGCGCTGCAGCCGAAGATGATAAAGGTCTTTGCGGGGATGGACTCCGTCTGTGAACTCGTGAAGTCGGACAACATCGACATAGTCCTCACTTCAATGGTCGGATTCAGCGGACTGCGTTCCACCGTGGCGGCGCTCGAATCCGGCAGGACTGTCGCGCTCGCCAACAAGGAGACGCTTGTGGCGGCCGGTCAGATTGTGATGGAACTGGCCGGAAAGAACCGTGCGGCAATCCTCCCCGTGGATTCGGAGCACTCGGCAATCTTCCAGTGCCTTCTCGGCGCGAACGGCAATCATGTCGAGAAGATACACCTCACGGCTTCCGGCGGCCCGTTCCGCACCTGGGACAAGTCGAGAATCTCCTCCGCAAAGGCCTGCGATGCGCTACGGCATCCGAACTGGAACATGGGGAACAAGATAACGATAGACTCGGCGACGATGATGAACAAGGGCTTCGAGTTCATCGAGGCCAAGTGGCTCTTCGGTCTGCCTCCCGAGAAAATCAATGTGGTCGTCCATCCCGAGTCCGTGATTCACTCGATGGTGGAATATGCCGACGGGGCGGTGGTCGCCCAGATGGGCTGCCCGGACATGCGCGAACCCATTCAGTTCGCCCTGGCCTATCCCCGGAGGCTTCCGCTGGACAACCGCCGGCTGGACTTCGCGCAGCTCGGCTCGCTCACCTTTGAACAGCCCGACCTGTCGAGGTTCCCGGCTCTTTCTCTCGCTTATTCGGCGATTGCACGGGGTGGCAACATCCCCTGTGCGATGAACGCCGCCAACGAAGTGGCCGTGGCCGCATATCTCCGTGACGAAATCAGTTTCTACGGCATCCCGGAGCTTGTTTCCGAGTGCATGGAGCGGACTCCGTTCATCGGGAATCCGTCGCTGGACGACATTTTCTCGACGAATGACGAAAGCGCCGCTTTGGCGCGGACATTGATGAAACGCTTCCGTCCCATGCGTTGAGACATGAGCCCGTACACAGAGATATAGACTCATACTCAGAGACATAGACATAGACATAGACATAGACTCATACACATAGACATAGACCCGTATATTTTGACAAGATAAAAATAAGATGATAGTCCTCATAAAGACATTGCAGGTAATTCTCGCGCTTTCGGTTCTGATTCTGTTTCACGAACTCGGGCATTTCATATTCGCGAAACTGTTCGGAATCCGGGTTGACAAGTTCTACCTTTTCTTCGATGCGGGCGGCAAGGCGCTCCTGCGCTTCAGACCGAAGAACTCTGAAACCGAGTACGGCATAGGCTGGCTTCCTTTGGGCGGTTACTGCAAGATTGCCGGGATGATTGACGAATCAATGGACACGGAACACCTTAAGAGCAAGCCTCAGCCCTGGGAATTCCGCTCGCATCCGGCATGGCAGCGGCTGCTCGTGATGTCCGGAGGAGTGCTCTTCAACTTCCTCCTCGCGATTCTCATATATATAGGAGTGCTCGCCGGCTGGGGACAGTCCTACATCGCCAATGAAGACAGCGACATCTATGTCAATGAACTCGCCTACGACATGGGCTTCCGTACGGGCGACCACATCATAGCCTACGACGGAGTCCCGGTGGATAATTTCGGGCTGCTGCAGGCCGACCTCGCGAGGAACGATGTCCGCAAGGTGACTCTTCTGCGCGACGGCGACACTCTCGACCTCTATATGGACCAGAGCCGTATCGGCGAAATACTGAACACGCCCGGGATGTTCGACCTCGCCCTCCCGTTCGTGGTAGACAGCATTCCTCCCGCGTCCCCCAATTATGCGGGTGCACTCAGGCGCGGTGACCGGATAATCGCAATCGCCGGGCAGAGCGCTCCATATATGCAGGACAGCCGCGCCCTTCTAAGCGGATATGCCGGCGGCAATGTGACGGCGGAGGTTCTGCGCGGCGGCGACACTCTCTCGCTTGAGGTTGCGGTCGACACTCTCGGCAGAATCGGAGTTTTCACCTCCGCGCCGAACATCCGGACGAAGACCTACGGTTTCTTCGAGGCCATCCCCGCCGGATTCTCCTACACTTTCACCACCATCGGTGACTATCTCAAGGACATGAGGCTCGTCTTCACCCCGAGCACCGAAGCCTACAAGTCAGTCGGCAGCTTCATAGCCATAGGTCAGGTCTTCCCGTCCGCATGGAACTGGTACGCCTTCCTCAACATACTCGCCCTGCTTTCGGTGATGCTCGGAGTCATGAACCTCCTCCCGATTCCGGCTCTTGACGGCGGCCACATAGTCTTCACGCTCTATGAGATGCTCACGGGACGGAAGCCGAGCGACAAGTTCCTCATAGTGATGCAGATTATAGGTATGATTCTCCTGTTCGGACTGATGATTCTCGCTTTCGGCAACGACATAATGCGTCTGCTGAGGTAGTTCCCGGAACATCGGATTACAGAATGTCAATTGAATACCAGTTTTCAGAATATCAACAAAAAATATAGAATGATGAAAAAGTTCAGAATCGTTTTCGCTCTTGTTTTCGCGGCGCTCCTGTGCATATCATGCGGAGAGCGGAAAAAGGCTCTTCTCCCGAGTGTCAGCGGCAAGGCCGGAGAGGTGCTTGTGGTGATTGAGCAGGCTGACTGGGAGGGCGCTCTCGGCACGGCAATCCGCGACACGCTCACTTCCGACTGCCCGTTCCTTCCTCAGCGGGAACCCCTCTATTCGGTGGTGAACATAACCCCGGCTGCGTTCACCAACATATTCCAGATTCACCGCAACATCATCATATGCAACATAAATCCCCGTGTATCCGAACCCGGGGTGCGCTTTCTCAGCGATGTCTGGGCGCGTCCACAGTGCGTAATCAGGCTTGAGGCGATTGACGGGGATTCGGCAGTGCAGCTCTTCGAGGACAACAAGGTGAAGATTGCGACGATGCTTGAACAGGTGGAACGCAACAGGGTGATAGCCAACACAATCCAATATGAAGAGAAGGGAATCCGCCCCATCCTTGAGGAGCGTTTCGGCGGTTTTCTGCATTTCCCGGTGGGATATGCCGTGCGCAAGGCGTCAGACGACTTTGTCTGGGTGGCCTACGAGACGCAGTACACCAATCAGGGCGTGTTCATCTATAGATATCCGGCCGGCGAAGCCCCGTTTACCGAGGAGAACCTCGTGACCCGGAGGAATGAGTTCCTGAAAAACTATGTGCCGGGGATGTTCGACAATACCTACATGGTCACGAGTCCGATTGTGGAGCCATCCGTGAAGTACCTGAAATATCAGGGGCGCGACTTTGCCGAGATGCGCGGCTACTGGGAGGTTTACGGCGACTATATGGGCGGCCCGTTCGTCTCTCACTCTTTCTACAGCCCGGACGGGAAGTGGATTGTGACCCTCGACGCGTTCGTCTATGCCCCGAAGTATGACAAGAGGCACTATCTGCGGCAGGTCGAGTCGCTGCTCTATTCGTGGGAGTGGAAGGCTGACGGGAATCGACAGTGAAAAAGCCGCCGCCGGAATGGATCGGCGAAAATTAGTGACAAAAATATTTTGCTCTCTGAAAAATATTACATACCTTTGCAATCCCTTTGGAAAAAGGCTTCTGAAAAGAGTCTGCGAAATCCGGAGGGATTCCGTGCGGTGGGTTCGTATAACGGTTAGTACTCAAGATTTTCATTCTTGCAATAGGGGTTCGATTCCCCTACCCACTACCAAAATATAAAAAAGTACAACAATGGCACAGCATGCATCAGCAGAAAAGCGCAATCGTCAGAACGAGAGGCGCCGCTTGCATAACAAGTATTATGCGAAGACTACACGCAACGCGATTCGGGCGTTGAGGGCGATGACCGTAAAGAGCGAGGCGGAGGCTTCAGCACCGAAGGTCTATGCGATGATTGACAAACTCGCGAAAATCGGGGTCATCCACCAGAACAAGGCGGCTAACCTCAAGAGCGGTATTCAGGTCTACATCAACAAGCTCGCCTAATCGGACACCTTTCTGAAAAAGAGGTTTCAGCCATACTCC
>CAVDEO010000016.1:0-4078 GCA_963607915.1 bacterium
ACGAGCGCGACGACGACGGATTCAAATAAAATATGCGTCTGCTGCGTTGTGCTTCAAATAATGAAATCCTCACAACCGTCAGGTTGCTGCGGTTTCATTCCCTCGCACGCCTTGCATCCACATGTTTTATTTGAATCCGTCCCCAAGCAACTGAAACGCGCGTCTGCTTCGTTGTGCTGCGGTTTTATTCACAGAGGATTGGCTGGAAGAATTCCGGGCGGTGATAATCCGGATTCGGGGTGGAGATTGGCGCCCAGGTCAGATAGTGCGGAGTTGAGAGGGCATCTCCGCATTTGTAGAAATTGCCCCTGAGGCGGGCGCCGCGCCACGTGCCGATTTCGCCGCCGAAAAGCGCGCCGTGCGGGATTGCGACGCGGAGGCTCCAGCGGTTCTCCCCCTTTACCTCCTCAAAAGGCCTGCGGCCGTAAGTTGAAGACTTATAGACACCTTCAAGAATCGCAGCTGAGGCATGCTCCGGGTCGAAGCGCCCGGTCCTCCTCGAAAAGCAGAGTGTTCCGATGGCGTTCCACTCGAAATTGTAGTAGTGCCCGTCGCCTTCCGGCTGCACGAAGAACTCCACGCAACTGTCCTTATAGACATCGTTCCCGTCCGTCACCTCCAGCGCGGCGGTGCATTTTTCATCAACCTCATATTCAATGAAAAGAAACTCGTCATTATGGAAGATGCGGAACGAAACCTCCGGCCTGTAGGGATATTCATCCGCCCAGTTCAGGCATTCGAGGCGGTTCAGCGGAAGTTTGTCGAAAAGGGATTTGTCGGAAAGAAGGTCAGCGGCCGGTTCTCCGACCCTCAGGCGTGGTACTGTCAGCATAGATGGTATATTTCTGTTTATCGTGTCATTGATTCACAACGCGTCCCGTGTTCGCAAGACCCGCGACAACAAATGTAGCACAAAATCGGCTATAGAACAAAATCGGGACTGCGCAAAATTCAAATCAGATTGCACAGGACGACGGCGGTCACGGACTCGACTATCACCGGAGTGCGGAGCGCGAAGCAGACATCGTGACGGCCGGTGGCGGTAAGTTCAACCATACACTTCTTTGAGAAGTTCCAGGTCATCTGCGGCCGGGCTATCGTGGATGTCGGCTTGAACGCGACACGGAATAGCAGGTCGTTCCCGTTTGTGAGTCCGCCGTTCACTCCCCCGGCACCGTTTTTCATCAGACGGCCGTCAGTCCCGAACGGATCGTTGTGCTCCGAGCCGCGCATGGCCGAAGCACGGAAACCGTCGCCGAATTCTATGCCCCGGACACCGGGTATCGAGAACACGGCGTGGGAAACGAGAGACTCGACGGAATCGAAAAACGGCTCTCCGAGTCCGGCGGGAAGACCCGTGACACGGCACTCCACCACTCCGCCGAGCGAATCGCCGTCCGCAATCGCTCCGTCCAGAAGACTCTGCCACCGCGACTTGTCAGGCGAGCCCCCAAGCTCAGTCAATCCGGCGCGAATCCGCACATCCGCAAGAGTCCTGCGCAGAACTTTCCCGGCGACCACGCCGGCGGCCACAAGCGCGAGCGTCATTCTTCCGGAGAACATCCCGCCTCCGGTGGCTGCGGGAAACTCACGGGAAGAATCCACGCCATATCTCTGAAGATGAGCCACATAATCGGCATGACCCGGACGCGGGACATCGAGGAAGCGGCCATAGTCGGCGGGGCGGATGTCATTGTTGGCAAATTCAATCCTCAGGGGATTTCCGTCAGTCTCCCCTCCGCTGACACCGGAGAGGATTTCAGGAACATCATCCTCCACTCTGGAAGTGGTCCCCTTCGCTCCGGGACGGCGGCGTGCGATGTCTTCAGCGAAATCCCCGGCGGTAAGCGGAATTCCGGGGCATACTCCCTCGATGACGACGCCGAGCCTCGGCTCGTGAGAGCCGCCGTATACCGTCAGTCTGAATTTATCTCCGAATGAATTGTGCATAACCGTCATATCTCCGTATTCCGCATCCGCATATCCATATCACCCGGCGTTCATTTCACCACGGATTCGTCGAAAACGCCGACAAAATCCGGCCATGACTTCGAAACACAGGACTCGTCGTCAATCTTGACAGGAGAATCGGCTCCGAGAGAAGCGACTTTCAGAGCCATCACCATACGGTGGTCTCCATGGGAACTGAACTCGCCACCCTTGAGCATGCGGCCGTTAAGTATCCTCCAGTCAAGGGAATGACCGGTGATGACAAGCGCGTCCGAGGACTCATCGATTCCGGACTCGACTCCCATCCGCCCGAGCATCTCCACGATTGAAGCAGCCCTGTCGCTCTCCTTGTCCCGCAGACGGCTCACTCCGCAAAGCCGGCTCCTGCCCTGACAGAACGCGGCGAGCACTGAAACGCAGGGGAAAAGGTCGGGACAATGGGAGAGATCCGAATCGAAGGCGAGCAGAGGAGCCTGCTGCACATGAATCTCGCCGTCGTCTCCGTCCAGCTGTGTGATGCTCGCTCCGGCTGCCATAAGTATGTCCATTATCGCGATGTCCGCCTGCAGTGAGTTCGTGTCAAGCCCGTCAATGCAGGCCTTTCCGAAAACAGATGCGGCGACCATGACAGGAACCGCCGCGCTCCAGTCACCCTCGATGTCGAAGTCGGCGGCCTCATATTTCTGACCAGCGCGCACCTTGAAAATCATCTCGGTGCAGAGAGACCAGTCGCCGTCGGATTCGAGGAAGTCCCTTCCGCCGAGCATCTCGTTGGAAATCTTCACGCCGAATCTTTTCAGGACTTCGGCGGTCATGAATGTGTAAGGTATGCTCTTCGGTTTCTCGACGAGCAGAGTCATGTTCCTGTCAGCCAAAGGCATGGCCATCAGCAGACCGGAAATCAGCTGAGACCCGTTTTCACCGGACACCTCGGCATTGGGCACGGTAAGATGTCCGTCAACCGACACGGGGAGTTTCTCGTCGCAGGATGAAACCTTGACTCCGAGTCCGGACATTATTCCGTCGATTCCCGACAGACGGCGCACGGCAAGTGTCTTCTCGCCGGTTATCTTCACTCCCTGCCCTGCGGAAAGTTCAGCAGCAAGGGGAATCATCAGCCTTGCAAGCAGTCCGGATTCACCGGCGTGGATTTCCTTCATGCCCGGGAGACAGCCTTCAGAAGCTGCGATTCCGGTGATGACGAGATTCGTCTCATCCCCGGCTTTCTCCCTTTCCACCTTCGCCCCGAGGATTTCGGCGACCTTTATCGCCGATTCGGAATCCTCGCACGGCGTGTAGTTCCGCAGACGAGATGTCCCTTTCGCAAGGGCGGCTGCAATTACAGCCCTCTGGACGAAACTCTTGGAAGACGGGACTATGATGTCGGTGTCGAAGAACGGGATGTCGTCATAGAGCGCCCCGGACATTTCTTCAGCTGTCTGCTGCCCCGGTGCGGCCGGTTCTTCGCCGGAGAGGGACGCGTAAGTAAACGGAGCGCCTTTCCTGAGGCATTCCGTTCTTGAAGCCCTGCCGGCCTCCCCCATACAGAACGCGATGAGACGGCCCTCCGCAGTTTCAGGAGCGGGCGCGGCATGCCGGCCGGTCTGAGGGGGTGCGAGACAGGACGGGTCATCGTAGAGGGCGAGAACACGGGCGGCATCGTCCGGAGAATCGGCGGTCGTGGCAATCTTCACGATGTCGGCACCGTGATACACGCATTTCTCGACCACGGCCTTGAGGGCCTCAAGAGAGTCCGTTCCGTGAAAATCATGGAACGAGCGTATCAGCAGAGTCCCGTTGTCCTCACAGGCTGACTTTATTCTTTTGAGGTTTTCCTTGGGGAATTCTATTTCTATGTCAGCGTATGACGCTCCGGCCTTTATGGCGGCGACAAGCCGTTTTTCGCAAAGCGACGCCACGGCGACCGCGCTCATTTCCGGATGTTTCCGCGCCATTTCCGAAATCCTGCATGTGGCGACAAGCGGAATGTCTGCGGAAGAGAACAGCTCGTCCGTCTCATCTTCGCTGAGTTTGCAGCGGTCAAGGCGGATTTCAGCCATCCGGCACCCGTCCATGGCAGCCAGCAGCCCGTCAAAGTTCTTGTCCTGTAATACTGTACAAATCATAT
>CAVDEO010000016.1:4258-29315 GCA_963607915.1 bacterium
AAATATTCAGCACCCAATTTCACTACCCTCACCGTTCCTATCTCGGACGGAAGGACGAAATTTATCTGCCGACCCTCGGCCTTTTTGTCGAAGGACATCACTCCGGACATTTCAGCCATGGAGAACGGGCATCCGGTCGGAAGCCCGACGGCACGGAAATCCCGCTCAATCCGTGCGGCCAGACCGCTCTGACAGCAGAAGTCCCGCCCGTCCGTGTCCGCGACCTTCCCGGAGACGCTTTCAGCAAGCCTTGCTGCGGCGACAATGCCCGCGGCTACGGCCATTCCATGCGCCCACCCGCCGGCAGAGAGAGTCTCAATGGCATGGGCGAAAGTGTGCCCGAGGTTGAGCACCCGTCTGAGGCCATGTTCGTCAGGATCCCGCTCCACGATTGAAGCCTTGATCTCAGCCGCCTTCGCAGCAAGTTTCCCGATTTCGGCTTCATGGATTCCGAAAACCGCACATCCCGTCCCTGAGTCTGCACTCCCCGCCCGGCATTCCGGGGCATCTCCCGGTTCAGCGGACTTTCCCCCCGGGGTCCCCGCCCATGCCTTCAGGACGGGCACAGCCTCCGCGTACGCCTCCGGCGCGGCGATGATGAATGTCTTGAGCATCTCAGCGATTCCACAAAGGACGGACTCCTGCGACAAAGTGCACAGCGGCTCCGGGCAGATATAGGTGAACTCCGGCTGGCGGATGACTCCAAGCATATTCTTGTATGAGCTGAAGTTCACCCCGTTTTTCCCGCCGATTGCGGCGTCGGCCTGGGCAAGGAGAGTCGTAGGGACGAATGCGAAGCGTACTCCGCGCTTGTAGATTGAAGCGGCAAAACCTGCGATGTCCGTCGTGATTCCGCCTCCGATGCCGAGAACAAGGACACTGCGGTCAGCACCTGATTCAAGCATCTCTCCGGCAATTTTCTCGACCGCGGACATTGTCTTGCCCGCTTCCGTGGCATCAATCAGACTCACGCCGAGCAGCTTCCCCCTCGCGGCGACACTCGTGCAGGAGTCCTGAGACGGCCCGGCAAGATTTTCGGCGACAGGCCGTCCGACTTTGTCCCAGACATTGCGGTCACAGACGAGATAAACCTCCCCGTAGCCTTCCAGCAACGGGAAAAGCGCTTCAAGCTTGTCCGCACGCACTATTCTGCATTCAGATTTTCTGCCCATATCTCCGTTTTCTCCCATACCTGTTCCGTCACGCCGGCGTTTCCGATGCGACAGAACGGCAAATTTATATCCTGTTTCAGTCTTTTACAAATATATTCCCACATTTTGCAGTGTCACAAGTTTTTTCTACCTTTGCAGTCCTTTTTGAGGGTCGTCTATCGACATGCAGCTTGGGCTGACCGTGATATTTCCTGTCCCCCTCCCGCTGCGGAAAAGTTGCCCGGATGGCGGAATCGGTAGACGCGCTGGTCTCAAACACCAGTGCCGCAAGGCGTGCCGGTTCGACCCCGGCTCCGGGTACCTTTTTTATTCCCCCCTCCCGTCCCCCTCGTGGGGGAAGTCGTGCTCCGTGCGCACTATCACACTTGCCTGCGCTTCGCTGTTCTCCGCACGGCGCTTGTGCGCCTTGTTTTATTCCCCCTCCCGTCCCCCTCATGGGGGAAGTCGTGCTACGCGCGCCTTGGGGAATTGAAAAAACTCCCGGAATCATAAGCAAAACTTGTGAATCGCAAGTTTTGCTTGCTGTTTTTGTTCGTATTTCTGTCTTAATTTTGCGGCGTATAACATGTAAATTTGAGCGGAATGGACAATAACTCAATCAAGGAGGCCATATACCGTTTCAGAAAAGCCAAAGGATATACCCAGGAGGACATGGCAGCCAGAATAGGGACTTCCATCACGACCTACAGGAGCATCGAGAGCGGAAAGACCCATCTCATACATCCGATGATCCGGAAGATTTCCGAAGTACTGGAAATCAGTGAAGAAATACTGCTGTCAGGGGTTGAAGACCCCGCGCACAACCTCCTTGAGGATAAAGGCGTGCCATATCTCGCAAGGAAACCGGATGCCGGAAAGGAGAGGAATACTCTGGAGAACTATGAACATCGTCTTGATGTTGACAGGACAGAGATTGACAGTCTGAAAGAGATGGTCCGGAACCAGCAGGCAGTCATCAGCGACATGTCCCGGACATTGCAGATGGCGAGGAGGCTCAGGAGACTGGACGAGGGAGACTGAAAAGACCTGAAACAAGGGAAAACTGCAGTCGCGAATATCGGCGGGACACGGAAATCTGCCGGTACAGGCATGGTTTGCGCCATTCTGAAGGGGGCCGTTTCCCCGGGGAACTGTCTTCCGCCCCGAACAGCATGCTCCCAGCAACGGGATTCTGACAATACGCAAAAAGCGCGGGCCGCTTTTCTGCAACACAGGTAACTCGCGGCTCTGGACGACCCTTATGCACCTGCAAGCAGCCAAGCAGTCCACGCAATGCGTGGAACTACAGCCACTTGTCCCGGTGCATATTGAAATTGTCCAGATTTCGAGTTGCCGGAACAAGAGCAAAGCTCTATATTTCATCGGGGAGACCAAACGGTCGCCCTCTTTTCACAAGCCTCAAAGATAGGCATTTTATTCCGAAGTATCAAGAGTCAGGTCGGCGATACCCCGGCGCTGTTTCTTGAGGTCGAAATAACCTATCACTGAAATGAGGAAAGAACCTGCAAAGTCAAGCATCAAATCTTCCATGGTGTCCCTCAACGCCTCATGTCCTTCAAGGGGGACAGCATTGTCAAAGGTTCCGGGAGTCGTGAGATACTGCTGTGAATTAAGCCCGAAAAGGCCGTCCGTGACGTACTCGATGATTTCCCAGACCGCTCCGACCGCAAGGGCGAAACACATCACCCAGAGGGAGACGAACACGGGAGAGAACTTCAGTTTGTTCCCCTCAACGCTGTTGAACGTGTTGATTATGGCATATCCGAGAATGCCGAGAAGCAC
Organism: bacterium; assembly: GCA_963607915.1. Taxonomy (GTDB): domain Bacteria; phylum Bacteroidota; class Bacteroidia; order Bacteroidales; family UBA932; genus Cryptobacteroides. The sequence goes on from CAVDEO010000016.1 coordinate 7,213, forward strand.
GCCGGAGATTCCGTGCTGCAGCGAGTCCCACCATCCGAACTTCCCGTAGAAGTCCGCCACGTCGCCGAGGATGAGCGAGCAGAAGCAGAATGCCACGAAAATCACCTCCATCAACCGGGGTATCTTTATGTGTATGATTCTGTTCAGGATGTCCGGAACGAAAATCAGGAACATCATCAGCGCAACCTCGAAGGTCTGGAAGGCGAGACGGCTCTGCGTCGCGTCATCATCGATTATGCATATCGAAACTATGCCGCCGGCAAAAAGCAGGGTGCACAGCGACAGTATGACGATTGAGAATCTCGAGAGTTTTCTGACGGGCATAGCGAAAATCGTGTTTGTCGTGAGTATTCTGAGTGTTGTGAGTACCGTGCGAAGTTAATTCAAATATCTCAAAACACAAAAAACCGGCATGCTGCAGAAAGCAAGGGGGTCAAACAGATTTTAAGATTGGAGCGAAGCGACTCAAGGGGAATGGAGAACACAATCCCCAGTGCCCCCATGGGATGTCACGAAGTGACTGGGGGTTGAGAAATTAAATAAGGGGGGTGACTTTTAAGTCATCCCCTTTAAACAAATTTTCAGAACAAACCCGAATCCCTTCAGGAAGTGCCTGGAAGGCGGGGATGCCCCGCCCCCTTACAGTTCTGACAAGTCAGTCTGCGCATCCTCCACAACCGGCGACACAAGAATCTCCTGGAAATCCTTCTGTCCCGTACCGGCAGGAATGGCGTGACCGCAGATGACATTCTCCTTCAGTCCCTCAAGGTAATCGACGCGGCCGCGGATTGCAGCCTCGCTGAGCACCTTGGTGGTCTCCTGGAAGGAAGCCGCGGAGATGAAGCTGTTGGTCTTCAATGCGGCGCGGGTGATACCCTGAAGCACCTGGCTTGCAGTGGCCGGCCTTGCCTCACGGACTACAACCGGCTTGAGACCCTGCCTTTCGAGGGAAGAGTTCTCGCTGCGGAGTTCCCTTGCCGTGATAATCTGACCCTCCTCGAAACGCTGTGAGTCACCGGTCTCCACAACATAGAACTTGCCATAGATGTTGTCGTTGGTGTCCATGAAAGCCCACTTGTCAACAAGTTCGTCCTCAAGGAACTCCGTGTCGCCCGGATTGTCAATCTGAACCTTGCGCATCATCTGGCGGACGATAATCTCGAAATGCTTGTCATTGATCTTAACGCCCTGCAGACGATACACCTCCTGAATCTCGTTCACGATGTATTCCTGAACCTTGATAGGGCCGAGGATACGGAGCAGATCTGTCGGTGAAACGGCACCGTCGGAAAGCCTCATGCCGGCCTTGACATAGTCGTTCTCCTGAACCATAATCTGCTTGGTAAGAGGAACGAGATAGCGTTTCTCGACTCCGGACTTGTTGCGCACGACAATCTCGCGGTTACCTCTCTTGATCTTGCCCATGAACACCTCTCCGTTAATTTCGGAAACGATTGCAGGATTTGAAGGATTACGCGCCTCGAAGAGCTCGGTGACACGCGGAAGACCTCCGGTGATGTCGTTAGCCTTGCCGATTGCACGCGGAATCTTGATGATTATGTCTCCGACCTTGACGGCATCGCCCTCGTTTATCATGACATGGGCGCCGACAGGGAGGTTGTACTGCTTCTTTATCTCGTTGTTCTCATCCACGATGAGCACGCTCGGGTTCTTGGACTTGTCACGACCCTCGATGATGACCTTGTCGCGGTTGAGAGAATACTCGTCAGCGACCTCCTCGCGGAAGTTCTCGCCCTCGACCATTCCGTCAAAACGCGCGATACCGGCAGTCTCGATGATGGTGATTGCGTTGTAGGCATCCCACTCGCAGATGAGGTCTCCCTTCTGAACCTTGTCGCCATCCTTCTTGTAGAGGACTGAGCCGTAAGGTACGTCATACTGGGAGAAGGTGATGCCGGTGTTCTCGTCGATAATGCGAAGTTCCGTGGTGCGGCTGACGACAACCGTCTGCTTCGTACCGTCGTCGAGAACCCTCTCGATTGTCCTGAGCTCCTCGAACTCGAGTTTCCCGTTGTATTTGGAAGTGATTGAGCTGTCGGCTGCGGCACTGGAAGCCGTACCGCCGACGTGGAAGGTACGGAGTGTCAGCTGGGTACCCGGCTCACCGATAGACTGTGCGGCGATGACACCGACGACCTCGCCCTTCTCGACCATCCTGCCTGAAGCGAGGTTGCGTCCGTAGCACTTCGCGCAGACACCCTTGCGGGATTCGCAGGTAAGCACTGAACGGATTTCAACCTGTTCGATAGGCAGCGACTCGATGAGGCTTGCAAGATCCTCGGTAATCTGCTCTCCTGCCGGAACGATGAGTTCTCCCGTAAGCGGATTGAACACGTCGTGGACGGAAGTACGTCCGAGAATCCTCTCGCCGAGAGACTCGACAATCTCGTCCTTGCTCTTGATTGCAGTGGCGATGAGTCCTCTGAGCGTGCCGCAGTCCTCCTCATTGATGATGACATCGTGGGAGACATCGACGAGACGACGGGTGAGGTAACCCGCATCGGCGGTCTTCAACGCCGTGTCTGCAAGACCCTTGCGGGCTCCGTGCGTGGAGATGAAGTATTCGAGCACCGACATTCCTTCCTTGAGGTTGGTGGTAATCGGGTTCTCGATGATTTCCGCTCCCGACGCTCCGGACTTCTGAGGCTTCGCCATCAGCCCTCGCATACCGCAGAGCTGTTTGATCTGCTGTGTCGAACCGCGGGCACCGGAATCAAGCATCATATAGACAGGGTTGAAACCCTGCTGATCAGTCGAGATCTGCTGCTCGACAATCTTCGTAATCTTGTTGTCGATGCCGGACCAGAGGTCGATGACCTTGTTGTAACGCTCGTTGTTGGTGATGAAACCCATCTGGAAGTTAGACTTGATTTCCTCGACGGTCTTGTAGCCGTCTTCAATCAGCTGAGTCTTCTCCGCAGGGATGATGACATCGCCGAGGTTGAATGAAAGACCTCCCTCGAACGCCTTGCGGTAGCCGAGATTCTTGATGTCGTCAAGGAACTGCGCGGTTCTTGATACGCCCGTGTTCTTGATGACCACTGAAATGATTTTCCTGAGCGACTTCTTTCCGAGAATCTCGTTCACATAAGGGACTTCGGTCGGAACGAACTGGTTCACGATGATACGGCCTGCGGAGGTCTCGACCATCTCCGTCCCCTTTGACGGGTCGGTCTTGTCCTTCGGCAGACGGACGAGAATCTTCGCGTGCATGTCAATAGCCTTCTCATTCAGGGCTATTATGACCTCCTCCGGCCCATAGAACTTCAGGCCTTCGCCCTTGGCTCCCGGACGGAGCTTCGTGATGTAGTAGAGTCCGAGCACCATGTCCTGTGACGGCACGGTGATAGGGGTTCCGTTCGCCGGGTTGAGGATGTTGTGCGAACCGAGCATGAGAAGCTGAGCCTCCATTATGGCCGCGTTGCCGAGCGGAAGGTGAACCGCCATCTGGTCGCCGTCGAAGTCGGCATTGAATGCCGTACATGCGAGCGGATGCAGCTGGATTGCCTTGCCCTCGATCATCTTCGGCTGGAATGCCTGAATACCGAGCCTGTGCAGTGTAGGGGCACGGTTGAGAAGAACCGGATGTCCCTTCATCACATTCTCGAGTATATCCCAGATTACAGGATCTTTCCTGTCGACAATCTTCTTCGCGGACTTGACCGTCTTCACGATGCCGCGCTCAATCAGTTTCCTGATTATGAACGGCTTGTAAAGTTCTGCGGCCATATATTTAGGAAGACCGCACTCGTGCATCTTGAGCTCAGGACCCACGACGATGACGGAACGCGCCGAATAATCGACACGCTTTCCGAGGAGGTTCTGACGGAAACGTCCCTGCTTGCCCTTGAGGCTGTCGGAGAGCGATTTCAGCGCCCTATTGGCCTCGCTCTTCACGGCGTTCGACTTCTTGGAGTTGTCGAAGAGTGAATCCACAGCCTCCTGAAGCATACGCTTCTCGTTGCGGAGAATGACTTCCGGAGCCTTGATTTCGATGAGCCTCTTGAGACGGTTGTTGCGTATGATGACCCTTCGGTAGAGGTCGTTGAGGTCGGATGTCGCGAAACGTCCTCCATCGAGTGGAACGAGCGGACGGAGATCCGGCGGAATGACAGGAATGACCTTGAGAATCATCCATTCAGGACGGTTGATTCCCTTGGACTCCTGGAACCATTTCACAATCGAGAGCCTCTTGAGCGCCTCGGCCTTCCTCTGCTGGGATGTCTCGGTGAGCATCTTCGTGCGGAGTTCCTTGGCGAGAGCGTCGATGTCGATTTCCTTGAGGAGTTCATAAATCGACTCCGCACCCATCCCGGCCTTGAACTTGTCCGGATCGTTATCCGGAAGGTTCTGGTTGTCAGGATACTGCGCAAGTATCTCAAGGTATTCGTCTTCTGAAAGGAGATCCAGTTTCTGGAGACCTGTCTGCCCCGGGGCGGTCACGATGTACTTCTCGTAATAGATGACAGCCTCAAGCTTCTTGGAGGCGATGCCGAGAAGAGCCGCAATCTTGTTCGGAGCTGACTTGAAGTACCAGATGTGCGCAACCGGAACGGTGAGTTCTATATGTCCCATCCTTTCCCTGCGGACCTTCTTCTCGGTGACCTCGACTCCGCACCGGTCGCAGACGATTCCGCGGTACTTGATTCTCTTGTACTTGCCGCAGTGGCACTCGTAGTCCTTCGTCGGACCGAAAATCTTCTCGCAGAAAAGTCCGTCCCTCTCAGGCTTGTAGGTTCTGTAGTTGACCGTCTCCGGCTTCAGAACCTCTCCCGAAGACCTTTCCTTGATGTCTTCGGGAGAAGCGAGGGCTATGCTGATTCTTTCGAAATTGCTTTTAACCTTGTTATCTTTATTAAAAGTCGGCATATTTCTATAATTTCAAATTAACCGTAATTAATCCAGAGTGACCTTGAGACCAAGACCGCGAAGCTCGTGGAGGAGGACATTGAGCGACTCCGGAATGCCCGGGGTCGGCATAAGGTCGCCCTTGACTATCGCCTCGTAGGTCTTTGAACGTCCGGTCACGTCATCGGACTTGACTGTAAGAATCTCCTGCAGCACATTGGCGGCGCCGAACGCCTCGAGAGCCCAGACCTCCATCTCTCCGAATCGCTGACCGCCGAACTGGGCCTTACCGCCGAGCGGCTGCTGAGTGATGAGGGAGTACGGGCCGATGGATCTCGCGTGCATCTTGTCGTCGACCATATGACCGAGCTTGATCATGTAGATGACTCCGACAGTCGCAGGCTGGTCGAACCAGTCGCCGGTGCCTCCGTCGCGGAGGTATGTCTTTCCGTAGCGCGGAAGGCCGGCTTTGTCGGTGTAGGCGCAGATGTCATCCAGCGATGCACCATCGAAGATTGGCGTGGAGAACTTGAGCCCGAGTTCTGCTCCGGCCCATCCGAGAACGGTCTCATAAATCTGACCGAGGTTCATTCGGGAAGGCACGCCGAGCGGGTTGAGGACGATGTCGACAGGAGTACCGTCCTCAAGGAACGGCATATCCTCGTCGCGCACGACCTTGGCCACGATACCCTTGTTTCCGTGACGGCCGGCCATCTTGTCGCCCACCCTGATCTTCCTCTTTCTCGCAACATAAACCTTCGCCACCTGAAGCACGCCGTTGGCAAGTTCGTCTCCGACCTTTATCCTGTCGATTTCGCGCTTTGCCTTCGCCGCCTCTTCCTTGTAGGCGATGCAGTAGTTGTTTATGAGTTCCTTGATGAGAAGGTTTGTGTTCTTCTCGGATGTCCACTTGCTGGTGTTGATGTTCTCGTAGTCTATGTCACGGAGAACAGACATCTTGATGGTCTCGCCCTTCGGGATGATTTCCACACCGTAGAGGTCGCTGATGCCGGCGCTCTTCTTACCTTCGGCAAGAACCGCGAGTTTGTCGAGGAAGCGCGCCCTGAGAGCCTCCGCCTTGACATTGAACTCTTCCTCCGCTTTCTCGACGCGGACTTTCATGTCAGCCTTGGCCTGACGCTTGTTGGAACCGGCCTCTTTGCCCGCCTTGGAATAAAGGGCGGTCTTGATGATGGTTCCGTCAAGGGACGGGTTCGCCTTGAGGGAAGCGTCCTTCACGTCGCCGGCCTTGTCGCCGAAGATTGCGCGGAGAAGCTTTTCCTCCGGAGAAGGGTCGCTCTCTCCCTTAGGGGTGATCTTGCCTATCATGATGTCACCCGGCTCGATGTGCGCACCGACACGGATGATACCGTTCTCGTCAAGGTTTCTCGTCGCGTCCTCGCTCACGTTAGGGATGTCGGAAGTGAGTTCCTCCATTCCGCGTTTGGTGTCACGAACCTCGGTGAGATACTCCTCGACATGGATTGAAGTGAGGACATCCCAGCGGATCATCCTCTCCGAAAGCACGATTGCATCCTCGTAGTTGTAGCCTTTCCAAGGCATGAACGCCACCTTGAGGTTGCGCCCGAGGGCAAGTTCGCCGTTCTGTGTGGCGTAGCCTTCCGTGAGCACCTGTCCTTTCTCGACCCTGTCGCCCTTGCGGACAACCGGCTTGAGGAGAATTGTCGTGCTCTGGTTCGTCCTCCTGTATATAGGGAGCTGATAGACGGTGATGTCATCGCTGAAACTTACGAATTTCTCGTCGTCGCTGCGGTCATACTTGACATGTATTTCCTTCGCATCGACATAGACGACTTCTCCGCCGCGCTCCGCAGTGACCTGAGTACGTGAATCGAGGCAGACCCTCTCCTCAAGGCCGGTCCCCACGATAGGAGCCTCCGGGCTGAGAAGCGGAACCGCCTGTCTCATCATGTTCGCACCCATCAGCGCACGGTGAGCGTCATCGTGCTCAAGGAACGGGATGAGCGAGGCAGCCACAGAAGCAATCTGGTTAGGAGCCACGTCCATATAGTTCACCTCTTCCTTCGTCACCACAGGGAAATCAGCCCCGTAGCGGCAGAGGATACGGTCTTCGAGTATGTTTCCGTTGTCGTCCATCTTCACATTGGCGAGGGAGACCATCTGGTTCTCCTCCTCCTCGGCGCTCATGTACTGCCATCCGCCGCTGCTCAGGTCAACTTTACCGTTTTCCACCTTGCGGTACGGAGTCTCGATGAAGCCGAGATTGTTGATGCGGGCATACACGCACAGAGACGAAATCAGACCGATGTTCGGACCTTCAGGAGTCTCGATAGGGCACAGACGGCCGTAGTGGGTGTAGTGCACGTCGCGCACCTCGAATCCCGCCCTGTCGCGGGAAAGACCGCCAGGGCCGAGAGCCGAGAGACGGCGCTTGTGGGTCATCTCCGAAAGCGGGTTGGTCTGGTCCATGAACTGGGAGAGCTGGCTGGTCCCGAAGAACGAATTGATGACGGAAGAAAGCGTCTTCGCGTTGATCAGGTCGGTCGGGGCGAACTGCTCGCTGTCCCTGACATTCATCCTCTCGCGGATTGTACGCGCCATCCTCGAAAGACCGACATTGAACTGGTTGGCGAGCTGTTCGCCCACTGTCCTGATGCGGCGGTTGCTGAGGTGGTCGATGTCATCCACAACGGCTTTCGCGTTGATGAGCTGGATGAGATATTTTATAATCTCGATAATGTCAGTGTTCGTGAGCACACGGACATTGTCGTCAATCGTGAGATTCAGTTTCTTGTTGAGACGGTATCTTCCGACATCGCCGAGGTCGTATCTCTTGTCGGAGAAGAAGAGTTTGTCGATGACATCCCTCGCCGTGGCCTCATCAGGCGGTTCGGAATTGCGAAGCTGCTTGTAGATGTAGTTGACGGCCTCCGTCTCGGTGTTTGTCGGATCCTTCTGGAGCGTGTTGTAGATGATGGCGTACTCGTTGACATTCGCATCCTCCTTCTGGAGCAGGATGGTCTTTACGTCAGTCTCCTGAAGTTTCTCAATGGTCTCCGGACCGAGAATCTCGCCGCGCTCGACTATGGCGGTAGTCCTCTCGACCGGGATGACCTCACCCGTATCCTCGTCAACGAAGTCCTCAATCCAGGTCTTCAGCACCTTCGCGGCGAGTTTCCTGCCCTGGAACTTCTCAAGGTTCTCCGGAGTCATTTCGACTTCATCCGCGAGTCCGAATATGTCAATGATGTCCTTGTCGCCGTTGAAACCGATTGCACGGAGCAGAGTGGTGACAGGGAGCTTCTTCTTGCGGTCGATGTAGGCGTACATGACATTGTTGATGTCAGTCGCGAACTCTATCCAAGAGCCCTTGAACGGGATGATTCTGGCAGAATAGAGCTTTGTGCCGTTGGCGTGGATGCTCGATCCGAAGAAAACGCCCGGCGAGCGGTGGAGCTGGGATACAATGATACGCTCCGAGCCGTTGATGATGAATGTTCCGCCCGGCGTCATGTACGGAATGTTGCCGAGATAGACATCCTGGACTTTCGTATCGAAGCCCTCGTGGTCGGGATCACTGCATGAAAGGCGGAGTTTTGCCTTCAGAGGAACGCTGTAAGTCTGTCCTCTCTCCAGACACTCTTCGATTGAATACTGCGGCGGGTCTATGAAGTAGTCAATGAACTCAAGCTTGTAACTGTTGCGCGTATCTTCAATCGGGAAAATCTCCTGAAACACCTGATACAGACCTTCGTTCTTCCTGTTCTCAGGGGTGGTCTCAAGCTGGAAGAAATCCCGGAAGGACTTCAACTGCACTTCAAGAAGGTCAGGATATTCAAGGAGAATCTTTGATGTTGCGAAGGAAATTCGCTGATTTTTAGTCTTTTGTGACATCTTCTGCCTTTATGATATTATTTAAGACATAAATACGACAAAAAGGTTTAGGGCCGACTTTGGACCCTAAACCTGAGATTGTTCCCCCACGGGGAAGCGGGCGAAGTTATTTAACCTCAACTTCTGCACCTGCCTCTTCAAGGGCAGCTTTCAGTTCCTCAGCCTCAGCCTTGGATGCCTTTTCCTTGATTGCTGTAGGAGCCTTGTCGACAAGTTCCTTAGCCTCCTTAAGTCCGAGACCGGTCTTCTCGCGAACGACCTTGATTACATTGAGCTTAGCCTGACCTGCGCTCTTGAGAACGACATCAAACTCAGTCTGCTCAGCAGGAGCAGCTTCAGCGCCTGCTACAGGACCGGCGGCAACAGCGACAGCTGCGGCTGCAGGCTCGATTCCGTACTCTTCCTTAAGGATGTTTGCAAGTTCCTGAACATCTTTCACAGTAAGGTTTACCAACTCTTCTGCGAGTGCTTTAATGTCTGCCATAATTAGTTGATATTTAAATTGTTGATAATTATTATTCGTTTGATTTCTTTTCCTCTATCGCCTTCACGAGACCTGCGACAGTGTTGCCTGACGCGTTCTGGAGTGCAGAAACGACATTGCGTACAGGCGCCTGGAGAAGAGCGACGATGTCGGCGATGAGTTCTTCCCTGGACTTGATGTTGCAGAGTTCGTTGAGCTTGTCAGCACCGAGGAATGCGCATTCCTGAACGAAAGCTCCCTTCAGAACCGGTTTCTCCTCACCTGCATCCTGAAACTTCTTGATGAGTTTTGCAGGAGCGTTCGGAGTTGTGGAGAACATGATGGCCGTAGGACCCTCAAGTGCCTTGTGGAGTTCGTGGATGTCCTCTCCGAGTTCTTCGGTCGCCTTGATGAAGAGAGTGTTCTTCACCACGCAGAGCTTTATGTCCTGCGCGAAGCACTCGCGACGGAGCTTGGATGTCTTCTCAGCATTGAGCCCGGAAATGTCCGTAATGTAGAAATTAGGAGTTTCCTTGAGCTGTGCTGAAATCGCTTCAATTACTTCGACTTTCAATTCTTTTCTCATAATTGTAATTCTTTATTCAGCACTGCCGATTGTTTTGATATCAATATGAATGCCCGGGCTCATCGTGGAACAGATGGACGCAGTCTGGAGGTAAGTTCCCTTCAGGGTCGCCGGCTTGAGCTTGAGAATTGCACTGAGCAATTCGTTCGCGTTGCCGAGAATCTGCTCTCCGGTGAACGAAACTTTGCCGATTGCGGCATGGACGATACCGGTCTTGTCCACCTTGAAGTCAATCTTACCTGCCTTGACTTCCTTGACGGCATTGCCGACCTCCATCGTGACAGTTCCGGTCTTAGGGTTAGGCATGAGGCCTCTCGGACCGAGGATACGGCCGATGACACCGACTTTTGCCATGACTGAAGGAGTACAGATGATGACATCGACATCCGTCCATCCGCCCTTAATCTTGTCAATGTACTCGTCGAGACCCACATAGTCCGCTCCGGCTTCCTTGGCCTCATTCTCCTTGTCAGGAGTACAGAGCACGAGGACACGCTTTGTCTTACCTGTCCCATAAGGAAGGGTGACGACACCGCGGACCATCTGGTTCGCCTTGCGCGGATCGACTCCAAGCTTCACATGAAGCTCTACGGAGGCGTCAAATTTCGTGAAGGAAACCTCCTTCACAAGCTCACATGCCTCGGCAAGCTTATACATTTTGGCCGAATCAATCTTGGCCGTAACCACTTTCTGGTTTTTTGTAAGTTTACTCATAGCGTGTGAATTTATTTGATGCCGGCCGGCTTCTCGCCGCCGTCAATCTTTATACCCATACTTCTTGCAGTTCCGGCGACCATTGACATCGCGGACTCAAGCGTGAAGCAGTTGAGATCCGGCATCTTGGTCTCGGCGATGGTCTTCACCTGATCCCAGGTGATGGTTGCGACCTTCTTTCTGTTCGGTTCCGCAGATGCCGTCTGAATCTTGGCGGCGTCCTTGAGCTGGATGGCCACAGGCGGCTGCTTCACCTCGAAGGTGAAAGACTTGTCGCTGTAGACAGTGATTACTACCGGAAGAATCTTGCCGGCGCTCTCCTGCGTACGGGCATTGAACTGCTTGCAGAAATCCATGATGTTCAGACCCTTGGAACCGAGTGCCGGTCCTACAGGAGGTGAAGGATTTGCTGCGGCGGCCTTAATCTGGAGTTTGATGAATCCAGTAATTTCTTTTGCCATAATAAATGATTATTCTTTAGTTACTTGGGTAAAGCTGAGCTCGAGCAGAGTCTTTCTGCCGAAAATCATAACCACCACCTTGAGTTTGCTCCTGTCCTCGATAATCTCTTCCACAGTGCCGTCGAAACCGCTGAAAGGTCCGTCAGTAATCTTGACAGCATCGCCGACCAGATAATCGACAAGCGTCTCAGCCTCGCTTCCGGCCTTCTCGTCCTGCTCGCCGAGCAGCCTGCGCACCTCATCGTCACGCAAAGGAACGGGAAGCCTCTCCTCCTGAACCTTGGCACCGTCACGCCTGACCTCCCTCTTCTCGGTCAGGAATCCTGACATGTGAGGGACATCATTGCGGATGATGTACTGCAGTTCCGGAACAAGCTCCGCCTCGATGAGCACATAGCCCGGGAAATAGAGCCTTTCTGTGCAGACTCTCTTGCCGTTGCGAATCTGATACACCTTTTCAGTCGGAACAAGAACCTGATTGACGAAATCCTTCAGGCCGAAGCGCTCGATTTCCTTTTCGAGATACTCCTTGGCCTTCTTTTCCTTTCCGCCGGCAGTTCTGAGCACATACCACTTCTTTTCACCCATGACGAAACGAAAATTAAAGGGTATATATTGCCTTCATCAGGTACTGGAAAACGGTGTCCATGGCAAGAATGACTATGGCGAAAATCACAGACGCCACCATAACGAGAATGGCGGAACTCTGCAACTTGTCCCAAGTCGGCCAGGAAACCTTTTTGGTCAGTTCATAGTACGACTCTTTGATGTAGTTAATGAATTTTTTCATCTTTACCTTTAATGGGCGCGGCCGGATGGAAGCAGATGGCGGCGCCTGTTAAACTTTACCAAATCGTAACCTTTGATATTTGGCAGGGGAAGCAGGATTCGAACCCACATCGACGGTTTTGGAGACCGCTGAACTACCCTTGTTCTATTCCCCTGTGAAAAGACGGGTGCCACCGCAATGGTGACTCCCGTCATATAAGTGAGCGATTAGTCAAGAATCTTTGTAATCTGACCTGCACCGACCGTACGTCCACCCTCGCGGATTGCGAAACGGAGACCTACATTGATTGCTACAGGATAGATGAGATCCACATTGATTGTGACATTGTCGCCAGGCATTACGACCTCTACGCCCTCCGGAAGAGAAATCTCACCGGTAATGTCAAGCGTACGGAGGAAGAACTGCGGACGGTAGTGATTGTGGAACGGTGTGTGACGGCCGCCCTCGTCCTTCTTCAAAACGTAAATCTCCGCCTGGAACTTCTCGTGAGGATGAATTGTGCCCGGCTTTGCAAGCACCTGTCCTCTCTTGATTTCCTTCTTGTCGATACCGCGGAGGAGAAGACCTACGTTGTCGCCGGCTTCACCTTCGTCAAGAATCTTGCGGAACATCTCGACACCGGTGATGACGGTCTTCTTCGGCTCCTCGCCGAGACCGACGATTTCAACCTCGTCTCCAGTGTGAACGACACCCGTCTCGATACGGCCTGTTGCGACAGTACCGCGGCCGGTGATTGAGAAGATGTCCTCGATAGGCATGAGGAACGGCTTCTCGTTGTCACGCGGAGGGATAGGAATGTAAGTGTCGACTGCGTCCATGAGTTCCATAACCTTCTCCTCGTACTGAGGGTCACCGTTGAGGGCGCCGAGTGCGGAGCCGCGGATAACCGGAGCGTTGTCGCCGTCGAAGCCGTAGAATGAAAGGAGGTCACGGATTTCCATCTCAACGAGGTCAAGCATCTCAGGGTCGTCAACAAGGTCAACCTTGTTCATGAAAACGACAATCTTAGGGACGTTCACCTGACGTGCGAGAAGGATGTGCTCACGGGTCTGAGGCATAGGGCCGTCAGTTGCAGCGACTACGAGGATTGCGCCGTCCATCTGTGCTGCACCTGTCACCATGTTCTTCACATAGTCGGCGTGACCCGGGCAGTCTACGTGTGCGTAGTGACGGGTCGCAGTCTGATACTCTACGTGAGCGGTGTTGATAGTGATACCGCGCTCCTTCTCCTCCGGTGCGTTGTCGATGGAGTCGAATGAGCGGAGCTCTGAAAGACCTTTCTTTGCAAGGACGGTGGTGATAGCTGCCGTCAAAGTGGTCTTACCGTGGTCAACATGGCCGATCGTACCGATGTTAACGTGGGGTTTGTCTCTTTTAAAAGTTTCCTTTGCCATACTTGTATGTTTTTTAAAAGTATTATACGATACTGTACACGAAAAAAGCAGAGCCGGTGGAGAGAATTGAACTCTCGACCTCTTCCTTACCAAGGAAGCGCTCTACCCCTGAGCTACACTGGCGTAGTTTTGAGCGGAAGACGAGGTTCGAACCCGCGACCCTTAGCTTGGAAGGCTAATGCTCTACCAACTGAGCTACTTCCGCTTTTAACCGTATATGTTCAACAAAAAAGAGCCTTGAAGACTCTCCCTTGTGGGAGAAGATGGATTCGAACCACCGAAGGTGTAAACCAGCAGATTTACAGTCTGCCCCATTTGGCCACTCTGGTATTCTCCCGTTTTTTCGGAGCCGATGGAGGGAGTCGAACCCACGACCCCGAGATTACAAATCACGTGCTCTAGCCAACTGAGCTACATCGGCAAAGGCCTGTTGTCCCGAAAAGGATTGCAAAGATAGGCAATAATTCCTTATCTCCAAAACTTTTTGTCCTTTTTCATTCAAAATTCATCACAATCAGCCTCCCAGCCAAGACCGTCATCCTTCACGGGCCGTCAGAGACAGCAGCGTTTCAAGTATCTTCCCGGAGGACAGCCCGCACGCCTCCCGCTGCTCCGCCTGACTGGCATGCCGGACAAACTCATCGGGGATTCCTATGCCGCAGACCCTGATGTCGAGACCGTTCCCCGCCACATACTCGGAAACCGCGCCGAACAGACCGCCTGCAGTGTACCCCTCCTCAACCGTGACAAGCACGCGATGCCCTGCGCAGGCTGCGGAGAGAAGATCCGTATCGAGCGGCTTCACATACCTTATATTATAAAGGGACGGGCGATACCCCTCCGACGCGGCGAACTTTTCCACCGCCTCCGCCGCCCTGTACAATGAAGGGCCGGCGGCGATTACGGCTATTCCGCGTCCTTCAAGAACGCGGACGCCCCTCCCCGGCTCCAACAATTCATAGTCACCGGTCCGCCACGGCGCATTTTCTCCGCATCCCCGCGGATAACGGATTATGAACGGTCCGCTTTCGGCCTTGGAAGCCGTGAACATCATATTCTTCAGCTCAACTTCGTCAGCGGGGACGGCAATCACGGCATTCGGGACAGAACGGTAGGCAGTGATGTCGCAGCATCCGTTATGGGTGGCCCCGTCCCCGCCGACAAGCCCGGCACGGTCGAGACAAAGCACGACAGGCAGCCTCTGGAGAGCCACGTCGTGGATTATCTGGTCGTAGGCCCGCTGCGAAAAAGAAGAGTAGATGTTGCAGAACGGGCGGAAACCGGCCGCGGCCAGACCTGCGGAAAAGGTTACGGCGTGCTCCTCCGCTATTCCCACGTCAAAGAAGCGCTCCGGCATCTTCTCCGCCAGAAGGTTCATCCCGCAGCCGGAAGCCATTGCGGGAGTGATGCCGACAATCTCCGGGTTCTTTCCGGCAAGGTCAAGAAGCGTCTCGCCGAAAACATCCTGATAGCGGCTGGCAGCGCCCTTGTCCGGAATGCGCTCGCCTGTTTCCGGGTCAAAGAGACCGGGGGCGTGCCAGATTGACTGCTGCCGCTCTGCCGGAGCATAGCCTTTGCCCTTCGTGGTTATGACGTGGAGGACGCGCGGTCCTCCGAGGCCGCGTATTTTCTGAAGAGTCGTGACGACCTGCCCGATGTCGTTGCCGTCGATTGGCCCGAAATAGCGGAAGCCGAGAGACTCGAACACGTCCCCGCCCGACCTCTTTATTATCGAATGCTTCGCATTTGAAATCCAGTTCCTGAGAGTCTTGCGGACCCCGTTCTCCCCTATCGCGTTCCACACATGGGTCTTTATGCGGTTGTAGGTGGCGTTGGTCGTCAGGTGCAGAAGATGCTCGTGCATGGCGCCGAGATTCCTGTCTATGGAGAAATTGTTGTCGTTGACTATCACGAGCAGGTCGGCCTTGCTCGCTCCGGCGTTGTTCAGCCCTTCGTAGGCAAGCCCGCCCGTCAGAGCGCCGTCACCGATGACCGCGACAATCTTCTCGTCACTCCCCCGAAGCCTGGCCGCGACGGCAAGCCCGAGGGCGGCCGAAATCGAAGTTGACGAATGCCCCACCCCGAACGCGTCGTATGGGCTCTCGTCCATTTTCGGAAAGCCGCTGATGCCACCCTTGCGGCGATTGTTGCGGAAAGCCTCGCGCCTTCCCGTGAGTATCTTGTGCGCATACGCCTGATGCCCCACGTCGAAGACAATCTTGTCGTGAGGCGTGTCATAGACCTTGTGGAGTCCGACGATGAGTTCCACCGCCCCGAGACTGGACCCGAGATGTCCGGGATTCACGGAACAGCATTCTATCATATAGTCCCTCACTTCAGAGCAGAGCTGTTCGAGCTGAGGGATGTCGAGTTTCTTTATATCCTGAGGTGAATCTATATTCTCAAGCATTTCCTGCGAACTTTCCTTGCGGCGAAAATTATGAGCCGAAAGTTTCGCAAGTTACGAACATTTTCCTAAATTGCGGAGTTTTTCGCGCTGAAAATTGAACAGACGGTGCGCGATGCCGTTCCCCAATCGGGGAGACGTATCCGGATATATCAAAACACAATCATATGCAAAAGGTTTATAAATTCATGAACGACAATCCGGTAGCCCGGTGGGCCGTTCTGATTCTCGTGGCGTCGATGATGTTCTTCGCCTACATGTTCGTCGACGTGATGTCACCTCTGAAATCCACAATCGAAAAGAGTGTCGCGGACGGAGGACTCGGCTGGAACAGCTCAGTATTCGGGACATACGCAGCTTCGGAATATTTCCTGAACGTGTTCTGCCTGTTCCTGATTTTCGCCGGAATCATCCTCGACAAGATGGGCGTCCGCTTCACGGGACTTCTTTCGGCCGGCCTCATGGTCATCGGAGCGTCTATAAAATTCGTGGGCATATCGGACTGGTTCCAGACCACCGCGTTCTGCGGCTGGCTTGACAGCTGGTGGGTCGCACTGCCGGGAAGCGCGAAGATGGCCTGCCTCGGGTTCATGATTTTCGGCTGCGGCTGCGAAATGGCCGGGACAACGGTGTCAAAGGTGCTCGCAAAGTGGTTCAAAGGCAAGGAGATGGCACTCGCGATGGGGCTTGAGATGGCAATCGCAAGGCTCGGTGTGTTCGCGGTGATGTGGATTTCTCCGATTATTTCGGCGAAGTTCCCGGATGCCGCCATTGTCGCTCCGCTCGGATTCTGCACCGCCCTGCTCCTGATAGGGCTCATCAACTACTTCGTCTTCACTGTCATGGACCGCAAGTTCGACAGTCAGCTCACAGCTGCGGGTGAAGCCACGGAGGAGCACTCCGCGGAGGACGAGTTCCACATCCGCGACCTCGGGAAAATATTCACCAGCAAAATGTTCTGGATTGTGGCCATGCTCTGCGTGCTCTACTACAGCGCCATCTTCCCGTTCCAGAGATATGCCACGAATTTTCTGGAGCAGACCCTCTCCGTGGACTCGGCGACTGCGGCTCAGCTCTTCAGCGTCTTCCCTATACTCGCGATGTGCCTCACTCCTTTCCTCGGGGCATTCCTCGACTTCAAGGGCAAGGGGGCGTCGATGCTTATGCTCGGCGCAGTGATTATGATTGTCTGCCACCTGAGCTTCGCGTTCCTTCTTCCGGCTTTCCCGTCCAAGGGACTCGCCCTCACGCTGATTCTCACGCTCGGAGTCTCTTTCTCCCTCGTCCCGGCGGCTCTCTGGCCTTCAGTGCCGAAGATTATCGACGAGAAGATTCTCGGCTCGGCCTACTGCGTGATTTTCTGGGTTCAGAACATCGGTCTCTGCCTCGTTCCGCTGCTTATCGGCAATGTGCTCAATGCCACAGGAGGATATTTCTGGCCTATGATCATCTTCTCGTCATTCGGGGTGCTGGCTTTCTTCTTCGCGCTCTGGCTCAAGGCTGAGGACCGGAAGAAGGGCTATGGCCTCGAACTTCCGAACGTCAAAAAAAAATGAATAAAAAGGCATCTGCTTCGTTACGCGGATACATTAAAATCCTCATTACCATAAGGTAACTCCGGTTTTAATGTATCCGCAAGCCTCGCATCTGCACTTTTTATTCAATTTTTTCATAGTCATAATAACTGATGAAAAAGAACTTCTCAAGATGGGGGGTGCTGGCACTTTTGGTCGTGCCTATGTTCGCTTCCTACTTTTTCGACGACATGTTCTCTTCCGTGTCCCAGATTTTCAGGAATCCTGAGATGCTGGAACTCGGATGGGATTCTGCGGATTACGGATTCTACGCCGGGGGATATTCTTTCCTGTGCGTCTGGGGAGGACTGATTTTCTGCGGGATGCTGCTCGACAAATGGGGAGTGAGAGTCACGGGGTCGATTTTCGTCGGGATGATGGCCGCCGGGGCCGCCCTCGTGACAGGGGCGATTTCAATCGGACTCGCTCCGAAAGCCTCGCTCACGGTCGCCTACATCGGCTGCATGCTGTTCGGGCTCGGTTCTGAGATTGCCGGAGTCGCGGTCACCCGCTCCATCGCGAAATGGTTCAAGGACGGCCCGATGGCGCTCGCGATGGGTCTTCAGCTGGCGATTGCAAGGCTGGGCACTGCGGCCGCGCTGCTGGTTTCCCCGGTGCTCATTGCGGAACACGCCGACGGAGCGGTTTACACTTTGTCTGAGACCAACCGGCCGGCACTTGTCGGGCTTGCGCTGCTGCTCTTCGGCTGCGTGCTCTGGGCGACATTCGTGGCGATGGACGCGAGATTTGACCGGGATTCCGCAAATGCCGGTGAAACTGCGGACGGGGAAAGTTCCGGACAGACCGCGCCCGACAAAAAAGAAGACGGATTCCGTTTCTCGGACATATTCAGGATTCTGGGAAACAGACGCTTCCTGATGATTGCTCTGCTGTGCGTATTCTTCTACTGCTGCATAATCTCGTTCAAGAAATTCGCGACTTCGATTCTCATCCCGCGCTTCGGCATTCCGGCCGAAACCGCCGGACTGATGGTCTCGATGATTCCGTTCTTTACTGTGGTGTTCGCCCCGCTGTTCGGTCTGCTGGTCGACAAAATCGGACACGGGCCCCGCTGGATGATTTCCGGAGCGGTGCTGGTCTGCATCGCCCACCTTATGATTGCCTTCGCTCCGGCAAGCCTGAACCTCGGGGGGACGGTCGTTGACACAGGCTTTTCAGGCTATGTCGCCATAGGGATACTCGGAATCGGCTACTCGCTGCTCCCCGCCGCGATGTGGCCGGCAGTGCCGAAGATTGTCCCGGAGAAGAACCTCGGTACGGCCTATTCCCTGATTTACTGGATTCAGAACATCGGTCTGATGACCGTCCCGGTCGCGGTGGGAGCGATATTCAAACGCTTCGACGGTCTTGAGGCCGCGATGAGGTCCGAGTACATATTCATCGCCCTTTCCGCCGTCGCAATTGCCATTTCCATACTGTTCGCCCTGTCGGCGAAGAAAGAGTGACACACTGTGGATGTTCGGGCTCATTTGATTCCCGAAAAGTTTGCGGGTTTTGACATATTCCGGGTATAAAAGTTTGCGGATTTTGACATATTCCGGGTATAAAAGTTTGCGGATTTTGACATTTTATTACAGAAGGCTTTGATAATCCAAGAATTACGAGTACCTTTGCACAGTTAAGCCAATTCCGCAAACACCCAAAAGCCAACAATCATGTCAAAAAGAGTCTTCAAACGAAAAATCTACCAGAAACTTCTTGAATGGAAAGAACAAGACAATGGCAGTACGGCACTGCTGATAGAAGGCGCAAGGCGTGTCGGCAAATCAACCATTGTAGAAGAATTTGCGAAGAAGGAATACAAGAGTTATATTCTGATTGATTTCTCAATCGCAAGCAGGGTTGTCAAGGACTTGTTTCTTGACATATCCAGTCTTGACATGCTGTTCACCAATCTTCAGGTGAACTACGGGGTGAGCCTTATACCGGGCAAATCGCTGATTATATTTGACGAGATACAGAAATGTCCGTCTGCCCGTCAGGCAATAAAGCATCTCGTGAAAGACGGACGGTTTCACTACATCGAGACCGGGTCATTGCTTGGTATAAAGATGAAAAAACATCCCAAGACAGATGGGACGAAGACTCTCATACCAAGCGAGGAGCGAAGGGTCACAATGTACCCGATGGACTATGAAGAGTTCCGCTGGGCCTTAGGAGATGAAGCCACAATGCCAATCGTAAAAAACGTCTTTGAGAAATGGACACCGCTCGGTGATGCGACAAACAGAAAACTCATGAGAGACTTCCGGTTATATGTTCTTGTCGGAGGCATGCCGCAGGCAGTAAACACATACCTTGACACGCTGGACTTAAGTAGAGTTGACCAGATAAAGAGGAATATCATCAACTTGTATGACAGCGATTTCTACGAGTTGGACCCTTCGGGCAAAACCTCAATGTTATTCCATGCTATTCCGGCGCAGTTGAACAGCAATGCATCCCGTTACAAGGTAAGCAGCGTTATAGAAGGAGGACGAACCGACCGCCTGACTTTACCTATTTCGATTCTCAGGGAATCAATGACAACAAACATCGCCTATCATTCCAATGATCCGAGCGCAGGTCTTGCCATGCACATCAATCCCGACTGCTTCAAGCTCTATTGCGGAGACACCGGGTTGTTCGTCACTCTCGCCTTCTGGGATTCAGACTTCACGAGCAATGTCATCTATCAGAAGTTTCTTACAGACAAGCTCACTGCCGACCTTGGATATGTATATGAGAACATTGTCGCGCAAATGCTCGTGGCCACAGGCAAGAGACTATATTACCACACATGGCCAACAGAAGACGAAAAAAGAAACTATGAGGTCGATTTTCTGATACCGGACGGAGGAAAGGTGAGCGTCATAGAAGTCAAGTCGTCACAGTCGAAACAGCACGCATCCATTGACAGATTCATTCAGAAATACTCATCACGCATACAGCAGTCTTATCTCATACATGGCAAGGACATACGAAATGACGGCTCTGTGAGATGCATTCCTTTCTATATGACTCCTTTTCTGTAGAATCAGGCAAACGTCTCCCCCCCCACCACACAGTTTTTGGGTGACGAACAACACAACGGCATGAAACAAAAGACGGCGGCCGGAGACCGGTCGCCGTCAACTTGACTGAGTTCCGAAGATTACTTCGTGTCAGCTACTCGGCCGCACTCACGAAATATGCATTCAGGACTTCTTCTTTCTGATCCTCAACCTTGGACTTGGAATACTGCCCCCTCTGGCCTACGATGGTAATCTTATCACCCTCTTTGAGCCCGAGACTCTCGAATGACTTGTCATTCTTGGCAACCGGAGCCGCTGTCAGACCATATACATAAACATAGTCCTCAGAAGACTCTTCCTTGAGATAGATATTGCCATACTCCGCTTTGACAATCTGTTTGATTGTGCCGGTGAGGCGGTAATATGGGGAAGTCAGATAAGTGCTTGACACTTCCTTGCTCAAGAACTCGCTCACCGTAACATCGGTGGACTTTATGCTCACCTCGAGATTAGCACCCGTCATTTCTTCTTTCTGATCCTCAACCGATGCGTTTGCATACCGGGCACGTTTGCCTACGATAGTGATGATGTCCCCCTGACGAAGTCCAAGCTTGGAATAATCAGTGATTTTATAAATATATACACGGCCAGTGGCATCCTGAAGGTATAATTTACCAGATTCCGCATCGACTATCGACTCGATTTTTCCCGTCAGACGATAGTCATTGTCGCTCACCTCCGCCGCGAGGAACTCAGCAACAGTGACATTCGCGACTCCGCCCTTCTGAGAGATTGAGTATGTGGCCTCCGTAGAAGATTTCTTGCCGTTCGCGTCCGTTGATGTCGAGATGAATTTCACTTCGCCTTTCCTCACTTCTTCACCGGCGTTGGCAGCGACCTTTATGCTGACATAGGCCGTATCGGCTGGATTAGGCTCGATTTTGGTGGCCTGACCTTCGTGTACATTGATTCCGGTGACGGAAATCCAATCTTCATATTCAGTCGGGACGGAGTACTGGAAATTGTCCCCCTTGTAAGAGACTTTCACCTCAAGCCTGTCGCCATCTTTCTGCACTACAGCAGCTTCACTTTCCACGGTCAGAAGCGCTTTCTTGATTTCAAGCACTGTGACATCCGTAAGTTCGTGGGTGGTGCCGTAAAGGACATACGGGCCTGAAACCGTCACGACATCGCCGACCTCTATCCCGAGAGACTCGAAATCCTTCGTCTTCCCTTCCGCATTGAGCGTTCCGTAGATTGTCAGTTCACCTGTCCCGTCATTGAGATACCAGTTCCCGTAAGTGGTGTTGTATATGTTCGTGCAGGTTCCCGAAACTATGACGGTCTTCCCCTGAGCCACTTTGCCGTCAAGGATATCCTTCACGCTTACAGGCACTGCGGCAAGTTCGCCCTGACGGACGACAAGGTACTGGGTGTTGCCTCCGCAAGTTATCTTGAGGGTGACCTCACGGCTTTCACCTTTCTCAGAGGTGAATGTGAGAGTGCTTTCGCCGGCAGTACCCGTCGTGTCGCTCGGCGCAACCCAGGTCTCCGAATCCTTCCAGTAATCCGTGTCCGGAGAAAGAAGATGCCATTCCTCCGTCGCCGTGATTTTCACGGAAGCTGAACCTCCGTCAGTCGGAATGGAAAGAAAAGTCTTGTCGAGCTTTATATTGTCGAACGAATCTGTTCCGACCTCCTTCGCGCAACTTGCGAAAAGCAGTGAGGAAGCGAGGCAGAAAGATAATATATTTCTAATTTTCATGATATTGATCCGAATGATTAGTTAAACATATATTTGATTCCCACTGAAGCATACCAGCACTGGCCGATGGCAGTGTAAGGGACGAATGTCTGGACGCTGCCATTGACTTTCTTCGGAGTCGAGAATACCGGGTATCCGTCAGCATCAGTACTGTCGTATGTAAGGATACGGCCTTCATTGAGATCCGGAT
>CAVDEO010000017.1:0-4771 GCA_963607915.1 bacterium
GTACAGCACCTGATACAGTCAGAGGAGGGGTTTGCCAGGGGCGGGGACTCATCGAAGGGAGCTAAGCGCTACCTGAGGCTGGCGGGAGAGGTGGAAGCTAGAAATGTATGCGCCAGACACCTGTTGAGTCCGGAACAGCGGCAGGCAAAGTTGCGGACCGAAACCCAGGATGTCCCGGACAAGGACCAGATCTTCATATTCGAGTAAAATCATCCCGTAAATCCTTCAACGCTGCCAGACTTTGGTAGAACGGCACCCTATCTTCGCTGCAGCAAATAAGCAATATGACGAATACGAACAAGATACCCATTCCCGAATTGGCACGGCAGTTTCCTGGCTTAACTCTGGCGCAATACAGGCTCTTGTGCTTCTGCGCTTGCTATGGAGCCGAGCCCGAGCTTTCAATATGGTGGCCAGATTTCTATGACTCGAAATTCGGTATCAGGAAGGGACGGACCAAGAAAGACCGTGAAGAACTGTACGCCAATGGATACCTTGTACGGAATAACAACCCTGTCCCCGCCCGGAACTATTTTTCCATCACGCTCGGTCAAATCAAACATTATCCCGAATGGAACCTGATCTTCGAAGAGTTATCCAGATATAGCAAAGACCATAACCGTTACCTCTGGCAGATGTCAAAATGTCTTGCGCTGAAAGACTGGGAAAAGGCTGCCGAACTGAAATATCCTGTGTCCGTAATAAATTTATGGCGCTATTTCAAGCCTATAGCGCTCCTCCCGGAATATGAGAACGTGTTGCCCCTCATCCCCATAAAAGACCGTCAGGAAATGCTCCGGAGCATCATCGACTCCGGATTCAAAAACGAGTCGCTGACCATAGATGATATAGCAAGGGTCAAAGAGCTTTCCGTCCTGTATCTGCCGGACGACAGCGCCATGAGGGACATCTGTGACATGTATCACTTTTTTCTGACCGGCGAGATTAGGGAGAGCGGAACCTCTGTCTGGTCTTATGGTGTACGGGCGACCGGCGAACTGATAAAGGGCAATCTTGACGATGCCTTTAAAATCTTCCGGGACGGCCTCGGTGACAGTCCCGTCTATGGAAACGGAATTCTCGGATGGTTCCACCTTCTTTGCCTTCTAGCATACAAGGATAGGTATGAAAGTTCTACCGCCGGGGAATCCATAGAAAAACTGCGCGGCAGCGACACTTGCAGATATGTATCGGAATATGCACCGGTCAGAATCCTGCTGTCATACAGGGAAGCGGAGTTCAGCCACCGCAGGGACAATGTCATCGGTGAAATCAGCAAGTTGATAGAAAAGAAGTCGCCCGTCGTGACTTTGCATTTCGCTCGAATGCTGATGAAGTATTTTTCAATACCGGACGAGACTTTCCCCCAGCTCAGTCAGGAAACCCTCGGAATACCCAAAGCCTTGATAGTGAGAAATGAAGTCGCCCCATATATCGCCATGGCCAGTACCGAGAGGCAGAAACTTGACGGCATTTTCCACGGCGGCAGCCTTATAGGAAAACTCGCCTGCAAGGAGGATTGGGAACTTGCCCTGTCGGAGGTGACGGAACTCCGTCCGGATGTCAAGGAAGAACCTCTTCGCCAGCGCATCATCTACTTCCTCAATGATGGCCGACTGTCCGCAGTGATAGAGCAGACGCAGTCCCCGGATGGGGAATGGAAAAGGGAGAAAGAGATTGGCCGCGCCGCGCTCATAAAGAATCAATACCCGCTTGCCGATCGGACCGATCAGATAATAGCCTCACGCCTCGGTTCCAAGATGATTGGTGTTCCGGACGCGGAAATCATCCTCCCGCTTCTCGCAGGCTCCGATCGGCTCTATACCGGACAGCATCTCGTAAAACCCTTTGCACCTCTTCTTGTAAGGGAAGACAGTCCTGCCATTGATTTCTCCGCCGCGGATGGCAGAATCGTGGTACGAACCAATGTCGGACGGACAGATTCCGGAGGATACTCCGGCTTCTCCGGCGCGGCCGAACCAGACGGCACATACGTCTTCATCCGCACCAATCCCGTCCAAAGGGAAATCATCGGCAAGCTGATGCAGATAGGGAACTTCCCGCAATCCGCAGTAGGAGCCGTCCGGAAAACCGCCGAGTCTCTCAGAGGACTCATCACCGTCAGTATGCATCTTGAAGGTCTCGTTCCGATCCCAGCAATTCCCGGAGGAACCCGCATCGCGCTGCGCCTCATTCCTTCCAAGGGCAATACGGACTATGACCTGACCGTTCTGGCGGCTCCAGATGAAGACGGGTCTCTCAGGTATGACCCCGGCCAGGGAAGCCCCGAAGTTTTCGAAGGCGGCGGAGAAAGCGCCCGCATCATCGCCAGGGACCTTCAGACAGAATACGACAACTATATGGAATTCCGTACCTTCGCGGAGGATGAATTGAACCTTGAATTCCTGTCATCCACCCATACGGAGATAGCATCCACATCTTCCCTTCTCGCCATTGTCACCTGGGCCGCCGACCACCGTGACAAATGTTTCGTGGAATGGCCTGAAGGACGGGCCCTGCGTTTCCGAGGCACAGTGCAGAAGGGGGCTGTCGACATCACTGTAAGGAGCAACGTCAACTGGTTCGAGATGGAAGGAGAGGTCAAGCTGGATGATAAGACCCTGACGCTTGAAGAACTGCTGGCCGCAATGAAAGCCTCCGATGTCGAAGGTTTCATCAAGCTGTCCGATAAGGACTATGCGAGGATGTCCGCGACGCTAAAGAAGCACCTGCAGGACCTTGACAGGATGATATGCGGAAGGCGCGGCCGCCGTTTGACCGTTCCCGTCTATCGGGTGGGCCACCTGGCCGAGGTGCTCGGCACTGAAGGAGGTCTTAATGCCACCATGGACGAAGGCTTCAAGAATATGCTGCGCAGGATGCAGGAATCCTACGACACAATGCCCGAAATCCCCAAGACACTGAATGGGACGCTGCGCGATTATCAGAAAGACGGCTACCGATGGATGATGCGCCTGAGTTCATGGGGAGCCGGAGCCTGTCTCGCCGACGATATGGGCCTTGGCAAGACTGTTCAGGCCATAGCCGTCCTGCTCAGTAAGGCGAGCTGCGGGCCATCGCTCGTGGTCGCCCCCAAATCCGTGATTCCGAACTGGGACTTGGAACTGGCCCGGTTTGCACCCGCTCTGCGTGTGAAAATTCTAAATAACGAAAACAACAGGAGTGCCTGCATAAGCGGTGCCGGAGCGGGTGATGTCATTCTTTTAACCTACGGAGTGCTGGGGACCAGGGCCGCATCCCTCGCTTCACGGAAATGGAATGTTGTATGTCTGGATGAGGCGCACCAGATAAAGAACCGCAACACCCGCGTCAGCGCAGCCGCGATGGGGCTGCAGGCGGAAAACCGTATCATCCTCACGGGCACGCCGCTGCAGAACCATCTGGGTGAGCTGTGGAATCTCTTCCAGTTCATCAACCCCGGACTCCTCGGCCCGTGGAAAGACTTCAGGAGCCGTTACATGCAGTCCGAGCTTGACGACAGCCACAAGCAGTTCCTCAAGGAACTGGTTCAGCCGTTCATCCTCCGCCGCACAAAGCAGGACGTACTGTCGGATCTCCCGGAAAAGATAGTCTATGAGCAGTATGTGAAACTGACCGAGGACGAGGCGGAACTTTATGAGAAGCAGCGCGAATATGTCCGCAAGCACATAAAGTCGGCCTTGAAGGAAGGAGAGGCCAAGGAAAAGGACGGCGTCACGGTAAGTTTCTTCGCGGAGCTTACAAACCTTCGCCTCGCGGCATGCTCGATGTCCCTTGTCTATGAAGAGTGGAGAGCGACTTCCAGCAAGACGGAAGCCTTGAAAGAACTGCTGGAACGAATCCGCCTCAGCGGCGAGGAGAACCGCATCCTGCTTTTCAGCCAGTTCACCAGCTACCTTTCCCAAGTGAAGCTGATGCTGGACAGGGAGGGTTTACGGTATCTGTATATGGATGGTCAGACCTCACTTGAAGAACGCAAGGAACTCGTTGCCAAGTTCCAGGGCGGCGAAAGTCCGATATTCATTTCCTCCCTCAAAGCAGGAGGTCTCGGGCTTAACCTCACGGCGGCCAACTACGTCATACTGCTTGACCCCTGGTGGAATCCCTCCATCGAAGAGCAGGCGATGGACAGGGCGCACCGCATCGGACAGAAGCGAAGCGTGACGGTCATCCGTCTCGTTTCCCGACACACTATCGAGGAAAAAATCCTGCGACTGCATGAGACAAAGCGCGCCCTCTCCGATGAGTTGTTGGAAGGCACGGGTGACAGTTACCGGCTCACCATGGACGATGTCCTGGATATGGTTTCACCTTACAGGTAAAGGCTTATGGAAGAAGGAAACCGATACGTTACGAATTTCTGAAAGAACTGCGAAGCATCGAATATTACAAGAATGGAACAGATAAGGACAAAGGTTGAAAACCTGCTACACGCCTTGGGTAGAGGTGTTTATGAAAGGGAGGAAGTTCTTGCCCTGAGCTTTCTGAGTGCGGCTGCCGGAGAAAGCATATTCCTTCTGGGACTTCCCGGTGTCGCCAAAAGTATGATAGCCCGCCGCCTCGGTCTGGCCTTCCGCGATGCCCGGCGATTCGAATACCTAATGAGCCGGTTCAGCACGCCGGACGAGATATTCGGTCCCGTTTCCATCACGAAGCTGAAGGACGGAGACACTTACGAAAGAGTGGTTGACGGCTACCTGCCATCGGCCGACGTGATTTTTCTGGACGAAATCTGGAAAGCGGGGCCTGCGATACAGAACAGCCTCCTGAC
>CAVDEO010000017.1:4781-28206 GCA_963607915.1 bacterium
ACGAGAAGATATTCCACAACGGAAGCAAGGATATCCGCCTGCCGCTGAAGTGCATACTGGCAGCGTCAAACGAGCTTCCTGCCGAAGGGGAAGGTCTTGAAGCCCTGTGGGACCGGTTCCTGTTCAGGTACATCGTGAATCCGCTCTCCTCCAAGCAGAACTTCTTCTCGCTGATAGCCGAGTGCACGGTCTCGGAAGTTTCTATCCCGGAAGAGATGCAGTTCTCCTCCGACGAGCTGGATGACCTTTTGAGCCGTCGTGACACCGTAGAAATACCTCCCTCAATCCTGGAATTCATCTATGCCATCAGGAAACGTTATGCCGCACGCGCCATTGAACAGCTGAAAGAGCGCGCAGAGGCCGGTCCGAAGGATTCCGGAGACGAGTTCGAAGACGAAGAGGCAAGTTATCCATACGTCTCCGACCGGCGCTGGAAGAAGATTGCCGGAATTCTCCGATCCTGCGCCCTGCTCAACGGCCGCGCCATCGTGGACTGGTCTGACTGCCTGCTGTTGGAGCACCTCATCTGGGACAAGGCTATTCAGATCGATATGATCCGGCAGGATATTGCGAATGAATTGATAAAGACAGCCCTGACACCGGCGATGTCGTCTTCGGCTGCTCCGGGAGTATGGACCAGGGACCCGAAGGGAATGGCTCCGGAATACTGGGTGTCCGAGGACGGGAAATATTATGGTTTTGAAGCCGGCGGCGAAATGATGTATATTTCCAATGAAGAATATGATTCCCTTGCCTGCGACCGGAAATATTCCGGGAAGTTCGTGAATGGAAATGTCATCAGTGTGAACATAGCCGGTCCGGGGCAAGGTTCGGATTTCTTCCTGCGCAAGCCAAAGGCCGGAACGATAGTAATCAACAACTTTTCCTACCCGCTGAAACTGAAAAGGCCCGGAGGGATGCCGGGCTCCGGCTATTTCCTTGAAGAGCTCGTCCGCTCATCCGCATCTGTCATTGCCGACCTCGCGGAAATGGTGGAAAACAATCTGTTCACCCGCAGCCTCAAGGAGTATCCCGAACTGTCCAGGGAAATCCGTCGCTATCAGGGCAACTTTGGGAAATAGGCGATGCTGTATTCAAGGCTCATAAAATCCCTTATAGAAGAATCCGTGGCGGCAAAGCTGGGCGGCTACGACATAGCTGATGCGTTGCGAGGCAGCCGGGATACCGCTGATACGATTCGCAAGGCGCTGATATACATAGCCTGCGACGAACGGTTCCGGAGAACTGTCAAGGCGCAAAAGGGGTGGCGGATGCGGGCCCAGGAAGATTTGGAAGAGCTTGCAGCCCTGATGGACAATGACACCTCTCTAAATGAGGGGAAGGCTATCTTGATGGCTGAAAAATTCATCACTCAGTTCTTCCTTTCAGAGATGAATCGCACCGAAGAGCCTCCCAAGGAGCTTCCACCATCAACGGAAGAGAAGAAAGAAGAAATAGAAAAAGACCTCGATGTTGCGCTTGAAAAACTTGGAGAACATTTCGAGGGGTCGAATCCCACTCCGGACAAGGGCCGGGTAAAGGGAGACCCAGATGACAATCAGTCTGACAATCAGACAAATCCGGGAAATCGGGGGCGGGACGGAGAGGACAAGCCGGGAAAGAAAAAACAATCTCGTGACGATGATGAAGAGGAGGCCGGCACTCTTGGCGGACAGGATGAAGACAGTGACGAGAAGGATGAAAAGGATGTATTAGATGGTTCAGGACATAACAGGCTTTCTCCCGAGCGGGAGAAAAAGGTTGAAACTCAGTTCATGCGCTCCATACCGAGAGGGCTGCGTCAACTGGCAAAGCGAATCGGCCGGGCCGGAAATGATGACAGTCTGTCGTCAGGACATTTCCTCACTGCCGCCAAGTCGGACATCGTTGGCATAACCGTGGGAAATGAACTCGGCAGCCTGCTTCCTTCTGAAATCGCGACCTTGTCCTGCCCGGAAACACAGAACGTCTTCTTCAAAAACTATGTAGAGAAGAAATTACAGGTCTTCGCTTCCGCCTCCGGCGGAAATGTCAATACGCCAAGGCACGACGACGGTCCTATCATTATCTGCCTTGACTCAAGCGGTTCCATGACGGGAAAACCGGCGAACATCTCCCGTGCCCTTACGATAGCTGTATGCATCATTGCACAACGCCGTCACAGAAAAGTACTGATTGTCAAGTATTCCCACTCTCACTCCATGTTCCGTATGAATAATCTGCGGCGTGATATGGTAAAGATTCTGGATTTCCTGTCGCGTTTCGAAGGAGGCGGGAACGACGAGAACACTATGTTCGGCTGGTTATTCAGGGATATCCTGCCGGAACAGGGCGATTTCAGACCCGCCGATGTCCTCTGCATTTCCGACTTTGGCTGGGAATTCATCGACGATGATATCATGCGCATCATCAAGGAGAACAAGGCAAAAGGGATGAAGTTCTACGGCCTGGATGTCACGGATAGCTTCCGGCGCAGTCAAAAGTCTGCTTACGACTGTGAATCTGACTTCTGGCTTCCGCAGGATGTGATTGACGAGATGTGGCTCTGGCATGTCAACGATGCGAGACCCGAAGGCTTCTCCACCGGATGGAGGGGTCGCGCCTCCACCAGGAGAGCTGCCGCTTGGCATACCGGCGAGAATTCCGCTGAATCAGCTCCACGGCGCGCTCAAGCGAAGTGACCGGCCCGTCGCCGGGAGAAGTCGGACCCCAGCCCTCCGTGCTGACCTTGCCGTCAAGGAAGTCGAACCACGCGAAGATTTCCTTGTACCCGACAGTCTGGAGAGCCGGCCGGTCGCGGAACGGAATCAGGCTGCGGACTTCCTCCACGAGACCGGTGTCAATCATGTGCAGCACACGGGTGTCGATGCGGGAATAGAGCTCCTCTTTCGGGCGCGTCAGCCCGATTTTTTCAATCTCGAAGTCGTGGCGGCGGTTGGGCGAGGTCTTGAACGACGAGAACTTGCGGCCGGTCATCAGGCAGACTTCAAGCGCCCGCACGACCCGCTGGCCGTTCGACAGGTCAATCACCTCGCAGCTTTCAGGGTCAAGCGCCCCCAGCTGCCGGGCCAGAGACTCAACACCTTCCTCCCGCAGACGCGCCGAAAGTTCAGTCCGCAGCGCAGGGTCGGCCGGGGGGAAGTTGTCCAGACCGTTCACGAAGGCGTCGATGTAGAACCCGGAGCCTCCGCACATAATCAGCTTCTCGTGCCCCTGCGCGAACAGTTCCTTCACAAGACGGCGGGCCTCGATTTCATAGCGTCCGGCGGTGTAGTCTTCTGTGACGGAATTGCTGTGTATAAAATAATGCTTCACGGCGGCAAGCTGTGAAGCATCCGGGACGGCCGTCCCTATGGTCATTTCCCTGAAAATCTGTCGGGAGTCGCAGGAGATTATCGGAGAACCGCATCCCAGCGCCCGCTCAATCGCGAAATCAGTTTTCCCGACTCCGGTCGGCCCCAATATTATCTCAACTTTTTTCAATCAACTTTATCGTAATCTGCCGAAGTCCAACGCCGCAATCCGCCGCCTATTCGTCATCCCCCTCGTTTTCATCATAGACGACATCCTCCTCGTCCTTGTCGTCCCCCTCATCGTCCTCCTCGTCATCGAAATCATCATCGTCCTCGTCGTCCCAGTTTCCCTCCTCCTTGCGTATGATGTTGCGTTTCTTGTCCTCCGGCAGGTCTTCATAGGCCACATATCCGTTCTCGAACTCAATCGGATTCGGGCCCTTGGTCTCGACGAGAACCGGATAGACCACCCCCGGGCGTGCCTCGACTTCGCCTTCGAAATTCACGAGCACGCTCTTTTTGTTGGTCGTGTCGTAGAAATAGACGAAACTGTCCTCGCCCCGCTTGTGGCAGTCTCCGAGCGTCACCTCGTCAATCGTCCCTTTGCCCATATTCTGCACGCTGTAGCGGGCGACTGCGCTTCCGTCCGGATTCACCGCCTTGAAAAGCACGACCTGATCCATAGGGAAATCCATGTCCGCATGCATCCTCTTGTGAAACGAATAGAGCGAGCTTGTCGCCTTCAGTTCATAAACTCTCGCAAAACCCTTCAGCCCGGGCAGGGAAACTCTGTATTTCAATATCATACGACAAAAATGATTATGCGGGAAATTGTGACCTCCCGAAAATGCCTCCAAAGATACAAAATGAAACACTATGCACACAAAAATTTTGCAAAAACCGGCCAAAACGGGCTTTGTGTGCCCGCGATTTTGATAACGCTGAAAATATGCCTATTTTTGGGAATGCCGTCACGGAGAAAATCACCGGAGCAAAATCAATCGGCAGAGATTTGTCAGGGATTCCAGAGAACAGATTCCTTATTATGGTATGGCTGAAATAAAAGACAGGTACAACAGCATCGCAGAGGTGTCGGAAGGGCTTTTCAGGGACAACGGAAGCCGCTTTCTCGCGTTCGCATATCCGGTCGGAACCGAGGCTCAGATTAAGGAAATCGTCTCTTCGCTGAAAAAGGAATATCACGATGCGCGTCACCACTGCTACGCCTATCGTCTTGGTTACAAGGGAGATGTGTTCCGCGCCAACGACGATGGGGAGCCTTCAGGTTCGGCCGGGCGGCAGATTCTCGGGCAGATTGATTCCCGTGGACTCAGCGATGTGCTCGTCGTGGTGGTGCGTTATTTCGGAGGCATAAAACTGGGGATACCCGGGCTTATCCGTGCCTACAGGACATCCGCCGATGATGCTCTTTCGCGGGCCGTCGTCATCGAAAAGACCGCGACGGTTGACTTTCGTCTGGAATTCGGGTATATGTCGATGAACGCCGTGATGAAGGTGCTGAAGGATATGAAGATGGAGGCCCGTGACCAGCAGTTCGACACCAGCTGTTCTCTGACGGTCGCCGTGCGTCTTTCGGCCGAAGAGGACTTCCTTTCGAGGGCCGCGGACATCGAAGGATGCACTGTGCTGAAAGCCATGGACGGCGGAGGGACAAAAATATAATGTTTATATTTGTGAAACGATACGCGGCCGGAAGCGTTTCTCCGTTCCGGTTAATCGTATGAAACATAAATGGATATGAAGACTGTTCATAATTTCAATGCGGGACCCTGCGTCCTGCCTGAGCCGGCGGTGAAGGCTGCGGCGGAGGCTCTTGAAGATTTTTCCGGAACCGGGATGTCGGTAATCGAAATCTCACACAGGTCGAAGCCATGGGAGGCCGTGATGGACGAGTGCCGGTCGCTGTGGAAGGAACTTCTGAACATTCCGGACACGCACGAAGTGGTCTTTTTCGGCGGCGGGGCGAGTATGGGATTTCTCTATGCCGTGATGAATTTCCTTGAAAGAAAAGCCGGCTACCTCGAGACCGGCGTGTGGGCGAAGAAAGCCTTCAAGGAAGCGAAAGGATTCGCCGAATCCAAGGGAGCGGAGGCCGTGCTCGTGGCCTCATCGGCCGACAGGACATATTCCTACATCCCGAAAGGCTATGAGATTCCGACCGATCTGGACTATTTCCACATAACCACGAACAACACAATCTACGGGACGGAGATTTCCCGTGACATCGACTGTCCGGTTCCGCTGATTGCGGATATGTCTTCCGACATCATGTCCCGCCCGGTGGATGTCTCGAAGTATGCGCTGATTTACGGCGGTGCGCAGAAAAATGTCGGGACAGCCGGAGTCACTTTCGCCATCGTCCGCAAGGATGCGCTCGGCAAGGTCTCCCACTACATCCCCACGATGCTGAACTATCAGACCCTGATTGACGGGAAATCAATGTTCAACACACCTCCGGTGTTCCCGATTTTCGTGATGAATGAGACCCTCAAGTGGATAAAGGCACAGGGCGGAGTCGGGGCGATGCATGAAATCAACCTCAGGAAGGCGGAGATGCTCTACAGCGAGATTGACCGCAACTCCCTCTTTGTCGGTACGGCAGCCACGGAGGACAGGTCCATAATGAATGTCTGCTTCGTGATGGCTCCGGGATTCGAGCATCTTCAGGACGATTTTCTCGCATTCGCCACTGAACGCGGGATGGTCGGCATCAAGGGACACCGTTCCGTGGGCGGATTCCGCGCTTCGATTTACAACGCCTGTCCGGTGGAGTCGGTTGAGGCGCTCGTGCAGGCGATGAGGGATTTTGAGACGCAGGTGCTTGAAGAGAAGGCCTGAACAGACCGTGAAGTGAGGCCGGGGACATTCGGTGTCCGGCCGTGAGATTCAAAAAGAAAATACGGCTATGAAAATACTGATTGCGACACAGAAACCGTTCGCGAAGGCGGCGGTTGACGGAATAAGGGAGATTGTCGAGGCTCAGGGGCACACTCTGGCTCTTCTTGAAAAATATGATGGACAGGGCGGACTTGTCTCGGCGGTGGCTGATGCCGACGCGCTGATTGTCCGTTCTGACAAGGTGACGGCGGAAGTTCTGGATGCCGCGCCGCAGCTGAAGATTGTGGTGCGCGCCGGGGCGGGTTATGACAACCTTGACCTTGCTTCCTGCACGGAGCACGGGGTCGTGGCGATGAACACTCCGGGACAGAACGCCAATGCTGTGGCGGAACTTGCGGTCGCGTTCATGATATATATGTCGCGCAACCGCTTTACGCCGGGCACAGGTTCGGAGATTCTCGGCAAACGGCTCGGGCTTCAGGCCTACGGCAATGTGGGCAGGCTCGTGGCGGCCAAGGCGAAGGCACTCGGGATGTCAGTGACGGCATTCGACCCGTTTTTGAGCGCCGATGACATTGAAAAGGACGGCGTTGAGGCCGCCTCCTCGCTTGAGCAGCTCTATTCTTCCTGTGATTTCGTCTCGCTGCATATTCCTGCAACCCCTCAGACGGCGGGGTCTGTCGGAGCGCGGCTCGTCGGTCTGATGCCTGAGGGCGGCTGTCTCGTGAACACTGCACGGAAAGAGGTGATTGACGAGGTTTCGCTGCTGGAGCTTCTCAAGGAGCGCGAGGATCTGAAATATGTCACCGATGTGGCTCCGGATGCCGCAGGGGCGTTTGAAGAGGCTCTCGGGAAGCGTTATTTCGCGACTCCGAAAAAGATGGGCGCGGAGACGGCCGAGGCGAATGTCAATGCCGGGCTTGCGGCGGCGCGGCAGATTGTGGCGTATTTCGCCACGGGATGCGAGCGGTACAGACTCAATAAATGAAAGGCGGCCTTAGTAATCCTTAAAAGGCGAATCGCGGCGTTATACTCCTCGTTCAAATCCTCACAACCGACAGATTGCCGCGGTTTGAACTTCGTCGCGAGCCTCATCCTTTGAAAGCAGTCTTCCGAACAGGAAAATATAGTATGAACAGGTACATAATTATATAGTACACAATATGGTGAAGGTGAAACCTTTTGCGGCGCTTCGTCCGCCGCGTGAGATTGTCGGAGAAGTGGCGGCAAGGCCATACGACGTGATGAACTCCGAAGAGGCGCGGACCGAGGCGGGGGAGAAGTCGCTGCTCCATATAACCAGACCGGAGATTGACTTCTCGCCGATGGTCGACGAACATTCCGACGCGGCCTACTCCAAGGCCGTCGAGAACTTCGCGCTCTGGCAGAAGAACGGCTGGCTCAGGCAGGACGAAAAAGAGTGCTATTATGTCTATGCCCAGACAATGGGCTTCCGCACGCAATACGGCATCGTGCTCTGCGCCCACATCGACGACTACGCCGACGGCAGCATAAAGAAGCACGAACTGACACGCAAAGAGAAGGAGGACGACCGTATGGTGCACGTGCGCATCCAGAACGCCAACATCGAGCCTGTGTTCTTCTCCTATCCGGACGACGAACTGATAGACTCGATTGTGGGGAAATATGCCTCACGGACTCCGGAATATGACTTCGTCGCTCCCGACGGCTTCGGACACCGGTTCTGGGTGATTGACGATGATGCCGACATCGAGGCGATAACCCGGGAGTTCTCGGGAATCAGCGCATTCTATGTCGCTGACGGACACCATCGTACGGCGGCGGCAGCCCGTGTCGGCGCGGAGAAGCGGGAAAACAATCCGGAGCATACCGGAGAGGAGGAGTACAACTGGTTCATGGCCGTGGCATTTCCGGAGAGCAATCTCAAGATTATGGACTACAACCGCGTGGTCACCGACCTGAACGGGCTTGACCCGGTTTCGTTCCGGAATGAGATTCTCAAGACGTTCGCTTTTGACGGGGTGGGGACGGAAGAGGAGCGGCAGAAGGCTGTGGAAATGGGATTCCACGACTTCACACCGCTGCACCGCCACGAGATTTCGATGTATCTCGACGGCTACTGGTGGCGGCTCGACTATCAGGGACATGTCGATGAGGACGACCCGATTGCGCGTCTGGACGTCACGATACTGTCAGAGCAGATTCTTGACAAGATTCTTGGAATCAAGGACTTGCGCAAAGACAAGAGAATAGATTTCGTCGGCGGCATCCGGGGACTCGGAGAACTGGCGCGCAGGGTTGACAGCGGCGAGATGGCCGTGGCCTTCGCCCTCTACCCGGTTTCCATGAAGGAACTTACGGACATTGCCGACAGCGGCAACATCATGCCGCCGAAGACCACATGGTTCGAACCCAAACTCAGGTCCGGACTGGCGATACATAAATTGGACTGATTTTGAAAAACATACAAAACGCACTGGACAGGACGACGGACACGAAGGCTCTCATCATCGGGGAGGGCGCGATGGCGCGGACTCCGGAGATGTTCCGGAATCTCTTTCCGGGGAAGCAGGCGGTGATTGTCGCCGATGACAACACCTGGGGGATTGCGGCGGAGGAAGTCTATGGACATATGAAGGCGGCGGGCATTCCGATGGTTGCGCCTTTCGTATTCCACGATAAGAATTTCTATGCCGAATGGTCGTTTGTCGAGAAACTTGAAAGCCATCTCGCGGCTGTGGAGGCAATCCCCGTGGCGGTCGGGGCCGGGGTGGTGAACGACCTGACGAAACTCGTCTCGGAACATTTGGGACGGAGATATATGATTGTGGCCACCACTGTCTCCATGGACGGTTTCTCGGCCTACGGCGCATCGATAATAAAGGACGGGTTCAAGCGGACCTTCGACTGCCGCGCCCCTTACGGAATCATCGTGGACCCCGCAATCGCGGCCAAGGCTCCGAAGTATCTTGCGGTCTCCGGCTATGCCGACCTTCTGGCGAAGATTCCGGCGGGAGCTGACTGGATTGTTGCGGACGCGATGGGCTGCGAAAGCATTGACGCATTTTCTTACGGCCTTGTCCACGACGGACTGCGGGAATCGCTTGCGCATCCCGAAGCCGTCTATGCCGGTGAGGTTCCGGCGATAAAAACGCTTGCGGAGGGACTGATACTCAGCGGACTGGCGATGCAGTCCTACCAGAGCAGCCGCCCGTCTTCCGGGGCCGAACACATCTTCGGACACTATTGGGAGATGACAGACCTGCGCTACACCGGAGCGGAGACCGTTCCGGGATTCGAATGCGGCAAATCATTCCTTTCCGCCGGCCGTCCCGTGCCTCACGGCTTCGAGGTGGGCATAGGCTCGCTCGTCTCCGCAGCCTGCTACGAGTTCCTTCTGAAACGCGACCTCTCGACGACGGATGTGGATGCCTGCGTTTCCGCATGGCCGTCATGGCCGGAGATGGCAAAGGAAGTCCGACGCATCTTCGCCGGTTCGCCGGCCGACCCTGCGGAAGCGGTTCTGGGCGAGTGCCGCGCGAAACATCCCGGCAGAGAGCAGCTGCGGGTGCAACTTACCCGTGTGCGGGACAACTGGCCGGAACTCAAGGCCCGTCTGACAGACACCCTTATGAGTGTCTCGGAACTTCACAATCTTCTCAAGGCCGCCCATGCTCCATACGAGCCCGAGATGATAGCCGTCTCCCGTGAGGGGCTGAAGGAGGCTTTCCGGCACATTCCTTATATGCGTGACCGCGTCACCGTCCTCGATCTTGTCCGCCGGCTCAATCTTATGCCGGAACTTGAGGAGTATCTTTTCGGTCCCGGTGGCCGATGGGACATAAGGGGCTGAAAAATCAAAAAGGGAGGTGACCGGAAAAGTCATCTCCCTTTGTCAAGTTATAGCGGTAATAAGTTCCGTGATGCGGAGTTGAATAAAAAGATGGGATGCAAGGCTCTCGACGCGCCCGACACCGGAGCAACCTGTCGGTTGTGAGGATTCGGGCAAGGAGAACAACGCAGCAGACCGCTTTTTATTCAGCTCCGTCCTCAGAACGGAAGATCATCTTCGCTGTTCGCATCAAAATCCGTCGCAGTCGCGGCAGAAGCCGCAGGCTGCTGCGGAGCGCCCGCGCCCGTCGGGGCGGTGTAGCCCGGAGTGCCGTATGCCTGCGCCTGAGCCTGCGGAGCCGCTCCCGCGCGCTCGATTCTCCATGCGCGGATGTCGGAATACCAGCGTCCGTTGTACTCGCGGCTCGAAAGGTTGAACGAGACTTTCACCGTCTCGCCGGCCTGGAACTGCTCCAGATCCTTAACCTTGTCCTCGCCCCAGACGTTCATGCACACCTGATTGGGGTAGTTCCCATCCTGGTACTCAATCACGAACTCCTGCTTCGACCAAGGGCCTCTTGCGGAAGTCCCGTTCTGAACAGGCAGTTTCGTGATGATTTTTCCTTCAATTTCCAGTGCCATAGACCTGTCGGATTATTTCTTCTTTGCAGGAGTCTCCTCTTTAGGAACGAACTTGCCTACTTTCTGAACCTCAACCTCGAAGATGAGAACTGAGTTAGGCTCGATGTTGCGGTTGCCCCTCTCTCCGTATGCAAGCTCTGACGGGATGTAGAAAGTCGCCTTTCCGCCCTCTCCGAGCAGCCCGAGGCCTTCGGTCCAGCCCTTGATTACGCGGTTTGCGGTGAACTTCGTAGGCTCTTCGTTGCCCATATTGCCGTCGAATTCCTTGCCGTCGATGGTCTTGCCGCTGTAGAACACCCAGACAGTGTCGTTCGGCTGAACCTTGTATTCGGCGCCTTCCTCGATGATGGTGTACTGGAGTCCGCTGGCTGTGGTGTCAACCCCGTTCTTGAGGTTCTCCTCAAGGAACTTCTTTCCCTTTGCCTTGTTTACGGCCGCAGTGTATTCGTTTTTCTTCGAGAGGTAGCCGTTGATGATGCGTCCCATCTCTTCCGGGTTGATTTTGAATTGTTTGCCGAATTCCGGGTCATAGACGTTGCCCTCGGCCTTGAGGAAATCGTTCATACCCTTCTTGAGTTCCGACATATTGAGTTCGGAGAGGTTGTCGCAGAGTCCGTTGCCCTTGAGGAACGAGCCGAAGTTGATTCCGAGAAGGTAGCTGACCGAATCAGTCTCGGCGTGGGTTGGAAGTTCGACGTCAACCTTGACATCGCT
Source organism: bacterium (assembly GCA_963607915.1). Lineage (GTDB taxonomy): Bacteria > Bacteroidota > Bacteroidia > Bacteroidales > UBA932 > Cryptobacteroides. The sequence continues at coordinate 16,103 of CAVDEO010000017.1, forward strand.
GTTTGACTTGCAGGAAAGTGCAAGTGCGGCCACAAGGACAGCCGCAAAAATTCTGATTGCTTTCATAATGCGTATTTTATTGATATGTTTTCATTTTCATCTGCGACGGAATCCATATATCCCTGATTTCATCCGCGTCGGAATCCATCTGTCCCGGACAGTCCGTCGTCTCCGGAAAAACCGGAGCAACCGCAAAGATACTCAAACTTTCTCAATAAAATTTTGTAATATGTAAAAATATGTCTATCTTTATTATTCTTTCGTGAATCTGTCATTCAAAGTTATTTTTTAAGGATTACTTAACGGGCACTTAATATATTTTACGGTTCTCAAGCAAATTCGTTCAACAGCTATGGTAAGCACAGAAAAACTGTTCGAGAAACTCAGTTTGTTCTTCGGTTACACGTCATTCAAACCGGGGCAGGAGGAGATAATCCGCCACCTCGTGGATGGCAATGACGCCTTTGTCCTGATGCCGACAGGAGGGGGGAAGAGCATGTGTTACCAGCTGCCGGCCCTGCTGATGGAGGGCACCGCGATAGTCATATCCCCTCTGATTGCACTGATGAAGAATCAGGTCGATGTCATACGCGGATTTGTCTCCGGAGATGAGGGCGTGGCGCATTTCCTGAACTCGTCGCTCGGGAAGGCGCAGATTACGGAGGTCAGGGCGGATTTGCTGACGGGGAAGACGAAACTTCTCTACGTCGCTCCGGAGTCGTTGACTAAGCCTGAAAACGTCGCTCTGCTCAAGGAGATACGCATTTCGTTCTATGCCGTCGACGAGGCGCACTGCATCTCCGAATGGGGACACGATTTCCGTCCGGAGTACCGCCGGATACGGGCGATAATAGATGAAATCGGGCGCGCTCCGATAATCGCCCTCACGGCGACGGCCACCCCGAAAGTCCAGAGCGACATAGTCAGAAATCTCGGAATCCAGGATGCGAAAGTCTTCAAGTCCTCGTTCAACCGGCCGAATCTCTACTACGAAATCCGTGAGAAGACCGACCCGAAGCGTGACATAATAAAATACATACGGCAGAACCCCGGGAAATCCGGAATCATCTACTGTCTCAGCCGCAAGAAAGTTGAGGAGATTGCGGAGCTGCTGAATGTCAACGGGATAAAGGCTCGTCCGTATCACGCCGGGCTTGACGCGAAGACCCGTGCGGAGAACCAGGACGCGTTTCTGATGGAGGAGGTGGACGTCATTGTGGCGACCATAGCCTTCGGAATGGGCATAGACAAGCCGGATGTGCGCTTCGTGATTCACTACGACATCCCGAAGAGCCTTGAAGGCTATTATCAGGAGACCGGACGCGCCGGACGTGACGGGCAGGAGGGGCAGTGCATCACCTACTACAGCTACAAAGACATACAGAAGCTGGAGAAGTTCATGCAGGGCAAGCCGATTGCCGAGCAGGAAATCGGACGGCAGCTGCTGATGGAAACCGTGGCCTACGCTGAATCCAACCAGTGCCGCAGGAAGCTGCTGCTCAACTACTTCGGTGAGGACTATCTTCAGGACAACTGCGGGGCGTGCGACAACTGTCTCCATCCGAAGAAGAGGTTCGAGGGCTCGGAGCAGATGTGCATGGTCATAGACCTTGTGAACGCGCTTCCGGAGCATTTCAAGACGGAGCATCTCGCGAACATACTCGCCGGCGAAAGCAACGCGCTGATAAAGTCATACAGGCACGACTGTCTCGAGTTTTTCGGTGCGGGGCGTGACCGCAGCTCCCATTTCTGGTGTTCGGTCATCCATCAGGGCATTATCCGGCATCTGCTTGACAAAGATATAGAGTCATACGGACTCATATCCGTGACCCCGGAAGGGCGTAAATTCGCGGACAGTCCGACTCCGCTCATGCTGACCGAGGACAGAGTGTTCGCGGAGGGTGAGGACGATGACGACGATGCGTCAGTTCCTGCGGTACGTGCAGGCGGCGGAGGCGGAGACGAGACTCTGCTCGCCATGCTGAAGGAACTGCGCAAGGATATCGGCCGGAAACTGAAACTTCAGCCGTGGGTGATTTTCAGCGATGCCGCCCTCGAGGACATGTCGATAATGTATCCGGTCAGTCTGAACGAACTCCAGCGCTGTCAGGGCGTGGGTGAGGGAAAGGCGAAGAAGTATGGGGGAGAGTTCGTCGCCCTGATTGCCAAGTATGTGGAGGAGAATGAGATAGAACGGCCGTACGACCTCTCTGTGATGAAGACCGTGCGGCACAATTCGGACAACAGAATCACGATTATCCAGAACATCGACCGCCGCCTTGCTCTGGAGGACATCGCGGGGGCTCTCGGACTCGAGTTCGAGGAGCTGCTGACGGAAATCGAGTCAATAGTGCAGTCCGGCTTCAAGCTGAATCTGGACTACTACATCCGCCAGAACATCGATGACGAGGTCGTGGACGAAATTTATGGATATTTCCGCGACGAGGCGGAGTCGGATTCCGTGGAGGATGCCCTTGCAGAACTCGGGGAGGACTGCGAGGAGAATGAAATCCGTCTTGTGCGTCTGAAGTTCCTCTGCGAGGTCGCGAACTGATTTGCGCTCGCGGCGCTGGAGACGGATTCGGCGTTAAGGAAGGCACTGCGGGGCTTGAAAAGACAGGGTAATTTTTAAACTGGGGTGGTGATGATTCCACGTGACACGGTAGAGCGTATTTTGGATGTCGCGCAGATTGTGGATGTGGTCGGCGATTTCGTCGATCTGAAGCGTCGCGGGGCGAACTGGACCGCATGCTGCCCTTTCCACAACGAGAAGACCCCGTCGTTCTATGTCTCCCCGTCCAAGGGCATCTACAAGTGCTTCGGCTGCGGCAAGGCAGGGTCGGCGGTGGATTTCGTGATGGAGCACGAGAGCATGACCTTTCCCGAGGCCATCCGCTACCTCGGCCGGAAGTATCATGTCGAAGTGACCGAAGAGGAGGAGACAGCCGAGGATCTTGCCAGAAAACAGCATAAGGACAGTCTCTACATAGTTTCGAAGTTCGCGTCCGAGTTCTTTCAGAAATCCCTGCACACCCCTATGGGTCAGGCGATTGCATATCAATATTTCCACAACAGGCGTAAGCTCGACGACTCCACCATAGAAAAATACGGGCTCGGATGGGCTCCGCAGTCCCGTGACGAACTGAGCCGCGCGGCAAGGGAGGCCGGGTATAAGGAGGACTATCTCGTCGAGACCGGGCTGAGCATACGCCGCGACGACGGTTCTCTGACGGACCGTTTCTTCGACAGGGTGATGTTCCCGATACATTCGGTCACGGGGCAGGTCATCGCTTTCGGCGGCCGCACGCTCAAGACGGACAAGAGCGTGGCGAAATATGTCAATTCGCCGGAGACGGAGATATATGTCAAGAACCGTTCGCTCTACGGAATTTATTTCGCGAAGAACGAGATTTCCCGGCAGCGCAAGTGCATACTCGTGGAGGGCTATCTCGACGTTCTGTCAATGCACCAGCTCGGAATCCTTAACGTGGTGGCTTCGAGCGGGACTTCGCTCACGACCGGGCAGGTGGCTCTGATCAGGCGTTTTGCGGACGACGTGACCATAATCTATGACGGGGACAGCGCCGGGATTCACGCGGCCCTGCGGGGAATCGGGCTTGTGCTCCGGGGCGGGCTGAACGTGCGCGTGGTGCTGCTGCCCGACGGGGAGGATCCGGATTCGTTCGCCTGTTCGCACACTCTGGCGGAGGTTCAGGACTACATCTCTTCGCATGAGCAGGATTTCATAGGTTTCATGACGGATATGCTCCTCGGAGAGGCCGGGAACGACCCTTTGAAGCGGGCGTCGCTGATCAACGAGGTGGCGGATACGATTGCGCTGATTCCCGACCAGATTGTCCGAGCGATGTACATACAGACCTGTTCCGCGAAGTTCGGAACCGAGGAGAGCATGCTCTACGACAGGGTGAGGCAGTCCCGCGAGGCTCTGCTCGTGGCTGAAAAAAGGCAGCGGGAGCGTGAGGCGGCCAGGGAGGCTGCTACGGACACCAAGTCCTCCATGGATGCTTCGGACACCCCTGACGCTCCTGGCGTTTCCGGGGCGGAGGAGAGTCAGGATGCCCCGGGGGATAAGGCCCGGGAGACCGGAGGCCTGATTCGTGACGGATTACGCGATGTCGCCGGGACCGCCGGGATGCGCGAGGAGGAGCCTTTCACCGCCTCAGCGGAGCGTGAGCTGCTGTGCTTCCTTCTTGAGTACGGCGAATGTGAGCTGAAGTTCGACAAAGACTCACCGTACCGGACAGGCGAGGTCCCCACGGTCGCCGATTTCATACTCAACACCTTGGACGACAACGGGATGACCTTCCGTAACTCGATGTATGCGCGGATTCTGGAGCAATATGCGGGGTTCTATGACGAGGGTCTGCAGCAGAGCCGGATTCTTGCCCGGCTTCGTGACAGCGCGGATTCGCAGACAAGCGCGGTGACGCGCGACCTGCTTGTCGACAAGTACAATCTGACGGTGAAGAATTTCGAGAACTCGCTCACTTCGATGGAGACGACTTTGGTGACATATGTCCCCAAGTCGCTGATAAAGCTGCAGTTGCTCAATGTCGAACTTGAAATCAAGTCGCTCCAGAAGGAACTCGTCGCAACGCAGGATTCCGGGAAGATGGAGGAGCTGATGCGCAGAATCACGGAACTGAACAGGGTGAAATCGTCCCTCGCGTCGGAATTCCGGAAATAAGGGATATGATGACAGAGAATACGGCGATGCGATGATATGATGACACTGTGAAATACGATGATTATGAATATGATGATATGATGATATGAACATATGAATATGACGGAGATACGATGATATGATGATATGATGATATGATGATATGGATATGAATATGAATATGACGATATGAATATATGAATATGACGGAGATACGATGATATGATGACGCTGTGAAATAGATACGATGATTATGAATACGATGATATGATATGATTATGATATATTGAGATAAAGTGATATATGAATAGTGATATATGAATATGGAAAAGAAGGAATACAAAAGACAGCTGGTGACCTGTGCGCTTCCTTACGCGAACGGTCCCGTCCACATCGGACATCTCGCGGGGGTTTACGTTCCGGCGGACATATATGTGAGGTATCAGAGGCTCAGGGGGCAGGACGTGCTTTTTATCTGCGGCTCGGACGAACACGGCGTTCCGATTACAATCAAGGCGAAGGAGAAGGGCGTGACTCCGCAGGACATCGTGGACAGATACCATTCGCTGATAAAGGAGTCTTTCGCGGGGCTCGGAATCAATTTCGACATCTATTCCCGCACGACATCCAAGGTCCACGAGAAGACAGCCTCGGATTTTTTCCGGAAGCTCTACGACGAGGGCAAGTTCATCGTCAGGGAAAGCGAGCAGTACTATGATGAGGAGGCGAAGACCTTTCTCGCGGACCGCTACATCACCGGGACCTGCCCGCGCTGCGGTGCGGAAGGGGCTTATGGCGACCAGTGCGAGAAGTGCGGCGCGACGCTCAGCCCGGACGAACTCATAAATCCGAAATCGTCCCTCAGCGGCTCCCCGCTTGTGAAGAAGCCGACAAAGCACTGGTATCTGCCTCTGAACGAGTACGAAAACTGGCTCTCGGAGTGGATTCTTGACGGACACAGGGAGTGGAAGACCAATGTATACGGGCAGTGCAAGAGCTGGATTGACGGCGGGCTTCAGCCTCGCGCCGTGAGCCGCGACCTCGACTGGGGCGTTCCCGTGCCGGTGGAGGGGGCTGAAGGCAAGGTGCTCTATGTCTGGTTCGACGCTCCGATAGGCTACATCTCCAACACCCGTGAGCTGCTTCCGCAGACTTGGGAGAAATGGTGGAAGTCTGAGGATACGAAACTCGTGCATTTCATCGGCAAGGACAACATCGTGTTCCACTGCATCGTGTTCCCGTCCATGCTCAAGGCCCACGGCGGCTACATACTTCCGGACAATGTCCCTGCGAACGAGTTCCTGAACCTCGAGGGTGACAAGATTTCGACTTCGAGAGGCTGGGCCGTGTGGCTGAACGAGTACCTCGAGCAGTTCCCTGGCCGGGAGGACGTGCTCCGCTATGTGCTCTGTGCCAACGCCCCGGAAACCAAGGACAACGATTTCTCGTGGAAGGACTTCCAGGCCCGCAACAACAGCGAGCTTGTGGCGATTTTCGGGAATTTCGTGAACAGGGCGGTGGTGCTGACGCACAAGTATTTCGGGGGGAAAGTCCCTGCCGACCTGAAGCCGGAGGCGATTGACGGGGAGACGCTTGCGCAGATTCCTGTTCTGGCGGCGGAAATAGAGTCGAACATCGGGTCCTACCGCTTCCGCGAGGCGCTCAAGGCGGCGATGAATCTCGCCCGTCTCGGCAACAAATATCTCACTGACACCGAGCCGTGGAAGGTCGCCAAGACGGATATGGACAGGACGGCATCCATTCTCAATGTCTCCCTCCAGATTTGCGCCGCGCTTGCCGTGGTGTTCGAACCGTTCCTTCCGTTCTCAGCCGAGAAGCTCCGCAGGATTCTCCGTGTGGGCATAATCGCGGGTACGGACCACCGTGCCGGAGAGGAAGGCGCTTCCGGAGAGAACATATTCACCGCCTCCGAGGCGGCCGCACTGCACACTGTCAGCGGAATTGTTCCGAATGGCTGTCCGTCTTCAGAAGACTCTTCGGTTTCCCTCTCGTGGAGCGGCCTCTCTTCCGGGCGCATACTCCCTGTGGGTCATGAACTCGGACAGGCGGAACTGCTTTTTGCGAAGATTGAGGACGAGGTGGTCGATGCGCAGATTGCGCGCCTTAACGCCATCAGGGCGGAGCGTGAAGCCGCCGCTGCCGAGGCGGCCGCGAAGGAAGCCGCCGCGAAGGTGGAGCCGCAGAAACCTGAGTGCAGTTTCGAGGATTTCGAGAAGATGGACATCCGTACGGCGACTGTGCTTGAGGCTGAGCGCGTTCCGAAGACCGACAAGCTGCTGAAGCTGACGATTGACACGGGCATCGACAAACGCACGATTGTTTCCGGCATCGCGGAGTTTTATTCTCCGGAGGATATGCTCGGGAAACAAATCTGCATACTCGCCAATCTCGCTCCGCGCAAAATCCGGGGCATCGAGTCCAAGGGAATGATTCTGATGGCGCGTCAGGGCGACGGGAAGATGAGGTTTGTCGCGCCGCAGGAACTTCTTGCCAACGGGGCAAAAGTCCAATAAAAAGCGGATTGCGGCGTTGGACTTCGATAATGGTTGGACTTCGATGATGGCTGGACTTCGCTAACGGATGTTTGTATGATACAGTATAACAGGGAGATACGGAATACCTTCGGGATGAAGGTGCGCTCTGCCGCCTATGCCGGGTGGGGGAGCGTGGAGGAGCTGCGGGGACTGCTGAGGGACACCTCGCTGCCGCGCCCTCTCCTTTTTGTCGGTGCGGGGAGCAACCTGCTGTTCACGGGGGACTTTCCCGGGACCGTCCTGCATTCTGAAATGAGGGACATCCGGATTCTGTCCGGGGCGGGCGTTGATGGCGGCTCAGGCTCTGTGCCGGATTCTGTGTCGGATTCTGTGTCGGATTCCGTGTCGGGCGAATTTGGAGCGGGCAATGGTGTCAACTCTGAGGTTCTGGTCGAGGTCGGCTCGGGAGTCGTGTTCGACGATTTCTGCGCATGGGCGGCGGAGCGCGGACTCTGGGGGGTCGAGAACCTTTCGCACATCCCGGGCGAGGTCGGCGCGAGTGCCGTTCAGAATGTCGGGGCGTATGGCGTGGAAGCCAAGGATGTGATTGTCAAGGTTAACTGCATTGAGCTTTCGGCGGGAAACTCCGTCGTGTTTGACAATGCCGACTGCGGCTACGGCTACCGCGCCTCCAACTTCAAGACCGTTTGGAAAGGTCTTTATGCCGTCACATCGGTCGTCTTCCGCCTTTCTTCAGCCCCGGTTCCGCGCCTTGACTACGGGCATCTCCGCGCTGCTGTCGAGGCGGCGTCGCAGCCTTGCCGGCGGAAACCCCTGACCCCGTCTCTGGTCCGCGAAGTCGTCACAGACATCCGCAGACAGAAACTCCCCGAACCGTCCGAACTCGGTTCAGCCGGCAGTTTTTTCAAGAATCCGCTTGTTCCGCAGGAGCATTTCGAGCGCATCCTCTCCGAGTTCCGTGCCGCAAACGGTCCGGAAGCCGCTGTCCCTCACTACGTTGTGGAACAGCCCGGCGGTTCAACCCCCCGCCAGGACGGTGCTGTCCCTCAGCCCGGCGGTTCAGATTCCCGCCAGGTCAGTGCTGTCCCTCAGCCCGACGGTTCAACCCCCCGACCCTACGGTGTCGCCCCGATGGTCAAGATTCCGGCGGCATGGCTGATTGAGCAGTGCGGCTGGAAAGGGAGACAGACAGGCAATGTCGCCTGTTACTCAAGGCAGCCGCTTGTCATAGTGAATCTCACCGGCAAAGCGGCTCCGCAGGAAGTGATTGAACTTGAAAATGCAATCATCTCCTCCGTCCGCGACCGCTTCGGCATAACGCTCTCGCCCGAAGTCGAGCACATCTGAAGTGCAACCGTTGTAAGGTTATATGATAATAGACACTATATGGCATCACTGGCGATAGACCTCGGCGCAACAAGCGGCCGCGTCGTACTCGGGAAATACACCGGGAACGGCATTCAAATGACTGAAATCCATCGGTTCCCGAATAATATAATCACAGTCTGCGGACGCAGTTACTGGGATTTGTGGGGTCTCTGGAACGAGATACTTTCGGGGCTGCGCAAGGCCGCAGTTTCAGGCGAAAAGATAGAATCCGTCGGTGTCGATACATGGGGAGTGGATTTCGTGCTTCTCGGAGCGGACGGACATATTCTCGCGCAGCCGCGCTCCTATCGTGACAGTTACACTGCCGGGATTCCAGGAAAATTCTTCGGTCTCATCCCCCGCAGGGAACTCTACCGCAGGACCGGAATCCAGATTATGGACTTCAACACGGTCTTCCAGCTCTTTGCGATGAAGCGGGAAAGCAATTCCGCGTTGGAGGCGGCCGAGGGACTGCTTTTCATGCCGGACGCAATTTCATATATGCTTTCCGGACAGCGGATCTGCGAATACACGATACTCTCCACTTCCGCGCTGATGAACCCCGAAACGCGTGACTTTGACGACGGAATCCTTGCTGCGGCGGGTGTGTCGCGCAGTCTTTTCGGGAGAATCGTGATGCCCGGAGAGGTGATAGGGGAACTTACGGACGAGGTCGCTGCGGAAACCGGACTCGGGAAAATCCCCGTGATTGCCGTCGCGGGACACGATACAGGCTCGGCCGTCGCCGCAGTGCCGGCCACGGGCGGGGATTTCGCCTATCTGAGTTCGGGTACATGGTCACTCATGGGAGTCGAAATACCGTTGCCGATTGTCACAGAAGAGTCAGCCGCAATGAACTTCACCAACGAGGGCGGAGCCGGTGGCGGCATCCGCTTCCTCAAGAACATAACCGGGATGTGGCTGCTGGAAAGATGCCGCGCATCGTGGAAGAGGGATGGGAGGGAATATTCCTATCCCCGGATTGTCGCGCTGATGGACGACGCGGAGCCGTTCCGCAGCCTGATTGACCCGGATGACCCGTCCTTCGCCAACCCGGAGGATATGCCTTCGGCGATTCGGGAATATTGTCTTTCCCGAGGGGAGGCTCTCCCGTCCTCGGACGCGGAGCTTGTCCGCTGCATATTTGAGTCCCTTGCCCTCAAGTACCGTCTTGTGCTCGGCAATCTGAAGAAACTTTCGGGGGAAAAGATAGACCGGCTGCATGTCATAGGCGGCGGCTCCCTGAATGCCGGACTGAACAGGATGATTGCCTCTTCGCTCGGCATTCCGGTGATTGCCGGCCCGGCGGAGGCCACCACGGCGGGGAACCTCATGGCCCAGTTCGTCGGACTCGGGCAGGCGGATTCGATGGCGGGGATGCGCGGGGCGCTCGCCTCTGACCCGGCTCTCCGCCGCTTCGAACCTGAGAACACTGAAGTCTGGGATGATGTTTATGCCCGTTTTGAGGAAATTATGAAAATAAATAAAAACATAAGAATATGAAACAGGAACTCATAAGCAAGGCATACGAAATCGCCAGGGAACGTTATGCCGAATTCGGAATCGACACAGAGAAAGTGCTCTCGCAACTGCAGAATTTCCACCTCAGCATGCACTGCTGGCAGGCGGATGACGTGAAAGGTTTCGAAGTGCAGGCGGGCGCGCTCTCCGGCGGCATCCAGTCCACCGGCAACTATCCGGGCGCCGCCCGCAACATCGACGAACTCCGCGCCGACATACTCAAGGCCAAGAGCCTCATCCCGGGAACGCACCGACTCAATCTCCACGAAATTTACGGCGACTTTCAGGGCAGGGTCGTGGACCGGGACGAAGTCACTCCGGAATATTTCCGCAGCTGGATAGAGTGGGGAAAAGAGCATGACACCAAGCTCGATTTCAACTCCACATCCTTCTCCCACCCCAAGAGCGGCAACCTTTCTCTTGCCAATCCCGACAAAGGAATCCGCGATTTCTGGGTTGAGCATACGAAACGCTGCCGCGACATCGCCGAGGAGATGGGAAAGGCGCAGGGCGACCCGTGCATAATGAATCTCTGGGTTCACGACGGATGCAAGGATGTGTCTGTCAATCACCACCTCTACCGCAGTCTTCTCAAGGATTCCCTCGACAGGATTTTCGCCGAGAAGAAGGACAATATGAAGGACTGCATCGAGGGTAAGGTCTTCGGCATCGGTCTCGAAAGCTTCACCGTCGGATCCCACGACTTCTACACGGCATACGCCGCGAAAAACGGCAAGATACCGACCATCGACACCGGCCACTACCACCCGACCGAAAGCCCTGCCGACAAGGTTTCCGCGCTTCTGTGCTTCGTGCCGGAACTGATGCTCCATGTCAGCCGCCCGATACGCTGGGACTCTGACCATGTCACCATCATGGACGACAGCACCGTGGAACTCTTCTCCGAGATTGTCCGCGCCGGTGCGCTTGACCGCGTCCACTACGGGCTCGACTACTTTGACGGCGCGATGAACCGCGTCGGAGCTTATGTCATCGGTTCCCGCGCCGCCCAGAAATCAATGCTCCGCGCCCTTCTCGAACCGAAGGAACTCATCTCGAAATATGAACTGGAAGACCGCCATTTCGAGGTTCTCGCCCTTGAGGAGGAATGCAAGTCCCTCCCGTGGAACGCTGTCTATGACGAATTCTGTCTCCGCAACAATGTCCCTGCCGGCAGCGGCTTCATCGCCGAGGTCCAGAAGTATGAGGCGGAGGTGACATCCCGCCGCTAAGGAATTTCGCGCTTTTCAAAAGGTGATTATGATGAAAGATTCCATACTTGACAACCGTCCCGGACTGAGGCGTGAAATCGAAAAGGTCGCCGAAGTCGCCGGCTACCTCTGGGAGAAAGGCTGGGCCGAGCGGAACGGCGGAAACATAGTGGTGAACGTCACGGAATATGTCGACGACCAGATGAAGGCTCTGCCCGCCATAGCCCCTAAAGTCCCGATGGTTCAGAAACTTCCGAATCTCAAGGGCTGCTGGTTCTTCTGCAAGGGAACCAACCGCAGGATGCGCGACCTCGCCCGCTTCCCCATGGAGAACGGGTCCATAATCCGAATCTGCGACGACTGCGAAAGCTACGAGATTGTCGCAGACAATCCGGTGAAGCCGACCTCGGAACTCGCGTCGCACCTGGCCGTCCACTCGCTTATGATTGAGAGGGGCAACGGTTACAAGGCCTCCCTCCACACCCACCCGATAGAGCTCGTGGCGATGACCCATCACCGCCCGTTCCTCGCCAAGGACGTGCTCACCCGCCTTCTCTGGTCGATGATTCCGGAAACCCGTGCCTTCTGCCCCAAGGGACTGGGCATAATCCCCTACGAGATGCCGTCTTCCTCCGCCCTCGCCGACGCGACGGTCGCGCAGCTTGACGAATACGATGTCGTGATGTGGGAAAAGCACGGCGTCTGTGCCGTCGGGCCGGATATAGGCGAGGCGTTCGACCAGGTCGATGTCCTCAACAAGGCCGCCCTCATCTACGAGGCCTCCCGCAATATGGGCTTCGA
>CAVDEO010000018.1:0-27625 GCA_963607915.1 bacterium
AGTTGCCTCTGAGAGGCGTGTCCACCCCCGGACACGGGCAGGGGGTGGGGCCCGTTGGATACAAGTTCAGCGCAGCTGGACGAAGTAGACAATGGGAGGGGCCGGAGCGAACGAAGTGAGCGGAGTCCTCGAAGAGGCAAGCTGCTGCCGCTGCGGAGCTCCGCACCACATAAAAAAGAGGATGACCCTTTTTAGTCACCCTCATCCGTTCGTCAGAACGGATAACCCACGCCGAAATGCAGTGCCGAGCCGTTGCCGGAGAACCAATCGCGGGGCCGCACCCAGCAGTCTCCCCGGGAGCGTGCCGGGTCGTGCAGCCTGATGCCCCAGTCCACACGCAGAACCAGAAAATCAAGGTCGAGACGCAGGCCGAGACCCCAGTTCATCGCCATCCCGCTCCAGAGGGTTGAGCCGCTGATGTTCGACGGGCCGGAATCGCCGGAACTGTCCTCCGTGGCGGAAGCCTTCAGATTCCATACATTTCCCGCATCGAGGAACACTGCTCCGGAAAACACCCAGAACATCGGGAAACGGTACTCGGCGTTCATCTCCAGCTTCATATCACCCGTCTGGTTCGGAATCACGAAAGTCGTGTCTTTGGCCGCGAGACCCGGTCCGAGGCTGCGTGCCTGCCATCCTCGCATGCTGTTCGCTCCGCCGGCATAGAAATGCTTCTCGAACGGCAGTGCCGAGGAGTTCCCGTAGGCATATCCCGCGCCGCCCTGCAGCCTGACCGCGAAAGCCTGATTGTCATCCCGGCCGAAGCGCCAGGTCTTGCCAAGCGTCAATTCCGCACGGACATATTGTGAATACGGCGTGTTCCAGATCATGCCCGAACCATTCTCATCCTTGGTCATCAGCGGTTTGAAGATGCTCAGAAGATTGCCGGAAATGTCTGTCTGAAGCCGCACATACTCGTAGGATGTCTCTGGGTTCACGTCTGAGTTTGTCGTATAATACAGGGTGCCGCCGGCGCCGAGGTCGAAGTGGTCCTGATAGGCGTTCTTGAGGAAGGGGTCGTTCGCGAGGCTGCCGAGGAATGAGGATTCGAGGTTGAAGATGTGGACTATGCCGAGCTGAACCGGATAGACCTGATAAAAGAAGCGTGAACGGACATTCCCGTTGAAGCCGAGCGAGGTGGAGATTATGTTGCGTGTATATTCCGGGCGGCTCTGATAGTTGTAGGAGGCGCTGATGTCCGTGCGGGGGATGCTGCCTTCGAAGTATCTGTAGGGCAGGAAGATGAACTTCGGGAAACTCAGCCCCGCGCTCACTCCGAACTCGTTGGAACGGACGCTGTCGTTGAACTTGAACTGGAAATTACCCATGAAGCCGAGGTTCAGCCACTCGCCTCCCCTGAATATGTTCTTGTGGTAGTAGGAGAGCTGCGGCGAAACTCCGAAAAGTCCGGAAGAGTTCACCGATCCCTCAAGATTGACCTTGAACCCCTGAAGTTTGGAAGGCATCAGCCTTATGTCGCAGTTCACGGTGCAGCTGTCGACCGGAGTGACCCCGATGTTGACGCTCGAAAACATCCGGAGCGAGGACAGTCGCGAATAGCTGCGGTTCACGAGATTCTCGCTGTAGCTGTCGCCGGGACGGACGGAAGTGAGGTCTTCGAGCAGACCGTCGCGCAGCTTGAGTTTGCTCGGGTAAGAGATGCTGACTTCCCCGAATTTGAATCTTCTGAACGGGGCGGCCTCCCTTGGGGTCTCGTTTCGCGTATATTCGTTCAGAATGACCTCCAGGCGCGCCTTACCGGGGGTTCCGAGCGTGTCTGCCTCGCAGAAAAAATAGTTTTTGTTGAAACTGTACCAGCCCTTGTTGCGGAGTGCGGTGCTCGCCCTTGCGGTTTCCTCTTCGAGTGCGGACTCGGACAGCCAGTCGCCGGCCTTCACTGTCGAGTTCGGCACATCCGAGAGAAAATCGGCGGCCAGCTCCCCGCGCTGAGGCAGCCGGAAGGCTATAGTGTCAATCCGGTAGCGTTTCCCGAGCGTGATGTCGTAGGTGACATAGACCTTCTTTTTCTTCACCCTGACCCGCGCATCCACGGCGGAGCCGTAATAGCCGACGTATTCGAGGTGTTTTCTGAGGTTTTCCTCCGATTCCTCCACAAGTGAGGGGTCATAGACAATCGGCGCGACACCGAGTTTCTGCACGAACCTGTCCCAGCCCTTCCCCTTGCCGTTGGACCAGTTATAGACGCTCACGAAGGGATTCCATCCGAAGATGAAGTTTGAGTTGGGCTTCTGCTTGATGTATGCAGTCAGTCCCGACTCTTTGAAATCCTTGGTTTTGTTCGTCACGTTCACCTTTGTCCCGGCAAGACTGTACTCGCCGTCACCGAGCACACGCGTGGTGCTGCATGCCGTCGTGATGCCGGCAAGCAGCAGAATGACCGCATATGCCCGTATTCCGTGTCTCATAAAAACCGCAGATGGCTCAAAACATATCGCCTGAAAGGCGCAAAGTTAAGAATTTGCCCGTATATCCCCGCTCCCGTGGCGAATATTTTTCTTAACTTTGCAGGATTCGGGAATATATCCCCGGACAGAGGAAAATGGCCGGAATATCCAACAATGAAATAAAACGCCTCCGTTCCCTGACTCAGAAAAAATTCAGGGACGAGTACGGAGTCTTTGTCGTGGAAGGCGAAAAAATGGTCGCCGAGGCGATTAAATCGGGCTTCGAGGTGGAAAGGATATGGCGTGAGGAAGAAATCGGAGCGGAAGCGATGTCGAGAATATCCTCCCTCTCGTCGCCCTCCCCCGTGCTGGCCGTTGTCAGAAAGCCACGGAATATCAGACTTGAAGGGGCAGCGCTCGCGGACGCTCTTGGTTCGAAGGGACTGTTCCTCGCGCTGGATTCCATCCGTGACCCGGGCAATCTCGGAACAATCATCCGGATTGCGGACTGGTTCGGGATTGACGGAATCTTCGCCACGGAGGACACGGTCGAACTTTTCAATCCCAAGGTGGTCCAGGCCACTATGGGCGCTATTTTCAGGGTGAAGTTCCACAACTGCGACCTGCTCGCGCTCGCCGACACTGTCTCCGAAGCCGGCGGACAGATTTACGGGACATTCCTCGACGGACAGGACATCTACCGCCGCACGCTCTCGACGGGCGCGGACTCCCCCGCCGTAATCGTCATCGGCAACGAATCCAACGGCATCTCCGACAGTCTGCGGGCGCGCATCACCGAAAGGCTCCTCATCCCGTCCTGGCCGGCCGGAGCGCAGACTTCAGAATCTCTCAACGCGGCCGTCGCGACCGCCGTCACGGTCGCCGAGTTCCGCCGAAGGCAGTTTTAAGCCTGCCGGGACGGTTTTCCTCCGAGTCGCGCATCCCGGGGTTACAGCAGTTTTTTCGTCAGGGAGAAGAAGCGGTACGGCATATATCGGAACGGAAGATCGAGCCGGGTCGGGGTGATTACGACGGAACGGTAGTGCGTGAACGCATCGAAGCTTTTCTTCCCGTGGTAGCTTGACATTCCGGAGTTCCCCACGCCTCCGAACGGGAGATTTTCGTTGGCGATGTGCATTATCGTGTCGTTGATGCAGGCCCCGCCGGACGAGGTGCGGCTCAGGATGCGGTCGCCTTCGCCTCCAAAATAGTAGAGGGCCAGCGGCTTTGGTCTTGAATTTATGAAATCTATGACTTCATCGGTCCGGGTGAATGTCAGCACCGGGAATATCGGGCCGAAAATCTCCTCCTGCATCACCGGCGAATCGGGGCTGACATTGTCGAGAACCGTAGGTCCGAAATAGCGTTCCTCCGCGTCGGTGTCTCCCCCGAAGACGACCGTGCCGCAGTCAAGGTAGCCTTTCAGGCGCTCGAAAGCACGGTCATTGACGATTCTGACATAATGCCGGCTTTTCTTCGGATTCTTCCCGAGCAACTTTCGGAACTCGTTCCGGAGAGCCTTCAGAAATTCGTCTTTAATGCTCTGATGTATAAGAAGATAGTCCGGGGCTATGCAGGTCTGTCCCGCGTTCAGGGACTTCCCCCAGGCGATACGCTTTGCCGCGGGACTGATGTCGGCGTCACGGTCGACTATGCAGGGACTCTTGCCTCCGAGTTCGAGCACCACCGGCGTGAGATTGTGCGCCGCAGCCTCCATCACGGTTCTTCCGAGCCCGGGACTCCCTGTAAAGAATATCAGATCCCATTTCATGGACAGCAGCACGCCGTTCACCTCCCTGTTTCCCTGCACCGTAGCCACGAGGTTCTCGGGGAATGTCTCCGCGAGCATAGCCCCGAGTACGGACGAAACAGTCGGGACATAAGGAGAGGGTTTGAGAACTGCGGTGCATCCGGCCGCGAGAGCGCCGGCGAGAGGACAGAGAAGCAGCTGGACAGGATAGTTCCACGGGGCTATGATCAGCACATTGCCGAGAGGTTCGGCAAGAATGCGGCTCCGTGAGGGGAACATCTTCAGAGGCGTGCGCACCTTTTGCGGAGCCGCCCATCTGTCAAGATGCTTCAGCTGGTTTTCAATCTCCCTGCGCACTATGCTCAGCTCAGTCAGGAAGGCCTCTTCATAAGACTTGTGCAAATCAATCCAGAGCGCGTCGGCGAGCGGCTTCTCCCATTTCTGCAATGCCTCCCCGAGTGCGCGCAGATTTTCCTTCCTGCGCCCGGGTTCGAGCGTCTCTCCGGAACGGAACAGCGCCTTCTGCGCCTCCGCAACCCCTTTTATTCTTTCCGTAGATGTGTTTTCCATAGCAAAATCGTCAAGTAACGCTTACTAAAGCGACCACGCGGCGTGGCTGACAAATATCCGAAACTTTAGTGAAAGAAAAAACATTTTGGCTAAATTTGCCGTCTGCCAGAACAGGTCGGAAGGCTTGCAGATGAAAGAGTTTTTTTTGAAAAATATTGACAGAGACATCCCGAGGAAGTTGAGAAACGGCAAATTCCCGTACAGCTCGATTCTGTACATACTTTTGTCGTCGCTCGTCTTCATGCTGCTCTACATCCCCTTTTCCACGAGCGCATGGTTCTCCGTCCGCACTCCCGCCTCCGCATTTTTCACGGGAATCTTCATCGTGGCCGCAATCGGAATACTTTCCGCGAGCAGTTCGCTCTTCGCCGCTTTCTGCAGAAAAAGGAAAACGGTGAAACTGTGGCACTATATCCTGTGGTGCGTGGCCGAAATCATCGTCATAAGTGTCGCATATGCCTTTCTTACGAAGTTTTTTTCTCTCGGTGACTATTCCTCTGACCTGTCGCTGTGGGGGAAGACCATCCTCTGCGTGACTCTGATTCTGTCAATCCCCTGTTCCGTGATATATCTCCGTGCCGCAGGCAGGGAACGGCTGCGCAGGTCGGCATCTGTCGGCAGGTACGGGGAAGACGCGGAGGAACGGCGTGAACGGCAGGCGGAATCGCTTAAAGAGAGGATGATAAAATTCACTGACGATGACGGCGAACTCCGTTTCTCGGTCGATGTGGATTCCGTCCTGTATGTGAAAGCGGACGGGAACTATGTCAACATCTTTTACGAAAATGGCGACGGGGTGGCGTCATATGCGCTGAAAACTCCGATAGGAACGCTTGAGACAAGGCTCTCCGGGACACCGCTCGTGCGTTGCCAGAGATCGTACATCGTGAATACGAGACGGGTGCGCATGATGCAGAACGACAGCCGCGCAATGTGCATAATCGTCGACAACGACACAGTGCCGGTGATACCGATGTCGCAGAACTACGCCTCCGCCGTTTCCGACGCGCTCGGTTCCCAATCTTAGGATTTTCGGGGCAGCACCCTACAGGTTCTGGGCCGGGGAGGAAAGCCGCATTATCACCGCGTCATTTGCGGGGACGCTCACCTTCACCGGGGACTGCGCGTTGCAGGAATCCGTCTGCGGAAGTTCAAGCCATTCGAAAGCGTGCTCTGGAATCTTAATGTCAATGTCGGCCGGCTGTGAAGAGAAGTTCGCCACAATCAGGAAGGTGTCGTCCGCATCATCGCGGAGGAAAGCGAAATGCCTGTCCTTGTCGAAACCCCGTGAGTCGAAATTGCAGTAGCAGAGGTCGTAGGTCATCCCCTTTGAAATCGCGTTGTCATTGACAGCGAAGCGCAGCATTCCGGTGAACTTCACGAAAAACTTGAGTTCACGCTCCGTAAGTCCCGTCTCCTTCATCAGAAGCTTCATCTTCACCGCGCTCTTGACACGCTTTCTCAGAAGCGGACGGCGGTCTTTGTCCGATGTGTCGGAAAGAAGTTCCACGGCCGTCAGGTAGTTCCCGTTGTCCGTGAGTTTCTTCAGCCCGCGCAGCCCCCGGGTCGACCACCAGTCGAAAATCGTGGTTCGTCCGTCCCTGCCGCTGAACCCCTCATCGTCCATCCCCCGCTCGCCGACCTCCTCGCCATAATAGGTCATGAACGGAGTGAGGTTCATCATCAGGCTCACGGCAAGGGCGGGATAGCTGTGTTCGGCCTCCTTGCCGAAGAACTCCGAGGCAAAACGCTGTTCGTCGTGATTCTCGAGGAAATTGAGCATATAGCGCTGAAGGTCGCCGAGGTTCTGCCAAGAAGAGGTGATGCGTTTGGCCGACTGCCAGGCCTCGCGGTCGGACTGCCCGAGCTCATCGCATTTCACGATGTCCACAAGCGCGTCATACAGGCCCGACTTGTCGTAGAGCAGGTCGAAGCCGACCTCGCGGATGTATTTGCCATACAACGACTTCTGATATGCCTCCGCAACGAACAGCAGTCCGGGATATTCCTTCTTAAGTTCAGCAATCGCCCATTTGAAGAACTCCGGCGGGACGAGTTCCACCATGTCGCAGCGGAAGCCGTCCACCCCCTTTGCAGCCCAATAATGCAGGATGTGGTACATCTTGTCCCAGGTCGCCGTGTGGAAATCGCAGTAGTTGATTTTCACCGTCTCATACCAGTCGTTCACGCCGGGAGCCGCAGTGTAGGCGTTTCCGCAGGCGCGCGCAGGGAACTCCTCATAGAGGGTCTTGCCGTCCTTCAGCCACTGCTCTTCATTCGGAAGCCTCAGGCGCTGCCCCGGATAGTAGAAGAAATCGTTCTCCGCTTTCCAGTGCACTGACTTGTCATCTGTCGCGCCGAGTGACATATTGTCAGCGGGACGGCCTTCAATGCTCAAATCCACTCCCACGCCGTAGTCCCGTGCGACATGGTTGGGAACAAAATCTATGAGAACCTTAAGCCCCGCAGCATGAATCCTTTCGACCAGACTTTCAAACTCCCGGATTCTCCCGGACGGATTGTCCGCAAGGTAGGGATTCACATCGTAGTAGTCTTGAATCGCGTAAGGAGAACCGGCCAGGCCCTTGACAAACTGACCGTTGGAAACATGGCCGCCACCTCCCTCAGCGAGTCCGCGCATTGCCGTGGGGTCACTGCACGAATGCCGGATTACTCCTGTCAGCCAGACGTGCGTGTAGCCGCACCATTTGAGGTAGCCGAGCATATCTTCATCGATGTCGGAGAATCTGCCAGACCCGTTCTGCGCATATGTCCCGTTCTTTACCGGGTTTTCAGTCCTGTTGCCCCAAATCCGGGGAACTATCTGATATATAAGTGTCTTGCCCATATCATTTGAATCTTTCGTTTCAATGTCGTGAATGCCGTGCATTCCATTGACGCCGGCTCCGGCAACCGTCCTTCCGGCACACGGCGGCACACTCCCGCAAGGGAGAGCCGCAAGACAGGCAAACAAAACAAGTGCCCGAAAACTCCGGGCACTCCAATCTGTAAAACATTTCATCCTTTCAAGCATTCAAACCACATTCATTCAAACGCCAGTTCAGCGCGAGACAAACTGCACAACGAAGTAATCCGCCTTTTCTTCGCCCCGACTTAGTAAGCGTTAAGGATTACTTACCAATTCAGGATTTTGAGGAAATCATACTCCGCCGGATTCGGCAGATAAGCCTTGGCCGCCTCATAGTCCTCAGGCGTGATGTAATGCGCTATGTACTTGTAGTAGTTCTGAGCCGTTCCGGCGTTGATGTCGACGATTCTCGGCGGAATCTTTCCGGTCTCCGGGTCCTGAAGGTCGGCGAGATAGAGCGGAGAAACATTGCCGAAAGCGTCCACATAGACCATACAGCCGGTCTTGCCCTCACTGAAGAGCTGATATACGCCCATCGCGAGTTCGGTGCAGTAGGTCAGGTCATATGCCACAGGATCCTGGCAGCGGACATCGTAACCGATTTCCACCGGACGGCTCTTCACCTTCACTCCGAGTTTCTTGAACTCCTTCTCAAGCAGGTCATTGAAGAGCACGGCCTTTGAAATCTTGCCGAGCTCGGGGTGTCCGTGCTCATCGTAGCTGAAGTGTATGCCGGCCTCGGCCGCTTCCTTCGCGACTTCCTCGTTGTGGAAGAGTCCCTCGGCGGCGATAATCGTACCGTAGTTGATTCCGAGAATCTTCCGCTTCACGATTGCGGAGATTGAAAGCCTGATGATTTTCTCGAGAGTCATCTCGGTGTGGTTGAACATCTCCGGAATGATGGTCATCGGGCAGTGGGTGGCCTCACCGATTCCGAGAGCAAGGCTTCCGCAGGTGCGTCCCATTGCGCTGATGATGAGCCAGTTGCCTGATGTACGTGCATCCTCATAGACTGTCCTCGCGATGTGCGCCCCCTCATTCTTCGCGGAGTTGTAGCCGAAAGTCGGAGTGTTGTTCGGAAGAGGAAGGTCGTTGTCTATGGTCTTCGGGCAGTGGATGTTGGCGATCGGGTAGTTCTTCGCAGCGAGGAACTTGGAAATCCTGTTCGCTGTCGAAGCGGTGTCGTCGCCTCCCACGGTCACGAGAAGCTTGATGTTGTTCTCCTTGAAGAGGTCGAGGTTGAAGTTCTCCTCAAAATCCTTGTCGGTCGGCTTGAAACGGCTCATTTCGAGGTAGGAGCCGCCGCGGTTGAAATAGCGGTCTGCCTTGGCGAAGTCGATGTCCTCGGTGCGGGCGTTCTTCGAGAAAAGTCCGGAGTAGCCCCCGTGAAGTCCGATTACTCTGTAACCCTTTGACAGGAAAGTCTTTGCGACACTCATAGAAACTGAGTTCATTCCCGGGGCAGGACCTCCGCCGCAGAGGATGATGATTGAATCTTTCATAATTCCGTTATTTTTAGATATATGTATATGCAATCTTGAATCCGCCGATATGCCCTTTCGCGTCAGAAAATCCGTGATGTCGTGGATATTCCCGTTTTCGCGGTGCAAAAATACAACTAAAATCCAATATCCCCGAATTTTTGGCTAAATTTGTAGGTTTTTAGAAATTTCGTGGACGACGGATGTTTATATGGAACAGCGGGATAAGGACATATTGCGGATAAAGGAACTCAGGGACATACTCTCCGAGAGCAACAGGCGCTACTATGTGGACAACGCTCCGACAATCAGCGACTTCGAGTATGACCATCTGATGTACGAGCTGACGGAACTCGAGAAAAGGCATCCCGAACTCGCCACGTCGGACTCCCCCACCCGGAATGTCGGCAGCGACCGGACAAAGGAGTTCGCGCAACACCCGCACCGCTACCCGATGCTCTCGCTCGGCAACACCTACGACATCTCCGAAGTCGCCGCATTCTCCGAAAGGGTTTCCAAGTCCCTGAGCGGCACGGCGTTCAGCTACAGCTGCGAACTCAAGTTCGACGGCACGGCAATCTGCCTGACCTACAGGAACGGGGAACTTTTCCGCGCCCTCACCCGGGGTGACGGCACCGTCGGGGACGATGTCACGGCCAATGTCCGGCACATTTCAAACATCCCGCAGAAGCTCCACGGCGGAACTTTCCCGGACGAATTTGAAATCCGTGGCGAAATATATATGCCCTATGAGGCTTTCGACAGGCTCAATGCGGAACGGGAGCGCGATGAGGACCCTCCGTTCGCGAATCCCCGCAACGCCGCCTCCGGTTCGCTCAAGTTGCTGAACCCTTCGGAGGTGGGAAAGCGCGGTCTCGAATGTACGCTCTACCACCTTCTCGGCGAGAATCTGCCCTTTGAGACTCACACGCAGGCGCTTGCGGCGGCGAAATCCTGGGGGCTGCCGGTATCCGACAAAATGAAAATATGCCGGAGTCTCGAAGAAATCGAGGATTATATAACATTCTGGGACACGGAAAGGAAAAAGCTTCCTTTCGCGACGGACGGCATAGTAATCAAAGTGAACGAGCTGCCCTACCAGAAGGCGCTCGGCTACACCTCGAAGTTCCCCCGCTGGGCCGTCGCCTACAAGTTCAAGGCGGAACAGGCGCTTACGAGGCTGCTTTCAATCGACTATCAGGTGGGAAGGACCGGAGCGGTGACTCCTGTCGCGAACCTTGAGCCTGTGCTTCTTTCGGGGACTACCGTAAAGCGCGCGAGCCTGCACAACTCCGAGCAGATGGAACTTCTGGATGTGCGCATCGGGGATTATGTCTATGTGGAGAAGGGCGGGGAGATTATCCCGAAGATTACGGGAGTGGAACTTTCCATGCGCAACGCCGCACTGAAAAAGCCTGATTTCCCTCAGCATTGCCCCGACTGCGGCTGCACTCTGGTGCGGGACGAGGGCGAAGCCAAATTCTTCTGCCCGAACATTCACGGCTGCCCGACACAGATCAAGGGAAGACTCGTGCATTTCCTCAGCCGCAAGGCGATGAACATACTCGCCGGTGACGCGACCGTGGACCAGCTGTACAACCTCTCCCTTGTCAGGACACCCGCAGATTTCTACGAACTCGACAAGGAGCAGCTCCTGACGCTTGAAGGGTGGAAGGAACGCTCTGCGGAACGCTTCCTCAAGAGCATACGCGACTCGAAGGACACCCCGTTCGAGAGGGTTCTTTTCGCGATAGGGATACGCTATGTGGGTGAAACCACGGCCAAGACGGTCGCGAGGTTCTTCAAGAACATCGACGCGGTCGCCGCGGCGGACAGGGAGACGCTGCTTTCCGTGCCGGACGTGGGCGGGGTGATTGCCGACAGCATCTGCGACTTCTTCATGGATCCGGACAACATCCGCGAAGTCCAGCGGCTGAGGGCTTCCGGACTCAAGATGGCGGTCGACGCCTCTGAAGCGGAGGAAAGTGACGTCCTCGGAGGCGCGACCATAGTGATTACCGGCAATTACAGCATTCCGCGAGACAGGATGAAAGCTCTGATTGAGGCGAACGGCGGAAGGAACTCATCATCTGTGAGCGGAAAGACTGATTATCTGCTCGCAGGCGAAAAGCCCGGCCCGGAGAAAATCAAAAAGGCGGAGTCCCTCGGAATCCGCATAATCTCCGAAGCCGAGTTCATGCGGATGATTTCATCCTGGGAAGACGAGGCACCCGCGGGGGAAGAGCCGAAGGAAGATAACAACAATGTCAATGCTGAGGTTCCGGAGCACCGTTCCGGGGAGCAGCTCAGTTTGTTTTAGGATTTTATGAGCACAATTTCAGAATTTACTCCGCAGGACTACGCGCTGATTGCGAGGGAATATGCCGAACTCAAGGAAGCGGCGAAGCGGCGCTGCGCGAACCAGAAGGAGCTTGACACGGTACAGAGGGCCTTCGATTTCGCGAATGAGGCGCACAAGGGCGTGAGGCGGCGCTCCGGAGAACCGTATATCATCCATCCCATCGAGGTGGCGAAAATCGTCGTCAGCGACATAGGACTCGGCTACAAGTCGATTGTAGCCGCCCTTCTGCACGATGTCGTGGAAGATACGGAATATACTTCGGAAGACATAAGAAACCTTTTCGGAGACAAGATAGCTTCGCTCGTCGACGGACTGACGAAGATCAAGACGGTGCTCGACAATGAGGACAAGGCTCCGACCAAGAGCATTCAGGCGGAGAATTTCAAGCGCATACTCCTCACTCTCAACGACGACGTGAGGGTGGTTCTCATCAAGCTCGCCGACCGCCTCCACAACTGCCGCACCATCGAATTCATGCCGGAGCACAAGAGGGACAAGATTCTGAGCGAAACGATGTTCATCTTCATACCGCTCGCGCACAGGCTCGGTCTCTACAGCATAAAGTCCGAAATGGAGGACATCTGGCTCCGCTACAAGGAACCTCAGGCGTTCAACGAAATTCAGGCGAAGATCAACCGCAATGTAAACGACAAGGAGAAACAGGTCGACGAGTTCATAGGCACGGTCAGGGAACTTCTCGACCGGATGGGGATAAGCTACGAAATCCGGAAAAGGGTGAAGTCCCCCTACTCCATCTGGCACAAGATGAACACGAAGAACGTCACTTTCGAGCAGGTCTATGACCTTTATGCCGTGAGGATAATCTTCGACCCGAAGAAAGCCAACGACATCGAGAAGGAAAGGGAGGACTGCTACAGCATCTATGTCGCCATCACAAACAAGTTCGACTACAAGGCCGACCGCTTCCGTGACTGGATAAAGCAGCCGAAGAACAACGGCTACGAGGCGCTGCACTGCACGGTGATGAGCAAGTCCGGACTGTGGATCGAGGTGCAGATACGTTCGCGCAGGATGGACGACATCGCGGAGAAGGGAATCGCGGCGCACTGGGCCTACAAGCGGGACGGATTCGTCGGGGAGAATGACAGCGAGATGGACAAGTGGATCGCGAAGGTGCAGGAGATTCTGATGAATCCCGACGTCAACGCGATGGAGCTTCTGGACATGATACACAATGACCTGACAGCCTCGGAGATTTTCGTATTCACCCCGAAGGGCGAGCAGAAGTCAATCCAGAAAGGCGCGACGGCTCTGGATTTCGCCTATATGATTCACACCCACATAGGCAACAAGGCAATCGCGGCGAAGATAAACCTGAGGCTCGAACCGCTTTCGTATGTGCTCCGTCCGGGGGACCAGGTGGAAATCATCACGGCGCAGACGGAGAATCCCAAGCGCGAATGGCTCTCCTTCCTCAAAACTCGCAAGGCAATCAATGTAGTCTCGGTCTACTTCGAGAAGATTGACAGGCAGAAAGAGGCCGAAGAGGCGGAGGCCGCCGCGAAGAAATCCTCCGGGAAGTGGACGCTGCCGTTCTTCAGATCTTCAAAGTCCAAGGCGGAATATGTGATAAACGACAGTCGCAACACGGACAACCAGTTTGTGATAGCGACCTGCTGCCACCCCATCCCCGGAGACCCGGTGGTGGGTTTCATAGACAAGAACGGGGTCATAACCGTTCACAAGAAGTCCTGTCCCGTGGCGAACAGCCTCGCGGCCACGCACGGAGATTCGATTGTCTCCCCGAAATGGGATGCCGGTGACGAGCAGCATTTTCTCGCCTCCGTGTCGCTGAACGGCATAGACAGGGTCGGTCTGCTGAATGAAATCACGAAATATATCTCCTGCGTGATGAAAGTCAATCTCCAGAGACTTGTCTTCGAGTCGAAGGGGTCTGTTTTCTCGGGGGAGATGGATTTGTTGGTTCACGACAAGAAGAGCCTTGAGGGGCTGCTGAAGAAGCTTTCCAAGATTGACGGCATCAAGAACGTCACGCGGAAAGACCATTAGGGACAGGCCGGAACAAGTTTGCTGTCAAGACATTTATGGGAAAGACATTCACAGGAAAAGAACCCGTGGCATGAACAGAATATTCAGAACAATAATCAGAAGATATTTTCCTCTCCTGCCTGTCGGGATTGTGCTCGGCGTCATGATTCTCCCGCATTCATGCGCCAACACCACGACTCCCCCGAGCGGAGGGGCGAAAGACACGATTCCCCCGATAATCAAGAAAGTGAACCCGGCAGACGGGACAATCAACGTGCCCGTACACAAGACGAAACTGAAGTTTTCGTTCAATGAATATGTGGTCGTGAAAGACCCCGCCGGAATATATCTCTCCCCTCCTCTCGAAAAGCGTCCGAAATACAAGATTGAGGGCAAGAGCGTCGTGGTGTCGTTCGAGAGCGACCTCGACTCCAACAGGACATATACCCTCGACCTGACGAACGCTATCGCCGACAACAACGAGGGAAACATGTTCCAGGGCTATACGCTCGTGTTTTCGACCGGGGACAGCATAGACTCGATGATGGTCACCGGAACGGTTCAGGACTGCAATACGCTCATGCCGGTGAAGGGGGCGACGGTGATGCTCTACAAGGACCAGGCTGATTCGGCGGTGTTCCTCCAGCGTCCGGTGGCCTCGGCGAAGACTGATGACTGGGGATATTTCTCAATCCGCAACATTCAGGACACGGTCTACAGGATGTATGCGGTCGTGGACGACAACGGGAACAACAAATATGACCCGGAGAGCGAAAGGGTGGCTTTCCTCGACTCGCTCGTGCGGCCTGTCATGAAGGTGGCGGATTCGCTGCCCGAACTTCGGAAGTACGACATGAAGGACACGGTCTCCTGTCTCGCGAGAAAGTCGGAACACACGCTGAAAATCTTCAAGGAGAAGCCGGCCAAGCAGATGATTGTCAATAAGGAACGGCTCGGGGAGAGGACGGCGTACATAACATTCATGGCTCCGTACGCGCAGGTGGATTCCATCTGGATCAAGGGCGTTCCCCGGGAAAAGCTCATCACGCAGTTCAACATTCAGCGGGACAGCTTGGAAATCTGGGTGAACGACCCGAAGACTCAGCCTGACACTTTCTATCTGAATGTCAAGTATATGAAGACCGACACGACAGGATTCCTCTCGGATTTCACGGAGGTCGTCAGGCTCACCAAGCCTCGGAAGACCGCAGCGGCCGCCCGCAAAAGCTCAAAGAAGGACCTCAAGAAGGAGGACACCCTCTGCGTCTTCACGGTCGATGCCAAGCCGGAGAACATCGAGCAGTACGGATTCGTCTTCGAATTCAAGTATCCGGTGGTGGAGACTGCCTTCGATTCCATTCAGTTCACTTCTGTCAATCCGCGACAGCAGGAGAAGCCGGAGAAATTCGATGTGGTGCAGGACAGCCTGAATCTCAGGAAATACACTCTCACTCCGAGGCTCCAATATATGCAGGGATGGGAATACAAGATGAAGGTGCCTCATCGCAAGTTCATGGACATCAACGGTTTCCGCAACGACAGTCTTGAGGTGAAGGTCAGCCTTCCGAAGGACGACAAGTTGAGCACGCTGACGGTGAACATGAACAATGTGCACAACAAGTACATCGTCGACCTGCTGAACGAAAAGAGGGACAAGGTGCTGCGCTCCTTCATCATAGACGGCGACAAGACGCTCGTATTCCCCTACCTCAAGGCCGGAAAGTACTCGCTCCGCATAACGGAAGACATCAACCGCAACGGAATCGTAGATACTGGCGTTCTGCTTGAGCGCCGCCAGCCGGAAAAAGTGCTGTTCTACGAGCTGGAGGACGGGACATACATACTCGACATCCCTGAGATGGCGGAAATCGAGCAGACTATTGACGTGACGGAGATGTTCAAGTAACCGCTTGCCGCGAATGAAGAAGTACAGTACCATATTGCTTTCAGCCCTGCTGCTTGCGGTGTCTCTTCCCGGAGGATTCACCGCGGACGCGCAGAATTTCAAGATTGACGTCGATTCGCTCGCGACGGAGCATTTCAGCGTCGATTCTCTTTCGGACGAGGTGATTGACCGCTACGACATGAAGAAGCGGAGGACAATCAACGACTACAGCATGATAGGAGTCCAGTACGGGGTCGGGATGAGCCGTACGCTGCTCCAGCCCGAGATTGCCAAGGAGGACATGATTTTCATGCCTTACAATGTCGGGGTGCTCTACACCCGTTACGGGAAGATGTTCGGATATATGCCCTATTTCGGCTTTCAGGCGGGGCTGTTCTTCACGCAGGAGGGGTACAAATTCCGCTATGACGACAAGAAGCAGACGGTCCCCGTGTTTCTGGGGGCGCAGTCGGCGGTGATGGATGTCGTGGAAATTCCTGTTCTCGCCCACTGCCACGCCGACTTCTGGAAGATGAAAATCATTCTCAATGCCGGACTGTATCTCGGCTACAGGCTGAACATACACAGATATGCCCCGACACTTGAGGTCGAGGGGCTTCAGTACATCAACCTCACTCCAGACTATGCCTATGAGTCGCTCAGCTTCGAGAGGGAGTTCGCAAGCTTCGAGAAACGCTTCGACTACGGTATAAAGGGCGGTGTAGGTTTCGGATTCATATTTGACCCGGTGGAGATTCACGTTCAGGCGATGTACAAGCACTCCTTTTCAAGCCTCTTCGCGCCGAACTACTACAGCAGCTACTATTACAGGTATTCCTACCAGCAGAATGTCATCGTTTCGGTCGGACTGCATTTCCAGCTCGGCCGGCGCATCGGCAAGACGAGACGGCAGCTGCGTGAGGAGGCCAGGGCTTTCGTGACGGAGGGTACGGCTTCAATTCCAACGGCAGCGCAATAGGGCGATTCAAACAAATCACTCATTTTCATTTGATTATGAAATATGAAAGCAATCCGGTTAAAGTCGGAAACGTTACGATAGGAGGCGGAGCGCCCATAGTGGTGCAGACCATGTGCAACACCCGCACGTCGGATGTGGAGGCATCCTTCAGGCAGTGCGTTGAACTGGCTTCCTCGGGGGCGCAGATGATAAGACTCACTGTGCCCTCGCCGGCTCAGGTGGAGTCGATTGCGGAAATCCGTTCGCGGCTTCGGGACTTCGGGATTGATGTCCCGATTGTCGCCGATGTGCATTTCAGCTCTGAAATCGCGATTGCCGCGGCCGCCGTCGTGGAGAAAGTCCGCATCAATCCCGGAAATTTCCATCGTGACCACGAAAAAGCGCGGGAGCAGTTCGCACGGCTGGTCGAAGTCTGCAAGGAACACGGGACGGCAATCCGGGTCGGCGTGAACCACGGCTCACTCGGCGGGCGGATTACCTCTCTCTACGGCAACACCGCCTTCGCGATGAAGGAGGCCGCGATGGAATGGCTGCGGATGTGCCGGGAGAATGAATTCGATGCCGTGGTCGTGAGTCTGAAGGCAAGCAATACGCTTGTGATGGTCGAGGCGTACAGACTTCTGACAGAAGCCATGGTCTCAGAAGACATGCACTACCCCCTTCATCTCGGGGTGACGGAGGCCGGAAACGGGGATGCGGGACGGATCAAGTCCCTTGTAGGCATTTCCTCTCTGCTTTCGGAAGGAATCGGAGACACGGTGCGCGTCTCGCTTACAGAAGCTCCGTTGAACGAACTTCCTGCGGCGCAGTACCTCTCCGACCGCTACGGACATCGCCTCCATTCGTCGATGACCCGCATCACGACATCCGAGGGAGGACGCAGGATTTCCGCCGTCTATGACGCTCCGTCGCGCGAGAGGCTGCTTTTTGATCTGTCCTGCGATTTCGGGAAGAGGCTGCTGGACAAGGAAATGGATTCCCTGGAGATTGGAGGAAGCTATCTTGACGCCGAAGGAACAGCGGTCGGAATCACCCCGGAGTTTGGAGAGTACCTTGCCGACGAACTGATGCAGGCCGCCCGCCGGCGGTTCTACAGACCGGAATACATCGCCTGTCCCGGCTGCGGCCGTACGATGTACAATCTTCAGGAAGCTTTCGAGAAGGTGAAGGCACGGACGGCACATCTGAACGGCATGGTGATAGCCGTGATGGGATGCATCGTAAACGGCCCGGGAGAGATGGCGGATGCCGACTGGGGATATGTCGGCGAGGGCAACGGCAAGGTTTCAATCTACAGGGGGAAAGAACCCGTCCTCAGGCATGTGCCGGAGGATGAGGCTGTTGAGCGCCTGCTGGACTTGATAGAAGGAAAAGAATAAGTAAGCGTTTAAGGATTACTAAGTGACGGTCAAGGGGAAGAAAGCTGTCGGGCGCTTCCGGCTTCTTACGCTTCCCTCTCGCCGTCAGTCTTGGAATCTTTGGCGGACGTCTGCTGTCCGGACTCTTTCTCCGGACTCTCCTGACGGATCTCATGGACGAGAACCTTGTCGATGCGGGGGCCGTCCATATCGACGACTTCAAGAGAGAAGCCTTCCCACCTTATGATCTCGCCGGCCGAAGGGATATGGCCGCTTTCGCTGAGGATGAGTCCCGCGACGGTCGTGTATTCAAAATCCTCCATCGTGTCATCGAGAAGGTCGAAATAGGCAAGAAAATCGTAAATAGGGCATTGTCCGTCAACAAGATAGCCGTTTGCTCCCGTTGTGTCCGGTTTCCCGTCCGGGCCGAGTCTCGGAACAATGTACGGGTCATCCTCCCCGTCGTCGCTCACATTGCCCACCAGCGCTTCCATTATGTCCTTCAGAGATATGAATCCGCAGAGAGCGCCGAACTCATCGCATACGAGCGCACGGGATATGCGCTTTACTTTCATCTCTTCCAGAACCTTATAGACGGTCATGTTTTCGTGGAAATAGACCGGTTCGCGCATCATCTTCTCAAGGTCGAAACCCTCTCTGCCGTAGCCACGGAGAAAATCCTTGATGTTCAGAACTCCTATGACATGGTCAAGATCGCCTTCGCAGACCGGATATTCCTCGAAGATATTCTCCTCAATCACTTCCTTCACCTGAGTCTCGGTCATCTCCTTGTCAAGCCAGACTATGTCCTGACGGGCGGTCATTATGGTGTTCACGCTGAGGTCGCCGAGTGTGAAGACCCTCTCCACTATGTCCTGCTCAACCTCAGAAACTTCCCCGTCCTCGGTGCCTTCCTGCACGAGGGATATTATCTCGTCTTCTGTAACATTACTGTCATTTTCCTTGATTCCCAAAACCTTGGCAATCCCGGCAGTGCTTTTTGAAAGAATCCAGATGAAAGGCGACGCAATCTTGGAAAGCAGCTGCATCGGGCCGGCCATAGCCTTCGCGACTTTTTCCGCCCTGCTCATTCCGATGCGTTTCGGCACGAGTTCACCGAGGACGATGGAAAAATAGGTCACGACAATCACAATGATTGTCTTCGCCAGACCGGTCGATGTCGAAACGGACACCCCCCACTTTTCAAGGACTCCGCTGAGGGAGCGGGCAATCTCGTTCCCGGAGAAGATACCGGTGAGGATTCCGATGAGTGTGATGCCGATCTGGATGGTAGAAAGGAACTTGTCCGGATCGCCGGCAAGTTTCAACGCCCGTTTTGCCTTGGCGTTTCCGTCTTCCGCCTCGTTCTGGAGACTGGACTTCCGCGCCGAAATCATGGCGATTTCCGACATGGAGAAAATGCCGTTGAGAAAAATGAGAAAAAGAATTATGAAAATCTCTGTCATAGTCTGTGTGTATGAGCCGGCGTACCCGACACCGGAAAGGTTACTTGAGTTCGGCGATGACGGTCTCGCAGGCTCTCACGTCATCACCGATTTCAACCTTTATGTCGGCATCAAGCGGCAGGTACATGTCTATGCGTGAGCCGAATTTGATTATGCCGCACTGCTCCCCCTTCCGCACCTTTTCATCAAGTCTGGCGTGGCAGACTATCCGTCTCGCGAAAGTGCCGGCAAGCTGCTTGAAGAGAATCTCGCCGTGGGCGTTCTTCATCCCGATTGACGAATGCTCGTTGAGTTCCGAAGCCTTCGGGAGGAAGGCGAGGTAGTATTTCCCCGGATGATACTTGTAGTAGCTCACAACTCCGTCCATAGGCCAGAAATTCACATGGACATTGAAGAAGTTCATGTAAATCGAAACCTGAATGCACTCCCGCTTGAGATACTCGGGTTCATAGACCTTTTCGAGAATCACAATCTCCCCGTCGGCGACCGCAGTCAGAACATTGTCTCCGGGAACGGTCTCCCGGCGCGGCAGGCGGAAGAAATAGGTGATGAAACCCATCATGAACAGCAGCACTGCGGACAGCGGAATAGAGACAAAAAGCAGGTCATACAGGAAACGCCATATCAGGAAAAGCAGGATGAGGCATATCAGCCACACCACCGCAATCGTCTTGTAACAGTCCTTATGTATCTTCATAGTCGATGTCTTTGTTTCTCTTTTTTATCCATATCCTCAAAAGCGCCGTCATCGCATCAGAGCATATCGAATCCCATCATATAGACGGTGGCTGCCGGGATGGCGACAAGCGCACTGTCAAAACGGTCAAGCATCCCCCCGTGTCCCGGGATTATCTTCCCGGAATCCTTGACTCCGCAGTGGCGTTTCCACTGCGACTCAATGAGGTCGCCATAGACTCCGGCGATGTTCATTATCGCCGCTATCGCAAGGCAATGATACCAGCTTATCTCACAGAACGGAAGCCAGTCGAGGCAATGCATCCCGTAGGCGGTTCCCAGCGCACAGGCAAACCCGCCTATGCATCCGACCCACGATTTGCGGGGCGAAACTGAGGGGAAGAGCTTCGGACCGAACTTCTGTCCGAGCGTGCTGCCGAAAAGGTAGGCCCCGACATCGGACACCCAGATGATCACGAACATGCAAAGGAGCACGAGACCGTTGAAATTATGCCCGGAATCGAATGCGGCAAAGTTCAGAAGAGTCCATGGAACGGCGATGTAGAGCAGTCCCGTGTAGATGTCAGCAAACTTCCCGAAGTCCTTCTTGTCCTTGACATAGAGGGAGTTGATCATCACGATGAAGATGGGGATGAACGCGAGGGCGATGAAGCGTCCGCTGACGGCTTCAGTCGATTGCACGAGAAAAGTCACCAGAAACATCAGACACCCTCCGATGATGGCAATCACCCTTGAACACCTGTAGACATTTCCCATGGTCATGCGGAAAAATTCAGCCATCATCATCACGAGAGCGAAGATCATCACGACGGCGAAGATGTACTTGCCCCCTTCAAACCAGTCACCTGACAGCAATGCGAGAAGCATCACTGTCAGGAAAACAAGACCTGAAACGGTTCTGACTATCAGATTCTTCATTGTTCTGCGTCTTTTTCCTGCACTTTGCCGGCCTCGGCATCCTCCTGAGCCTTGGCGGTCTTTTCTTCCTGACGGCTCCGGTTGTCGTCCGCCCCCGCCCTCGGGCCGAGTATGCGCTCAAGGTCATCGGCGAAAATCACTTCCTTCTCAAGCAGCAGGGCGGCCACCTCGAGGAATTCCTTTCTGTGCTCCGTGAGAATCGTAAATGTTTTGTCATGAATTTCCTGCACCAGACGCTTGACTTCCCCGTCCATGATTTCCGCCGTCTTCTCGCTGTACGGGCGTGTGAGTTCATATCCACGGGAGCCTGTCGAGTCATAGAACGACACCGTTCCGACCTTTTCGCTCATTCCGTAGTAGCAGACCATGCTGTAGGCCATCTTTGTCAGTCTTTCAAGGTCGTTCAGAGCACCCGTCGAAGGCTGTCCGTTCACGATTTCCTCCGCGACGCGGCCACCGATGAGCGAGCACATCTCGTCCGTCATCTGAGCCCTTGTCATCAGCTGGCGCTCCTCCGGAAGATACCACGCCGCTCCGAGAGCCTGTCCGCGCGGCACAATCGTAACCTTGAACAGAGGATTCGCATTAGGAAGCAGCCAGCTCACCACCGCGTGACCCGCCTCGTGATGGGCTATGGACTTCTTCTCCTCAGGAGTGATTATCTTGTCCCTGCGCTCAAGGCCGCCGATTATCCGGTCGACCGCATCGAGGAAATCCTGTCTGTCAACCCTGTGCTTGTTGTGTCTTGCCGCCGTGAGCGCCGCCTCGTTGCAGACATTCGCGATGTCGGCTCCGGAGAATCCCGGCGTATGCTTGGCGAGAAACTCCACATCGAAGTCATCGGCGAGCTTTATGCCCTTGAGGTGCACTTTGAATATCTCCTCCCTTTCCTTGAGATCCGGGAGTTCGACATGAATCTGACGGTCGAAGCGTCCGGCACGGAGCAGCGCCTTGTCTAGAATGTCCGCCCTGTTGGTGGCCGCAAGGATAATCACCCCGGAATTGGTGTCGAAACCGTCCATTTCCGTAAGCAGCTGGTTCAGAGTATTTTCCCTCTCGTCATTTGAAGTGAACCCGCCATTCTTGCTTCTCGCACGGCCGACGGCGTCAATTTCGTCGATGAACACGATGCACGGAGCCTTTTCCTTTGCCTGACGGAACAGGTCGCGCACCCTCGATGCTCCCACGCCCACGAACATCTCCACGAAGTCCGAGCCTGAAATCGAGAAGAACGGGACATCCGCCTCCCCGGCGACAGCCTTGGCGAGCAGAGTCTTTCCGGTGCCCGGAGGGCCGACGAGCAACGCCCCCTTGGGAATCTTGCCTCCGAGAGCCGTATATTTTTTCGGGTTCTTGAGGAAATCGACGATTTCCACGACCTCCTCCTTCGCTCCGTACAGCCCGGCCACATCCTTGAACGTAACCTTGGTCTTCTCCTTGTTGTCAACCAGTTTCCCCGGAGTCTTTCCCACTCCGAATATTCCGCCGCCCCCGGCAGGACCGCCCATCGACTTGCCCATACCCCTGAACATGAACACCCAGAAGAGTATCAGGAGAATCGGCCAGAGCAGCCAGTTCAGCACCTCGACCCATGTCTTGTCATGGTTCTCCATCACGAGTTTGAATCGGGACTCCTGCGGAAGCCGGGCATTGAGTTCTCCGAACATCTCCTCTGCATTGAAGCTGTTGGAGACGAGGAAAAAGAAATGCGGAGACTTCTTCGGAACCTGCCCGCCGAATTTCGACTCATATTTATGAAGCCTGTCCGGACGCAGCTTGACCTTGCCCTCAAGGTCATTGCGGACAAAATCAATTTCCTGGATGTCCCCGTCGAGAGCCATCTGCTGAACCTCTTCCCACTCTATCTTCTGCGGGTTCGCCCTGTCCGAATTGCCAGGCCAGAGCATCCACACAATCAGTCCTATGATGAGTATGTAGAACCATGAGAGATTGAGGGTGATGACCCTCGTCTTCCGGTTCTTGTTGCCGTTGTTTTTCTTTTTCTCTGCCATTTCCTGAAACTGCTTGATTCACACTTGCTCTTCATTCCAATCCTTGCGCACGGCATCAGCCCACAGGTCCTCGAGACGGTAGAAGGAACGGTAAGCGGTCTGGAAGACATGCACGACGATGTCGCCGTAGTCGAGAATGACCCACAGCGCGTTCTCCCGTCCCTGCGAACGTATGACTTTCCTTTTGCAGCGCTCAATCATCCTGTCCTCGACATTGTCTGCGATGGCAAGCACATTCGTCGTGGAATCCGCGTTGCAGACGACAAAAAAGTCGGATATCGCCGTCCCTATTTTCTTGAGATCCAGAGACAGGACTTCCTGCCCCTTCTTTTCGAGCATCGCTTCCGCAATGACCTTGACTTCATTAAGTTTCATCTATGAGTTCGGGTGAATTTACAAAAATATGTCTAAATTAGCCTGCAAATATAATCAAAAAACAAACCAATCAGCAATTCGGGGACGACAATGGGGGAAACTTGTCATATAATATGGTACGATGAGATTGATTCGACCAACAGCGAGGCTGTCAGGAGGCTCGGAGAACTTGACAATATGT
Organism: bacterium; assembly: GCA_963607915.1. Classification (GTDB taxonomy): domain Bacteria; phylum Bacteroidota; class Bacteroidia; order Bacteroidales; family UBA932; genus Cryptobacteroides. The sequence continues at coordinate 23,318 of CAVDEO010000018.1, forward strand.
CAGTACTCGCGGCCCGGTGTCAGACGGCTGGACGCGGCAAGGACACAAGAAAATGGCTTGCGGCTCCCGGCGAGAACCTGACATTCACTCTCGTGCTGAAATTCGCGGAACCGGGAGCCTCGAGGCAGACGGAACTCCGGGAGCCCGGCCGTCCGTGGCCTCCTTTTCCGGCATCGTACCAGATGCTGCTGAGCGCGGCGGCAGCGGCGGGAGTCGTGAATTTTCTCGCCGGACAGGGCGTCAGCGCATGGGTCAAATGGCCGAACGACGTATATGTCGGAAAGGAGAAAATCTGCGGGATACTCATCGAGCACCGCACCGACGGGAATTTCTTGAAATCCAGCATAGTCGGAATCGGAGTGAATCTCAACCAGACGGTCTTCCCGCCGGAACTTGTCAATCCTGTCTCGGTCGCGTCCCTTACGGGGAAAAGGCTTGACACTGATGTTGGTCTCGAACTTCTGTGCGGAATTCTGGAGGAGAAGATGCGCTCAGTCTATCGCGAACTGCCTCATCTGAGCGATGTAATCTCCCGGACTCTGACTTCGGAAGATGGAACTTCCGGCGACGAGAATCTCCGCTCCTGCTTCGCACAGTGCGTGAACATTCTCCTTTGAGACTCCCCCGTCAACCTCAATCGGACGGACAGTACCCGCCTTTTCCATATATTCTCTGAGTCTGCGGATTCTTCCGTAAGTCTCAGGGATGAACTTCTGCCCGCCGAAGCCTGCGAAGACGGACATTATGAGGAAATAGTCGGCATTTTCAAGATGCGGGAAAAGTCTCTCCACCGGTATGTCGGGATTGATGACCAGCCCGGCCTTCGCACCGGCGCTGCGGATTTCCTCCAGAATCCTGTCCGCCTCCGTGTCGCTTCCGACCGCTTCCAGATGGAAACTGACCATTTCAGCTCCGGCGCGGACGAATCTGTCGGCGTATTTTTCCGGATGCACAATCATAAGGTGCACGTCAAGCGGCTTGCAGGCCTGCCGGGCGACGGCTTCCACGACAGGGAAACCATAGGAGATGTTCGGGACGAAAATGCCGTCCATCACGTCGAGATGGAACAGGTCCGCGTGGGCGTTGACCATTCCGACATCCTGCCCGAGATTCAGGAAGTCGGCGGAGAGCATTGAAGGGGCGATTCTGATTTCTGCCATATCTTCAGTAACTTGTCACGAAAACTCAATTATGCAGCACATCGTCGAGGAGCAGTGTGAACTTGTCGAGCGAGGCAAGGTCGAGACGCTCGCCAGGAGCATGGACACCGCGGAGGGTCGGCCCGAACGAAATCATGTCAAGTTCCGGATATTTCTCAAGGAACAGACCGCATTCAAGACCGGCGTGGATGGCCTTGACGGCAGGTTCTGTGCCGAAGAGTTTTTTGTAGGAGGCCACGCACCGCCGCAGAATCGCGGAATCAAGCTTTGGCTTCCACCCCGGGTATTCGCTTTCATGGGTGACTTTCGCTCCGGCAAGGGAGAAATGAGCCTCGACTTTCGCCGCTGCGGCCCTGCGGGCGGAAGTGACCGAACTGCGCTGGCTCGTCCCGACCCGTATCCTGTTGCCGTCCAACATCTTGACGGATGCGAGGTTGGTCGATGTCTCGACCAGTCCCGGGATGTCCGCACTCATTTCTATGACTCCGTGCGGCGCGGCGAACAGGGCTCTCGCAAGACGGAGGGAATCCTCCGCCGACAATCCGGCCGCCGGGCGTGAGTCCGCCGCTGACAAACAGACCGTCCGGCGTGATTCCTCAGTACCGTGCAGGGAGTCACTTCCGCCAAGCTGTCCGATGCTGAAGGACAGCGCCGGCTCGGTGACAGCATATTCCGCCCTGACATCTTCCGCAAAGTTTTCCCATGCCTCCGCGAATGCCCCCGCATTGTCTTTGACGGCAACCACGGCTTCCGCTTCGCGGGCTATGGCGTTGCGTTTGTTGCCCCCGTCTATTGAACATATCATATTCCCGCAGGCTTTTCCCTCCCCGTCGGAAAGGACTCCGCAGAGAAATCTCGCGAGCAGCTGGACCGCATTCGCCCGTCCTTTGTTTATGTCATCGCCGCTGTGGCCTCCCGTTCCGTTGTACACCCGTAATTTGAATATCCCGGCTCTGCCGGCTTCACCGGAAACCGGAGGGACCGGTACATATTCGAAAACAGCGGTGGTGTCCATACCGCCGGCACAGCCCACAAAGAGTTCCCCTTCATCTTCGGAGTCAAGGTTGATGAGCGTCTTTCCGGAGAAGAAACCCGGTTCAAGACCGAACGCTCCGTCCATACCCGTTTCCTCGGATGCGGTGAAAAGACATTCCAGCCGGCCGCAGGGCGCCGGGTCGATGAGAGCCGCAAGTTCCGCAGCTATCCCTATTCCGCAGTCGGCTCCGAGCGTCGTGTCCTTCGCAATCATCCAGCCATCCTCGATGACATAATTTATGGGGTCTTGCGTAAAGTCATGCACGACTCCGGCATTCTTCTCGCAGACCATGTCAGTATGCCCCTGAAGAACGATGGTCGGACGGCTTTCGAAACCCGGTGAGGCTTCACGTGTAATCACAACATTCATCGCCGCATCAGTCCGGCATTCAAGTCCGTGAGTTTCAGCGAATTTGACAAGATAGTCGACAATCCGTTCCTCGTGTCCCGACTCGCGGGGGATGAGCGTGATTTCCTTGAAGATGGAAAGGATTTTCTCAGAGTCCATAATAATCTACTTACATTCAGAATGTAAATATACGCATTTTTTAAGGATTACTTCCTCGGCGACAAGCCTATTTCCCCGAAACCCTGAAAGCGCAGATGCCCAATCTCAGGCACGCGAGACCAAGACTTTTTCTATGTCCGTGACATACTGCTTGAAAACCTTGTCCGTGGCGATGAGGTCGGTCACGGTCGAGCAGGCGTGAAGCACGGTCGCATGATCCTTGCCGCCGATTTCGGCTCCGATGGAGGAAAGCGAGCAGTTGATGAGATTGCGGGACATGTACATGGCTATCTGGCGGGCCTGCACGATGTTGCGCCTGCGCGTCCTTGACAGCATCTCGTCCCTGCTGATGTTGAAATAGTCGCAGACAACCTGCTGCACGCGGCCGATTGTAAGTTCGTTCTTCTTCTCGCCGATGAGCTGACCGGTAATCTGCCCGGCAAGCTCCACGGTGATTTCCTTGTGGGCGAGGGTCGCATTCGCGATGAGCGAGATGAGAGCGCCTTCAAGTTCACGGAAGTTGGAGCGGATGTTGGCCGCGAGATAGCTGAGAACCTCGTCAGAGAGTTCGACTCCCTCCCTGCCGCTTCGCGAGCGGAGCATCGCGAGCCGCGTCTCGTAGTCCGGCCGGGTAAGTTCCACGGAAAGTCCCCATTTGAGCCGGGACAGAAGCCTCTCCTCGAAATTCTGAAGTTCGACAGGAGGGCGGTCGGAAGTGAAGACAAGCTGCTTGCCGCTCTGGTGGAGATGGTTGAAGATGTTGAAGAACGCCACCTGAGTGCCGTGACTTGCCAAATCCTGTATGTCATCGACGATGAGCACGTCAATCTTCATGTAAAAGGCCATGAAATCCGTGAGCTTGTTGTTCACGCAGGCCTCCATATACTGTGTCTTGAACCTGTTCGCAGGGACATAGAGCACAATCAGTTCCGGATAGCGTTCTTTGATTGCAAGGCCGATGGCCTGCGCCAGATGAGTTTTTCCGAGTCCCGGGCCTCCGAAAAGGAACAGCGGGTTGAAAGCGGTCTTCCCGGGAGCCATCGCGATGTTTTCCCCGGCGTTGACACCCATCTTGTTACATTCGCCCTTGATGAGGTTGTTGAAGCAATAGACGGGATTGAGCTGAGGGTTTATCTGCACCCTCTGAAGCCCCGGGTAAACGAACGCCCCGGGATTGTTGGCTCCTCCGGCCGGAATTGACACCGGACGGTTGACCGGAGTCGTAGTGTATGCCCCCGTGCATTTTATCGGCGGCTGAACCCTCACAGGCTTGAACACATACTTGAGCTGTGCGGAGGCTCCGATTTCCTTCTTGAGGGCGGCCTTTATGATATTGAGGTAATAATTTTCCAGCCACTCCATGAAAAATGCAGACGGCACCTCGATGGTAAGCTCCGAATTGACGAATGACACCGGACGAATCGGCTTGAACCAGATGTCGAACTGCTGCGGCTCTATATTCTGTTCTATAAAGCGCAGGCAATTCTCCCAAACCGATATGTGCCTTTCCTGTGTCATGTGAAAAATCAGTCCCGTTTCGCGGAAGCATCGCAAAGTTGGTGAAAAAAAAATTATAAAATTTTCTTTTTCCTATTGTATATAAAC
>CAVDEO010000019.1:0-1204 GCA_963607915.1 bacterium
TAAGTGACAGTGTTTTATGGTGACGGCAGATGTGACCGGGGAGTCAGGTATGTCCCCGAAAACTTGGTTGGCTCTGGTTGGGCTGACGCTTTCCTCTTTCATATTCAACACTTCGGAGTTCATTCCGATTGCGCTTCTGACTGACATAGGGCGGGACTTCGGGATGACCGAGGCGAGAGCCGGGATGCTGATTTCGGTCTATGCGTGGGTCGTGATGCTGCTTTCGCTGCCGCTCATGCTGATGACCTCACGGATGGAGATGCGCCGGCTGCTGCTCGGAGTTGTCGCGGTCTTCACTTCATTCCAGATAATGTCCTATTGCTCGACATCTTTCGGCATGCTGATGGCCTCCAGAATCGGGGTGGCCTGCGCCCATTCGATTTTCTGGTCGATAATCTCCATTGTCGCGGTCAGAATCGTACCGGACAGCCACAGGGCGCTGGCTCTGAGCATGATAGTGACAGGCTCGTCGGTGGCGATGATTCTCGGGCTTCCGCTCGGGCGGGTCATCGGCCTGAACCTCGGCTGGCGGCTGACCTTTTTCTGCATAGGGGCGGTCTCCCTGTTCATCTTCATCTACCTTTTCGCGCTGCTTCCCAAGGTTTCGAGCGGCGGCGGAATGACGGTGAGGGATTTGCCCGAGATGATGGGGAACAAGGCTCTTGTCGCGATATTCCTGACCACGGCGGCTTTCGCCACGGGATATTACACGGTGTACAGCTACATCGAGCCGTTCCTGCTGCAGGTCGTGAATATGAGCGAGAGCGGAGTCACGGTGACGCTGATGATTTTCGGAGGGGCGGGAATCGTCGGGAGTCTGCTGTTCTCGAAATTCTATCCCGTGCTCCGCTCCCGATTTACGGACATCTCTCTTGTCGTGCTGATTGCGGGAGTGCTGGCTCTCCGGCCGCTTTCGTTCAGCGCGCCGGCGGTCATCGTCCTCTGCGTGCTGATGGGGATGTCGGCCACGGCGTTCAATGTGTCGATGCAGTCGGAAATCATATCAGGCACGCCTCCGGCGCAGACTTCCGTCGCGATGTCCATATTTTCCGGGATATTCAATTTCGGCATAGGTACGGGAGCGCTCATCGGGGGAGCGGTCTGCACGCATCTGTCAATATCATTCATAGGACTCGTCGGCGGGATGACGGTGCTGGCGGCGCTGCTTTACCGCAGGTTCGCGGCGCGGCATTGACATCCCCGC
>CAVDEO010000019.1:1343-9537 GCA_963607915.1 bacterium
TCAAACACGAAGTCGTCAAAAATCAGGTCGTAGTGGTCCCGGGTCGGCTGGCCGCTGTCCGGGTCAATTTCTATGCGGATTTTGGCGTTGGCGGTCTTGCCGAGTTCGTAGGTGCAGGATTGGACGGTCTGCCGGTCGGAGTAGTTCTTGAGGGAAATCTGTTGGGGATTCCGCCATTCGCTTGAGCCGAACTCGCACCACGAAATTGTGGCCTTGGTCCAGAACTCGGAGAACCAATACTTGAAACTGACTTTAGAGAGGTTCTCGATGAAATACTCCATCTTCAGGTGGCCGAACTGGGTGTTCTCGAAGTAGTCGTCATCTTCCTGATAGATGCGCAGCTGGGCGCTCTGAGTTCCGTCAATCGGATTCTGCCACGAGAAAGAACCGTACAATGTGCTCCACTGGAGGTTGTCGCGTCCCGCCGTGAGCCCGTACTTATCGTAGGTCGGCTTGTCGGTGGTCGGGAATCCGTTTTCGAAACCCTCCCTGAACGGAAGTTCCACCCTCACGAGCGGCCCGTACTCCTTCGGCTCGACATAGAAGTCCTCCTCCACGAATCCTCCCCTGTAGAGCACCTCGATGCTGTTCATTTCCCACCTCTCTGACTGGGAGGTCCCCATACACCAGAGAGTTACGGAACTGCACTCAGTGCTGACGCTGTATGCCTCTCCGGCCTTGACCTCTGTCGTCTCCGATTTCTTCGCCTTGCCGTCGAGCGAGTGCGCTATTTTCGTCGAAGTCGCCGATCCCGCGGTCACCGAGAGTATCTTTGCCCCGTTGTGGGCGCGGATCCGGATGTAACCGCCCGGCTTCGATGTCGAGCTGCTCTGGTAGAAGCGGATGAAATAATCTTCCGTGATATACGGCCATGCCGTGCCGTTGCCCTGCGCACAGACATAGTCAATGTTTCCGAACTCGTCCAAATCGTCCTGCAGCGGATTGAAGAACTCGTGATATTCAACGCGGTGTTCCATTTCCGGATGCTGCGGAACCGGTCTGGTTTCCGCATATTCCTCTCCCGGGTCAATCACGACGACCTTCACCTCCGTTTCTTCACCCCCTTCCGAATCGCCGTCTCCGCCAGATGGACCGTCCCCGTCTCCGCCTGGTTTGTCAGTTTCGTCCGGTTTTTCCGGATTGTCTTCGTCTGAACCGGGATTGTCCTTGTCTCCGGTGTCTTCTTCATCCGTTTTCTCCGTCTGTTCAGTCTCCCCGTCCGGGTTCAGCGTCGTTTCCGGCGTGCATGCTCCGGCGAGAGCAAAAAATGCCGCAAGAAAAAATATCGCAGTGCGTTTCATCTGAATTAGTGTTGTCGTGTATATATATCCTGTCCGTATGTGTCCGTCCATATAAAAAACGGGATGTAAAGGTAAGCAATTTCCGCATTATTTTATTAATTTTGCCGTTCGGAACAGGGAAATCAGATACCGGACGGCTGTTCGATGCGGTGTAGCAGAATCATATCCTTGACATTTGTCTGCCTTGCGATGGTTTCAGGCTGCGGGAAAAGCGGCGAAAGCGGGAGGCGGCTGAAAATCGGCGTGTCGCAATGCAGCGATGATGACTGGAGAGCCAAGCAGAACGCCGAGATTTCGGCGGCGGCTCTTGCCTACGGGGTGGACGCGGTCATAGTTTCAGCCGACGACAGCGACCGCATTCAGGAGAGGCAGATTGATTCGCTTGTCGCCTCTGGCATTGACCTTCTGATTGTGTCCCCCAACAAGGCGGAAAGTCTCACGCCCGCGATAAACCGCGCCTATGACAGCGGAATCCCGGTCATTCTTGAAGACAGGAAGGCCAACTCCACGAAATACACTTCGTTCATCAGCCCGGACAACAGGGAGATAGGGGTTCTCGTAGGCTCGTTCATAGCCGGTCACTATGCCGGGAGGCGGGTGCGGCTTGCGGAAATATGCGGCCTTGACGGTTCGTCCCCTGCGGATGAACGCCACGACGGGATGATGAGCGTTCTGGAGGATGTCGGGAACGTTTCTCTTGTCTACAAGGTTTACAGCGACTGGACTGCGGAAGGCGGAAAGCGGGCCATGGCACGATTTCTTGAGGACGGCGCGGATGCCGATGTCATATTCTTCCACAACGACCGTATGGCCTCCGGAGCGCTTGAACTGATTGCGGAACGGCCGGAGCTGAACGGAGGCGGATGGGATATGATCGGGGTGGATGCGCTGCCGGGCGAGGACAAGGGAATCGACCTTGTCAGCCGCGGGGTTCTCGTGGCCTCCGCAATCTATCCCACCCGTGGGGACGACATCGTGAAAGCTGCGGTGGAAATTCTTGAAGGCAGGGAGATACCGCGTGAGATAAAGTTTCCGTCCGCAATCGTGACCGCGGAGAATGCGGGGGTGGTCAAGCTCCAGAGCGACGAAATCATACGCGAACAGCAGCGGCTTGAGCAGCTGCATTCCAGACTTAACGGCTATGTGCTGATGTACAGCCACCAGAAAATCTACATCATTCTCATTGCGCTGATTCTCATACTGGCGGCATTTGTGACGGCCGGCCTGTCCCTTTTCGCATTCTACCGCAGGAAGAAGGAGCAGGAGGAACTCGCCTCCAAGATTGAACTCTACCAGAACATCGGCCGGGCGCTGAAGTCTCCGCTGGACTCGACCATCGACCCTGTGGAACAGCTTCTGGACGACGAGGAACTGACCGGGAGGCAGCACTCTCTGCTTGAACTCTCGGTGAACAACGCGAACGTGGCCAAGGCGCTCGTCAGGGAAATGATTGACTATAAGGGAATAGACGAGGGCAGAAGCCATCTCCGGACGGCAATTGACCGCACTTCCGCCCTGCAGGAGACGGCGGTGTCGCTCAGCGACTCTTTCCCTGTCCGTCTCCACACCGTGATGGACGAGAATCTTTCCGACCCTTCATTTTCGGTGGAGTCGCTCGGCGAGAAACTCCATCTGTCCAGGGCGCAGCTCTACCGCAAGGTCAAGGACCTCACGGGGATGTCCCCTGTGGAGTTCATCCGGGAGGCCCGTCTCGACAAGGCGGCTCATCTTCTGCGCACCACGGCCCGCACGGTCTCGGAAATAGCCTACGAGGTGGGTTTCCAGAGCCCCGCCTACTTCACGAAATGCTACCGCATCAAATTCGGCCACACGCCGAAGAGGTAGGGGAGTCCCGACCGCAAGCCGCTTCTCTGAATGTCCCGTTTGCAGGAATCGTGCAAAAAATATGACATTTGTTGCATCGGACATTTGTCTGCCTATATGAAATAAACGGATTCGTTGTTCTGCTGCGGGTTGCCTACTTTTGCAATCGAACAACACGAACAACAGCAAACCAATGAGTCCGATAATCAGAACCGTAACGACTTTGTTGTCGCTTTCTTTTGCCACCTCGGCGGCTCTCGCCCAGAACTTCACGGCGGGAGGTCTCGTGACGGACGGGCAGGGTGAACCTGTAGCCGGTGCGGCGGTCATCGAGGAGGGCACCTCCAACGGAGTCTCCACGGATGTGGACGGCAATTTCACTCTTGAAGTGAAACCCGGCGCGAAACTTCTCTTCAGCTGCATCGGGTTCTCCGACATCACTCTGGACGCGGCGTCCGGGATGAAGGTCGTGATGCAGACAGACACCCGTCTCCTCGATGAGGTCGTGGTCACGGGTTACACCGTTCAGCGGAAGTCCGACCTGACAGGCGCGATAAGCGTGGTGGATGTGGGCGACCTCTCCAAGCGCAACGAAAACAATCCGATGAAAGCCCTTCAGGGGAAGGTCCCGGGGATGAACATCTCCGCAGACGGCTCCCCTTCCGGTTCGGCGACCGTCCGCATCAGGGGGATAGGCACGCTGAACAACAACGACCCGCTGTACATAATAGACGGAGTCCCGACCAAGGCGGGGATGCACGAACTCAACGCCAACGACATAGAATCAATACAGATTCTGAAAGACGCCGCGTCAGCCTCAATCTACGGCAGCAGGGCGGCCAACGGAGTGATAGTCATAACCACGAAGAAAGGGAAGGAGGGCAGGCTTAAACTCGATTTCGACGCGTCCGCATCTGTCCAGACCTATGTCAACAGGATGAGCGTGCTCAATTCCCGGGAATATGGGCAGGTGATGTGGCAGGCCTATGTCAATGACGGGCTTGATCCGAACACCAACGGTCTCGGCTACAGTTACGACTGGGGATATGACGCGTCGGGAAATCCGGTCCTGAACGGGATAAGGATGAAGAAATATCTGGATTCCGCGAACACCGTGCCTGCGGCGGACACCGACTGGTTCAACGAGACGACCCGCACCGGAGTCGCCCAGAACTACAACCTCTCCGTCAGCAGGGGTTCGGACAGGGGGAACTCTTTCTTCTCCGTGAACTGGTACGACAATCAGGGCATAATCCGCACGACCTCATTTGACAGGATATCCGTCAGGGCGAACAACGACTTCGACATACTGAAGGACAAACTTTCCATCGGAGAGCACCTCTCGTTCAACCGCAGCTGCGAGGTGGCCGCGCCTTCGGGCTTCCTCCAGAACGTGCTCCAGTTCAACCCCTCGCTTCCGGTCTATACCGAAGGGGGAGAATATGCCGGACCGGTCGGCGGCTATCCCGACAGGGAGAATCCGGTGGCGAGGCTCGAAAGGAACAGCAGCAACAGATATACCTACTGGAGGATGTTCGGCGACGCATATGTCAATTACAGTCCGTTCAAAGGCTTCAACATCCGCTCCACTTTCGGGCTTGACTATTCCCAGAAATATCAGAGAATCTTCACCTGGCCCGTCACCGAGGGCAATGTCGCCAATGACAGGAACGCCGTGGAGACCAAGCAGGAACATTGGCTGAAATGGATGTGGAACGCGGTTGCGAGCTATGGCTTCGAATCGGGGAGACACCGGGGGGACGTGATGGCCGGAGTCGAGCTCAACGATGAAAGCGATGTCTATTTCTCCGGCTACAAGGAGGGATTCACCAACCTCGACGTCAATTATATGTGGCCTGACGCTGGAGTCGGGACGGCCCAGGCCTACGGCGGCGCGGGAGGATATTCACTCGTATCCTTTTTCGGAAAGATGAACTATTCTTTCGACGAGCGGTATATGGCTTCGCTCACATTGCGTTACGACGGCTCTTCCCGTTTCGGAAGAAATAACCGCTATGCACTTTTCCCGTCAGTCTCCTTCGGATGGAGGGTGAACAACGAGGCCTTCCTCCGCGATGTCCGCTGGCTCAACGACTTGAAACTCCGCGTGTCCTGGGGGCAGACCGGCAATCAGGAGATATCCGACACGGCCGGATACACGATTTATGTCTCCAACTACGGTGTCAACGAAAGCGGCGGACAGAGTTACGGCACTTCCTACGACATCAGCGGCTCGAACGGCGGGCAGACCCTGCCCTCCGGCTACAAGCGCAATCAGACAGGAAACGACAATCTCAGGTGGGAAACCACCACCCAGACCGACGTGGGGCTGGATTTCGCTTTCCTTGACAGCCGCCTCTACGGAAATTTAGACTGGTATTTCAAGAACACCTCCGACATTCTCGTGGAGATGGTGGGAATCGCGGCGATGGGCGAGGGAAGTACGCAGTGGATCAATGCCGGAGCGATGCAGAACCGGGGAATCGAGTTCAACGCGGGCTGGAGGGAGACACTGGATTCCGGCTTCCGCTACGACATCACCGCCAACATAAGCTGCTACCGCAACAAGGTGACCCGCCTTCCCGACACAATAGCGGCGAAGGGCACTTTCGGCGGCAACGGTGTGAAAAGTGTGGTGGGTCATCCGATGGGCGCGCAGGTGGGTTATGTCTGCGAGGGGCTGTTCCGGAGTCAGGAGGACATCGACAACCACGCGACCCAGAGCGGTGCGGGACTCGGCAGAATGATGTGGAAGGATTTGGACGGGGACGGGGTCATCACCGAGGCCGACCAGGACTGGATATACAATCCCGTTCCGGATTTCACCTGGGGACTGAATCTCTACTTCGAGTGGAAGGGATTCGACCTCACCGCCTTCTTCCAGGGCGTGCAGGGAGTGGACATAATCAGCGACCTGAAAAAAGAGACCGACATCTGGGCCGGGCTGAACATAGGCTTCCTCAACAAGGGATGCAGACTGCTGGACGCGTGGTCGCCGTCGAATCCTCAGAGCGACATTCCGGCGCTGTCGCTTTCCGACAACAACAACGAGAAGAGAGTCAGCTCCTACTGGGTGGAGAACGGCAGCTACCTCAAGCTGCGCACCCTCCAGATAGGCTACAATCTTCCGGAAAAGGCTCTGAAGAAAATCCGCCTCGAACGGCTGAGGTTCTATCTCAGCGGCCAGAACCTCCTCACTCTGAAGAGCCGCAGTTTCACGGGTGTGGATCCCGAGAATCCGAACTACGGCTACCCGATTCCGCTCAGTTTGGCTCTCGGTGTCAATCTTACATTCTAAGTGCTTGAAGATATGAAAAATACGCTTATATTGAAATGTGCCGCATATGGTCTTGCCGCTCTGGCGTCGCTGTCCTCGTGTTCGAAATTCCTCGATTCCCACAAGCCTCAGGGCGTGCTCGACGAGGATCAGGTGAAGAGCGGTGACAATGTCGAGAATCTGGTGATATCGGCCTATGCCATATTCATATCCGCAGAAGACATAAACTCTTCGTTTTCAATGTGGAATTTTGACGTGAGGAGCGACGACGCCTACAAGGGAGGCAACGGGACAAGCGACGGCGACGTCTTCCATCAGCTTGAAACCGGACAGGGCATACTCACTACGAACTGGAACATCAGCGATATGTGGGAGCGGCTCTACAACTGCATCTCCCGCTCGAACACTGCGATTGCGGTGCTGGAGAATCTGGACGAGGAGAGTTTCCCGCTCCGGGACGAGCGTCTCGCCGAGATGCGTTTCCTTCGCGCCTACGGCCATTTCCTCCTCAAGAGACTCTACAAGAACATCCCTTTCGTGACCGACGCCTCCCTCACGGAGGAGGATTACAAGGCTCTGTCGAACACCGCCCTCACCAACGACGGGGGCTGGGCGGAAATCATCTCCGACGTGGAATATGCCTGGTCCGTGCTTCCGGTGACACAGTCAGACAAGGGGAGACCCTCCAGAGCGGCCGCTGCGGCGTTCCTCACGAAACTCTATCTCTACAAGGCCTACCGGCAGGACGACCCGGCCTCGCACAGAGTCACGGAGATTTCGGACGAAGACCTCGCCAAAGTTCTGGAATACAGCGAGGAAAGCATATATGCCGAAGGGGGGTTCTCCCTTGAAAGCGACTTCCACAACAATTTCCGTCCGGAACCGCAGTACGAGAACGGGCCGGAGAGCATCTGGGCGATGCAGTATTCGATGAACGACGGCACGACCTACGGCAATCTCAACTGGAGTTACGGACTCATCGTGCCCAACATCCCGGGAGTCACGGACGGAGGCTGCGATTTCTACAAGCCGAGCCAGAATCTCGTGAACGCCTTCCGTACCGATGCCGACGGGCTTCCGCTTCCCGACACCTTCAACGACCGCGACTACGACAAGTCAGCCGACAATGCCGACCCGAGGCTTTTCCTCACGGTCGGGCTGCCCGGTCTGCCCTACGAGTTCAATCCCAAGTACATTATGGCCGAAAACTCGATTTGGAGCCGTTCCAACGGGCTTTACGGCTACTATGTCTCGCTCAAGCACAATGTGGATCCCGACAGCGGCTATCTGATCAAGGGGTCGTGGTGGGGAAGTCCGATGAACAGGATAGTTTTCCGCTATGCGGACGTGCTGCTGATGAGAGCCGAGGCGCTCGCCCTTCTGGGACGTGCGGACGAGGCGGTGGACATTGTGAATGACATACGCCGGAGGGCCGCGTCTTCGCTTTCCGTGATTTCCGACTATGAAAGCGGGTATGGAGTGAATTTCAAGACCGGACTGTATGTCGGGAGCTACAGCGGTGAGCAGGCTCTGAAAATCGTGAAGATGGAGCGCAGGCTTGAACTCGCCCTCGAGAGCGAACGCTTCTTCGACCTCGTGCGCTGGGGAGAGGCGGCCGCCACTCTGACGAAATATTATGCGGAAGAGGCCGACGACTGCCCCATCTACTCCGCCGCCGTCTTCACCGCCGACAAGAACGAATATCTTCCCATCCCGTTCTCGCAGATTTCCGCCTCCAACGGGAAATATACCCAGAACATAGGGGCCTGGTAAGAATCTGTCTGAATTTGTC
>CAVDEO010000019.1:9565-27549 GCA_963607915.1 bacterium
TTTCAATATGACCCGTTTTCAATATGACCCGTTTTTAATATGAAAAGACACATATTCATATTCATTGTTCTGGCGGCGGCGCTGCTCTCGTGCGGGAAAAGCCCGGAGAGGCTTGACCTTGACGCCGAGTGCCTTGTCCTGGGCCTGTCCCTTGACGGGTATGAGGGAGTCGTGGACAGGAGTCTGTCGAGTGTTTCCGTCACCGTTCCGGAAAATTACGATGTGAGCGCGATGACGCTGACCTCACTCTCGCTCAGCGCGGGGGCTTCCTCCGACATTTCGGAAGGGGATGTGCTGAATATGCTTTCCCCGAGGAGAATCCGTGTCACGGGAGGAGATGTCTATCTTGACTGGACGCTTTCCGTGAAGGAGGACGTGCCGGAAATCGAGAAACCTTCCGTCGTCTATATGGGGCTTGCCGCTTCATTCGGGGAACTTCCGGTCGAAGAGCAGGAAGCCTGCTCCTGGATGCTGGCGAATGTTCCGGACTCGAGGTATGTCTCCTTCGCGGAGCTGCTTTCTTCCAAGGTCGATCTCTCTTCCTGCCGGCTGCTCTGGTGGCATTTCCACAGGGACGGCGGAGTGGACGGGAAGACCGCCTTCGAGGCTGCGGCAGCCGATGCAGTCGCGGTTTCCTCGAAGATAAAGGCTCTCTACCGTGGCGGCATGTCCCTGCTGCTCACGCGCTATGCCGTCTATCTCCCTGCTTATGTCGGAGCGTGCGGGAGTTCCGTCATTCCGAACAACTGCTGGGGAGGGGCCGAAGATTCGCCCGAGACGACAGCGACTCCCTGGTATTTCATCGCCGAGGGTCACACAGCCCATCCTCTCTATCGGAATCTCGTTATGAGCGGGACGGAGGGCGAGGAGTCGTTCATCCACACCTGCGGAGCCGGATACTCCATCACCAACTCCACGGCCCAGTGGCATATAGGCTCGGACTGGGGAGGATATGAAAGTCTTTCAGTCTGGGCGGAGAAGACCGGCGCGGAGGAGCTGGGCAGAGGCTCTGACGGGGCGGTGGTTGTCTGGGAATTTCCGCGTCAGGGGGCTTCCGGAGGCATAATATGCATAGGCTCCGGATGCTATGACTGGTATGGAGGCGACAGCCCCGATGCCGAAGGCTACCACACGAATGTCGCGAAGATGACGGAGAACGCAATCGGATATCTCACGGAATAACCGCCGTCCGCGCTTCTGACAATCAATACGATAACTCTGACAATCAATATGATGACTCTGACAATCAATACGATAACTCTGACAATCAATCTGATGACAATATAAACTCCTGAATATGAAAATTTATGTAACTCCGGAACTGTACGAGTCCCTGTTCTGTGTGGAGAGCGGATTCGCCACCTCCGAATGGCTTGACGGAGAAAGTTCAAGCGGCGACTACTCGATTTCCTCAACTGTGGACTCCGAGTTTGAATAATCTTAAAACTGAAAAGGATATGAAAAAGATATTGTTTTTCGCAGCGGCCGCGTCAATCGCGCTGCTCTCCTGTTCAAAGACTGAAGTTCCGCAGTCGCGGGAGGATTTCCGCGAAATCAGAATTGCCGTCGAGGCTGTGGCGGACGCGTCCTCCAACTCGGGACAGCCTGATTTGAAGAGCGTGTGGAAGGACGGCGTGGGGCTCCAGTGGTCGGCCGATGACGCGACGCGCCTCGGTCTCGCCGCCTCAGGAGCGAACTTGTGTTCAAAGGCTCTGGACATAGCCTCATCAGGGACTGCGGAATTTACGGTCGACGTGCCGTCCGGGGCTTCTGAGGGTCTGGCATATTACCCCTATTCCTCTTCAGCCGTCACTTTCGGCACGGATCAGAGCACATTCTCGTTCACGATTGCTTCCTCACAGTCGCAGGATGCGGCCGGTGAAGCCGAGTATTCCGACGGGAAAGCGGCTATGACCGGTTCCGCTTCTCTTGACATTTCGGGAGGTTCCGCTCTTTCCGCAAAGATGGACATACACAACGCATTCGTGCGTTTCCTGCCTTATTCCGCAACGGGCAAGACCGAGAAGGTCACCGCCGTCGGGATTGCGGCCGATGCGCCTCTCGCCGGCGTGATTTCTGTCACCGTTTCCGGGGACGGGGCCAAGACGGTCGCATATTCCGAAACTTCGGACAATGTTTCCGTGAGCCTCACCGAGGCTTTCGACCTCAGCGGAATCACTTCGGCGGAAAGCTCGAAAGGCATCTACTGCGGACTCATTCCGTGCACCGGTGCGAGCGTGAACTACACCGTGGTGACAGACGGGGGAACTTACTCCTTTGTCCCGAGTGCGGCGAAGACTTTCTCCGCCAGCGGAATCGTGACGGTCCTTCTGAATCTCGACAAGGCGACTTCATTCACTCCGGCCCCGTCAATACTCTATATGGGTCTGGTCTCCTCTCCGGACGAGCTCAATTCCGAAGAAAAGACCGCCTATGAATGGCTTGTCAGCGAATACGGAGCAGAGGCCGGATATGTTTCGGTCGCCCGGATAAACGCCGGCTACGACCTGAGCCGCTGCAAGGTGATATGGAGTCATCTCCACATAGACGGCGGCGTGGACATCACGGTTGACGGAGTGTCATATTACAACACCGGAGCCGTCGAAAAGCGTTATCCTGAACTCAAGACCGCCGTCGAGACGAAAATAAGTCCGCTCTATTTCGACAGCGGACTCTCGCTCCTGATGACGCGTTATGCGACCATCCTGCCGGGCTTTCTCGGTTTCGCGGTGCCGAACAACTGCTGGGGCGGCACGGAGGATTCTCCTGAAACTGCGACAGGGCAGTGGACAATCAACGCTGTCTGCGAACACGCGCTCTACTCAGGTCTCGCTGACAGCTTCCCGGCATCAATAGTCACGAACAACGAGGGTTATGCCTACACCAACTCCACGGCGCAGTTCCACATAGGCTCCGACTGGGGAGGATATGCCGACGATGCGGCGTGGGTTTCCGCGACCAAGGGCACTATTCTCGGGAAAGGCGGCGACGGGGCGATTTCCGTCTGGGAGTTCGAACCGGAATATGAAGTCCGGGGTAAAATCCTCTGCATAGGTTCAGGCTGCTACGACTGGAGCTGCAAGAAGGACGGCGAGGTCATCGCGAATGACTGCGCCTCCGTCAGGACTCTCACGAAGAACGCCATCGATTACCTCTCCGAATAGAACTCCGTTCAGCAACCGTTTCAAGTCCAGTAAAAAATGTCAGGAACAATCAAGATTCTTTTTCGGATTTCTCTCGCTGCGGCCCTCGCTTCCCTCGGGACTTCCTGCGGGAAGGAGGCCGCCGTGGCGGAGCAGCGTGACCTGAAGGAGACGACGGATTTTCTGGATGTCGCCGAGTCCGCCCCGATGGACACCTACTATTGTCCGCAGGTGGGTTATGTCGGTGACCCGATGCCGTTCTACGACCCTGTGGAAGGGGACTTCAAGATAATGTATCTCCAGGATTTCCGCCCGAACCAGGTCGGGACATATCATCCGTACTGGGCGGTGAGCACCTCCGACGGGGCGGACTACCTCTCTCTGGGGGAACTGATTCCCTGCGGCGGGCTGTCCGAACAGGATGCGGCTCTCGGAACAGGTTCGACGGTATATAACCCTGCCGACGGTCTCTACTACACCTTCTACACCGGCCGCAAGCACAATCCTTCCGTTTCGGAAAACGCCGAGGCGGTGATGGTCGCGACATCTCCCGATATGAGGTCGTGGACCAAGGACCGGACATTCATCCTGCGGGGCGGCGACTGGGGCTACAGCCGGGACGACTTCCGCGACCCCTGCCTCTTCACGGACCCGGATGACGGGCTTTGGCATATGGTCATATCCACCAGGAAGGCCGGTAAGGGCACGCTTGCCGAATTCACCTCCCCCGACCTCAAGGCCTGGAGTCACCGGGGTGACTTTATGACTATGCTCTGGGACAGGT
Source organism: bacterium (assembly GCA_963607915.1). GTDB lineage: Bacteria > Bacteroidota > Bacteroidia > Bacteroidales > UBA932 > Cryptobacteroides. The sequence continues at coordinate 13,493 of CAVDEO010000019.1, forward strand.
TCTACGAATGTCCGGACATATTCAGAATGGGCGAGTGGTGGTATCTGGTCTATTCCGAGATGCATTCCGCAATCCGCAGGGTGCAGTATTTCAAGGCATCCACGCTTGAGGGGCTGAGGGGCTGTACCGCCGGAGATGTCCCTCTCTGGCCTGACGACCGCGAAGGCTACCTCGACTCCAGAGGATTCTATGCCGGGAAAACCGCATCCGACGGTTCCGTGCGCTATCTCTGGGGCTGGTGTCCGACACGCTCGGGGAAGGACAATGCCAAGACCGGAGCCTATCCCGCAGAGCCCGAATGGGGCGGGAATCTGGTGGCTCACACTCTTGTGCAGAATGCCGACGGGACTCTCGTTCCCGGGCCGGTGGATGCCGTGGAGAAAAAATACCGTGTGGAGGAACAGGTCGTGCTGAAAGAGACTTCGGGAGACGGAGTGTCTTTGTCCGACGGGGTTCTGAAGATGGAAGATGCCGATTCCCGGGCTCTGTTCTCCCGTCTCGGCGAGCACAATTTCATAGAGATGGAAGTCGGTTGCACAGGCAGGTTCTCGATATCCCTCGCCCGTGGCGGTGATTCCGAAAAATGGTACAGCATAGTCCTGAATCCGGAAGACGGCGGCGCGAAGAGGAAGATAAATTTCGTGGAGGAAGGGCCTTCGGGACAGGGATATGTCGACGGAATCGACAGCAGCCTGTTCCCGGCCGCCGGGGATGATGTATACAGGCTCAAACTCTTCACTGACAAGAGTGTGACCGTACTCTATGTCAACGGCGTGTGCTGCTGGACCAACAGGATTTACGGTGTTTCCAAAAACTGCTGGAGCATAAATACATACGAATCTCCGCTGGAGGTCCGGAATCTTGCAATCCGTTCCTATTGATTATGGAAACCGGGATATGGAAACTCCCTCACGAATCTCAAATCATCAAATGAAAAACCGACGAATGATGAACAAACTTTACAATATGCTGACAATCGCGGCGCTGGCTTTATCTTTCGCGTGGAATGCCCGTGCCGTTGAGAGTTTCGTCAAACCGGTGCATCTGAGCGACCGCCATTCGATGCTGCGCTTTGTTCCCGAGGGGAGATATCTTCTGCTTCCGGTCTGCGACGCCGATGAGTGTGCCGGGTTGAGGCTCATCTGCGGCGACAGGGTGCTGAAAACCCTGAACGTCAAACTCGCGAGCTACAGGGCGGATTATTATATGCCGCTGGATCTTACGGAATTCCAGGGGCTTCAGCTGCTTCTTGACATCGATTTCAGGACGGCGCGGCACGACATAAAGATTTCGGAATATGTCTGCTGGAGCAAGTTCTCCTTCAGCGACAGTTTCGACGTGCGCTCACGCGATGTTTTCCGCCCGTCCGTCCATCACAGTCCGGACTACGGCTGGATGAACGACCCCAACGGGATGTTCTGCCTTGACGGCGAGTGGCATCTCTTCTACCAGTGGAATCCCTACGGGTCGCAATGGGAGAATATGCATTGGGGACATTCCGTGAGCCGTGACCTCATCCACTGGACTGCCTGCGGCGAGGCTCTCGCTCCGGACGCTCTGGGGACAGTTTTCAGCGGGAGCGCAGTGGTTGACAGTGAGGGCGACGCCGGCTTCGGCAAGGGCGCGGTCGTGGCGATGTACACTTCCGCAGGCCAGAATCAGACCCAGAGCGTAGCCTACAGCACGGACGGCGGGAAGACTTTCTCGAAATATTCCGCAAACCCTGTACTCACGGGCGCTGTTCCGGATTTCAGGGACCCCCATATTTTCAGGAACGGAGAGACCGGGAAATGGAATATGATTCTGGCGGCGGGTCAGAAAATGGAGATATACAGTTCCGACGATCTTCTCCACTGGAACTATGAGAGCAGTTTCGGCGAGGGCTGCGGCTGCCACGACGGTGTTTGGGAGTGCCCGGATCTTGTCCGGCTGCGCGTGAGAGGGACTGACCGGACCGGCTGGGTGCTCATCTGCAACATCAACCCGGGAGGTCCTTTCGGGGGAAGCGCCACCCAGTATTTCATCGGGGATTTCGACGGTCACAGTTTCGTCTGCGAATCAGACCCCGAAACCGCCCTCTGGCTTGACTGGGGGCGGGACCACTATGCCGCCGTGACCTTTTCCGGCGCTCCTGACGGGCGTTGCGTCCTGTTGGGCTGGATGAGCAACTGGGAATATGCCAATCTCGTCCCTACGAGGTGGTACCGCAGCGCCAACACCCTGCCGCGTGAACTCGACCTCTATGAACACGACGGGCGGCTCTACTGCGGAGTCATCCCGTCCCCGGAGGTTGACTCGGCTCGCGGCGGCCTGCTTGCGCGCACGAAGAGGGGGAAGGCTGTCTTCGACTCCGGGGCTGCCGCCTGTGAAATCGCCGTGGAGCTTTCAAATCCGGAGAAGCCCTGCCGTATTGTTCTCGGAAACGACAAGGGCGAAAGAGTGACGGTGGATTATGACCCGGTGAAGGAACTTCTTTCGGTTGACCGGAGAGACTCCGGAGACTGCTCGTTCAGCGACGGTTTCGCCGGCGTGACTTCCGCTCCGACACGGGGGAAAATCTCCGCCCTGCGCATATTCCTGGACCGCAGCAGCATAGAGGTCTTCGATTCCGAGGGGCACGCCGCCCTGACGAACCTCGTCTTCCCGTCCGAAGCCTACCGCAGCCTTGCTGTGGAAGGCGGAAAGGCTTCAATATACAGGATGCAATAAACATTTACATATAACGATATGTCAAATAAACATACTCCGAAATGGGCGGTTCTGCCCCTGATGCTGTGCTTTTTCGTGATGGGTTTCGTCGATCTTGTCGGCATAGCATCGAATTACGTGAAAGCCGACCTCGGCCTGAGCGACAAGGTGGCCAACATCTTTCCGTCGATGGTCTTCTTCTGGTTCCTGATATTCAGCGTGCCGACCGGAATGCTGATGAACAAGGTGGGGCGAAGGAAAACGGTGCTCGCCTCCCTCTTTGTCACGGCCCTGTCTCTGATTCTCCCGCTTTTCGGTGATGATTTCGCGATTATGCTTCTGTCGTTTTCGCTTCTCGGGATTGGGAACGCGATTATGCAGACTTCGCTCAATCCCCTCATCGCCTCTGTGGTGAAAGGCAATCTGGCCTCCACCCTCACTTTCGGGCAGTTCATCAAGGCGATTGCCTCGTTTCTCGCCCCATACCTCGCCCTGTGGGGCGCGACGGCCGCCATTCCGGCATTCGGCCTGGGATGGCGGGTGCTTTTCCTCATTTATTTCATCGTGGGCGCGGTCGCGACACTCCTGCTCCTGCTCACGCCGATTGAAGAGGAACCGCACGCCGGGAAATCCTCATCCTTCGCCGACTGCATCCGTCTTCTGGGCAAACCTGTGGTTCTGCTGTCCTTCCTTGCCATAATGTGTCATGTCGGAATAGACGTGGGCACGAACACCACCGCGCCCAAGATTCTGATGGAGCGTCTCGGCTGGACTCTCAACCAGGCGGCTTTCGCCACGAGCCTCTACTTCATTTTCCGCACCGCAGGCTGTCTCACGGGTTCTTTCTTCCTCAGAGTTATGAAGAACAGGATTTTCTTCATCATAAGCGTCTCTATGATGCTGCTGGCGATGGCCGGTCTCCTGTTCGGACAGAGCCGATGGGTTCTCTACACAGCCATAGCCCTTGTCGGTTACGGCAACAGCAACATTTTCCCGATTGTGCTTTCGCAGGCGCTGCGCTCTGTCCCGGACAGGCAGAACGAGGTGAGCGGGCTTATGATAATGGGGCTTTTCGGCGGCACTGTGTTTCCGCTGCTGATGGGCTTCGCAAGTGATGCGGTCGGACAGGCCGGGGCGGTGGCCGTGATGCTCGCCGGAGTGGTCTATCTTTTCACCTACATCGGCCGCGTGCGTGAGTAAGTAAAACTTCCAGGACAAGAATAAAACCTATTCCCATGAACAGAAAAAGATACATAGTCGGACTCGGCGAAGTGCTTTGGGATGTGCTTCCGGAAGGCCCGAAACTGGGCGGGGCGCCGGCAAATTTCGCGTTCAACGCCGGCCAGCTCGGATATGACGCCATTGCGGTCAGCGCGATAGGCCGAGACGCTCTCGGAGACGAGGCCGAAAGGATTTTCAGGGCCAACGGTCTGAACTTCATACTCCCGAAAGTCGATTTCCCGACAGGCCGGGTGGATGTCGCCCTGGACGGCTTCGGCATCCCGACCTACACTTTCATCGAGAACCCCGCCTGGGACAATATCCCGTTCACGCCTGAAATGCAGGCGGTCGCCTCTGACTGTCTCGCGGTCTGCTGGGGCTCGCTCGCGCAGAGGAGTCCTGTCAGCAGGGAGACAATCCTGCGTTTCGTCGATTCCGTCCCCTCCGACTGTATGAAGATCTTCGACATAAACCTCCGCGTGAACTATTATTGCAGAGAGGTCATCGAAGATTCGCTGCGCAGGTGCGACATTCTGAAAATCAATGACGACGAGCTTGAGACTGTTTCACGGATGTTCGGCATCGACGGCGGGACGGCGGCGAGATGCCATCGCCTGATTGAGATTTACGGCTTCAAGATGCTGATACTCACCTGCGGCACTGACGGAAGCTATGTCTTTTCGGCGGATGACGAGTCGTTTCTCTGCACTCCCAAGGTGGAAGTCGTGGATACGGTCGGCGCGGGGGACAGTTTCACTGCGGCCTTCTGCGCATCAATCCTGAGTGGGAAGTCCGTCCCCGAGGCGCACCGCCTTGCCGTGGAGGTGAGCGCCTATGTCTGCACCTGCGCCGGCGCGATGAACCCTCTGCCCGCAAATGTTTTCGGGCAAATTCCATAGTTTTCCGGAAAAACTTTTTACCTTTGCATTGTTAGTGGGGTTCCGCCATTGAAAGCGGGGCTCTGTTCTTTTTGTAGCATACAATCACGGAGGCTGTTCCGCCGGCAGGAAGTGCCCTGGCGGGACGGCTTCTTAAACAACACAGGAATTATGGCTATTCATTATGTTACCCAGCAGGGTATGGACAAACTCAAGAAGGATCTGGCTGACGCAATCGCCCAGCGTCCTGTGATTTCGGCTCAGATTGCCGAGGCGAGAGACAAAGGCGACCTTTCGGAAAACGCAGAGTATGAGGCCGCACGCGAGGCTCAGGGACTGCTTGAACTCACGATCTCAAAGCTTCAGGACCAGCTCGCGAACGCGAGGGTCATCGACGAGTCGCAGATTGGAACGGACAAGGTGCAGATGCTGAACAAGGTGCGCGTGAAGAACATTTCTCTCGGCAAGGAGATGGAATTCACCCTCGTCGGAGAATCCGAGGCCGACTTCACCAAGGGCAGGCTCGCCGCCACGACCCCGATAGGAAAGGCTCTGATGGGGCACGGAAAAGGTGAAATCGTCGAGGCGCAGGTTCCTTCCGGCATCATAAAATTCGAAATTCTTGACATAACCCTGTAGTCCGTACCTGCCTGACGGGAATTTCAAACATGTCATAATATGCCGACGATTTTCACACGCATCGCCAAAGGCGAGATTCCTTCGTACAAATGTGCGGAGGATGACAACTACTATGCTTTTCTCGACATAAATCCGATGGTTCCGGGGCATACGCTCGTGATTCCGAAGAATGTCGAGAATGACTATATCTTCGCCCTCGACGACCCGACTTACCTCGGCCTGTGCGCTTTCGCGAAAAAGGTCGCCACGGCGCTCGCCAAGGCTGTGCCGTGCAAAAGAGTCGGGGTCGCGGTTCTCGGGATGGAAGTTCCGCACACGCACATACACCTCGTCCCGCTCCAGAAAGAGTCGGATCTGGCCTTCGGAAAACACGTTGAGGTCAGCAAAGAGGAGATGGAGCGTATCGCGGCCGCCGTTTTCAGAGAGTTTCAGGCTCTGTAAGAAAGTTTCCGGGGGGGGCTGTCTTTTTCAAGAACAGAATCAAGCTCAAAAAAGAAGCAGGTCGCCCCGCATATAACAGGATAGAATGTCTTTTATGAAAACAATTGCCAGAACATTCGGACTGCTGTCTCTGACGGCATTCGCAGTTGTCGCGCTTGCGGGCTGCTCCCGCGGAGCGAAGATGACGGTCAGGGGGGAGTCCGGCCGCGAAATTGTGGTCAGGCCTCAGACTCCGAACAAGAACATCGCACCGGACACACTGTGCATCGGCAAGGCGGGGAACGCCGCCTGCAGACTGAAGATTGAAAAGGGACAGCCGGAATTCATCGATGTCTATGCCGGGAAGTCGCGGCTCGCATCGCTGCTGCTTTCCGCCGGAGACCGGGTGGAGCTTGTCCTCGACACTCTCGGGAACTGTACGGTGAGCGGTTCGGAAGACTGCGTGAAGATGCAGGAGATAGAGCGTGACTTCAAGGAAGTCTCCGGGAAGATGTCCGACCTCGCCTATGAACTTGACCGTGCGACGGATGATGCTGAGATTGCCTCGCTCAAGCGTGAAATGGGGGAGACCTATGTCGGCTACTACCGCAACTGCGTCCGCTATGTCCTCGAGAACTGCCGCTCTCTCACCGTCATTCCGGTTTTCCACCAGTCATTCTCCGGAGAACTCCCGGTGTTCGGACAGGAGACCGACGGGATTACGATGCTGAACGTCGCCGACTCGCTTGCAACGGTCTATCCGGACTCGAAGTATGTCAAGGCTCTCAAGGAAGAGGCGAAGAAGCGGATGGACTATATGGCTCTGCTCAACAACATCCGCAATGCCGAGGCGGTCTCTTTCCTCGATGTGGAGCTGCCGGACATCACCGCGGCGAAAAGGAAACTCAGCGAAGTGGACGCACCGCTCGTGATTCTGCATTTCTGGACTGCGTCCGACCCGGAGCAGTGCCGCTTCAACCTCGACGTGCTCAAGCATTTCTACGACAAGTTCCACTCCCGGGGGCTGGAAATATATTCCGTGGCTCTCGACCTCGACAAGACCAACTGGGCGAAGATTGTCAGAGAACAGGCTCTTCCGTGGATAAATGTCTGTGACTCAAAGGGGACAAGTTCAAAATATATCGGTCAGTACAACATTTCCCAACTGCCGACTTCCTATTTCATCAGCCATGGCGAACTCGTCGACGCGAAAGTCACCGACGAAAAGTCCCTCGACCAGCTGCTGAACAAACTTCTGAAGTAGTCAAGCATAAGTTCAAAGGACAGCCGGGAAGTTTTGAGCTGTATTCAGAACGTTCAAAAGGCAACCGGGAAGTTTTGAGATGTATTTTGGAGGATAGATTCGTTCCCGAAGAGGGAGCATACCGGGCGTATGTGACCGATGAGGGAGCGAATATAGACCCAAAAGACGCTCAGAACCAGACGCTCAAAACAATTTCTTCCGGCTGACGGTGGCAACAAAATCCTTAAGATAGAACGGTTCAAGGTAGGCGACATCCTTGAACCGTTTTTCTTGCAGTTCCCGGACAGCCGGCTCAAGCATAGCCGAGGCTTTCGGGCAGGTCTGGAGGAAATGCGCGTTCGGATGCGTGATTGTCCCCTCGCATTTCCCTGCTCCGTCGCCGATGAAAAGCACCTGGCCCTGTCCGAGAATGTCGCTGAAACTCCCGGAGTCAATCACTTTGGCCTCGGTGGGGGTGAGCCGAGTGCCTTTGCCGTCGAAAACCGCCGTATAGACCTCCATCCTGCGTGCGTCAATCATCGGGACGATGTATTCCAGATGGGTATGTGTTTGAAGAGCCTGGTTGACAAGGACTTCGAGCGTTCCGACACTGAGCAGCGGGATGTCCGCCCCGAAGCACAGCCCTTTCGCCGTGGAGACCCCGACCCGGAGTCCGGTGTATGAACCCGGTCCTTCACTTATGCAGACGGCCGAACACTCTTTCAGCGTACAGCCCCTCTCCCTGAGCATCTCATCGATAAAAACGGCCGTGAGCGATGCGTGCGCACGGTTTGCGGCGCTCTCTCTGTAGCAAACGATTCTCCCCTCCTCGGCGATTGCCGTCGAGCATAGACCCGTGGATGTCTCAATCAATATTATCCTTTCCATATTCTGTGTTCTCAAAAATAGCCATCAATCACAGAAGATTTCCTTCAGGTAGGGGAATATCGAGTGTGACACGGTTTTCAACGGTTCGTAAAACACTGTCGAAGCCAGACTGTCAGCCTTCACGAACGAGAATGTCCCGTTCAGCGCATCGAAAATCATGAGCAGAATGCAAAGAATCAGAATGCATTCCACGACGGCGAGCACCGCACCGAGCAGGCGGTTCAGCCATCCGAGCAGCACGACCTTGACAATCTTCTCCAGAATCTTTCCGACCAGCGTGAGCACAATGGCGACTACGCAGAAAATCATCACGAAAGCTATGATTTTCAGTACGGTGTCGTCAAGTGAAATCCAACTCTCAAGCCACCGGCTCACAGGGGCGGCGAAAGTTACCGACAGCCACACCCCGAGGCACAGCGACACAAGGGAGACCACCTGGGCGATGAATCCCTTCTTTATTCCGATGCACAGGGCAATCAGCAGGCAGACTATGACAATAATGTCGAATATGCTCATAATCGTGAAAATTTTCCCGAAAGCATTTTCCCGACAAAACGTATATCGCCCCGTCCTTCCGGGAAAACTCTGCAAAAATAATCATTTTGCAAAAACTCCACAATTCATTATCTTTGCCAATTCAAAAAGTCCGGAACCTCCGCGAAATGGAGATTTTGGCCGTAATGTTTTGTGTAATTGACCATAGGGATTGCCATATCGGTCCATCAGGTTTAGAATGAGACATATATATGAAGTTCAGGGAATATAAGGGCTTGGATCTGGTCACCGTAGGAAACGAGGTTCTCGAAAGATGGAAGGCCAACCGTGCGTTTGAGAAATCGCTGGAGCTGCGGGAGGGCGCTCCGGAATTCGTGTTCTTCGAGGGTCCGCCTTCCGCCAACGGAATGCCGGGCATACACCACGTCATGGCCCGCTCAATCAAGGACTCCATCTGCCGTTACAAGACGCAGAGCGGATTCAAGGTGAGGCGCCGCGCCGGCTGGGACACCCACGGGCTTCCGGTCGAACTCGGTGTGGAGAAGAAGCTCGGAATCACCAAGGAGGACATCGGGACGAAGATTTCCGTCGGGGAATACAACGACACCTGCCGCAAGGAGGTGATGAAATACACGAAAGAGTGGATGTCCCTGACCGACAGAATCGGATATTGGGTGGATATGGACGACCCGTACATCACCTACGACAACCGCTACATTGAGACGCTTTGGTATCTGCTCAAGGACATATACGGCAAGGGGCTGCTCTACAAGGGCTATTCCATCCAGCCGTACTCTCCGGCTGCGGGCACGGGACTGAGTTCCCACGAACTCAACCAGCCGGGATGCTACCGCGACGTGAAGGACACGACGGCGACGGTTCAGTTCGAGGTCATCAAGGACGAGAAGTCCCAGATTCTCTTCGGCTGCGAGACCGTGCCCGTCTATTTCCTCGCATGGACTACGACCCCGTGGACTCTGCCTTCAAACACGGCTCTCTGCGTAGGGCCGGACATAGACTATGTGCGCGTGAAGTCCTTCAATCCCTATTCCGGCAAGCAGGCGATTTATGTCGTGGCGAAGGCTCTCGTCGGCACTTGGTTCAATCCGAAGGCTGCGGAAATGTCTCTCGAAGACTACAAGCCGGGTGACAAACTCGTTCCGTACAAGGTTCTGGAAGGCGAGTTCAAGGGTGGCGAACTTCTCGGAATAAAATACCACCAGCTCATCCCCTGGTTCAAACCGGAGACTGACGGCGCGTTCCGCGTAATCGGAGGCGACTATGTCACCGTCGAGGAGGGCACGACGGGCATCGTCCACATCGCCCCGACTTTCGGAGCGGACGACAACAGGGTGGCGAAGCAGGCCGGAGTGCCGCCGATTATGGTTCTTGACCGCAACGGAGACCGCTATGCGCAGGTTGACCGTCAGGGAAGGTTCTTCCGTCTGGAGGACATGGATGCGGACTATTCCGCGAAGTATGTCTCTCCGAGCTATGCGGAATGGGCGGGCAGATATGTCAAGAACGCCTACGACTCCTCGCTCGCACCCGATGCGCCGACCCTTGACATAGACATCTGTATGATGCTCAAGTCCCAGGGCAAGGCGTTCAAGATTGAGAAGCATGTCCACACCTACCCACACTGCTGGAGAACCGACAAGCCGGTGCTCTACTACCCGCTGAACTCCTGGTTCATCAGGACCACGGCAGTGAGGGAGAAGATGATGGAACTGAACGGCACGATTTCGTGGAAGCCGGAATCCACCGGGACAGGCCGCTTCGGGAAGTGGTTGGAAAACATCCAGGACTGGAACCTCAGCCGCAGCCGCTACTGGGGCACTCCGCTCCCGATTTGGCGCAGCGAGGACGGCAGGGAGGAGAAGTGCATAGGCTCGGTGAAAGAGCTTTACGCCGAAATCGAGAAGGCCGTCGCCGCCGGGGTGATGAAGTCCAATCCTCTGAAGGAGCAAGGTTTCGACCCGGAGGATATGTCAAAGGAGAATTATGACAGGATAGACCTGCACAGGCCGTATGTCGACAACATATTCCTCGTTTCCCCGTCCGGAAAGAAGATGGTCCGCGAAACGGATCTCATCGACGTGTGGTTCGACTCCGGAGCGATGCCTTATGCGCAGGAGGGTCTGCGCAATCTCGGAAGCAAGGATTTCGGCTGCACCGCGGACTTCATCGCGGAAGGGGTCGACCAGACACGCGGATGGTTCTACACCCTCCACGCCATTCATACTATGGTGAGCGGGACCTGCGCGTTCAAGCGCGTGATTTCCAACGGACTGGTGCTCGATAAGGACGGCAACAAGATGAGCAAGCGTCTCGGCAACGCCGTTGACCCGTTCGGGCAGCTCGACAAATACGGGGCCGACGCGCTCCGCTGGTATATGCTCACCAACTCCCAGCCTTGGGACAACCTGCGTTTCGACGAAGCGGGCGTGGACGAGGTTCGCAGGAAGTTCTTCGGAACTCTTTACAACACCTATTCTTTCTTCGCGCTCTATGCGAATGTCGACGGTTTCGACTGCTCGGCGGCTCAGGTGCCTTATGCGGAGCGCCCCGAACTTGACAGGTGGATAATCTCCCTGCTCAACACGCTCGTGAAGGATGTCGTGGCGGCGTATGAGGACTATGACGTGACCCAGGCCGGCCGTCTCATCCAGACTTTTGTCTGCGACCACCTGAGCAACTGGTATGTGCGGCTCGGCAGGAAGCGTTTCTGGGGCGGCACGATGGATGCTGACAAGCTTTCCGCCTACCAGACTCTCCACGAAGTTCTTCTGTCCGTCTCGAAACTTGCTGCTCCGATCGCCCCGTTCTTTATGGACCGGCTCTATCTCGATCTCACGGGAGGGGAGTCCGGCGAGTTTCGTTCGGTTCACTATGTCCCTATGCCTCAGTATGATGAATCCGTAGTGGACAAGGATCTCGAGGAGAGGATGGAACTGGCGCAGCGGGCGTCGTCGATGGTGCTCGCGCTCCGGCGCAAGGTGAACATCAAGGTCCGTCAGCCGCTCTCGAAGCTCATAATCCCTGTCCTGAGCGACAAGGTGAAGGAGCAGCTCGAAAAGGTGAAGCCTCTGCTTCTGGGCGAGGTGAATGTGAAGGAGGCCGAGTTCATCCACGACACCGCAGGCATAATAACGAAGAAGATAAAACCGAACTTCAAGACTCTCGGCAAGATTTACGGGAAGCAGATGAAGGAAATCGCGGCGGCGTTCCCGCAGCTGTCGCAGGAGACCATCGCGGCAATCGAGGTTTCAGACGAATATGTGCTCAATCTCCCTTCGGGCGACGTCGTCCTGAAGAAAGGGGATTATGAAATCACTTCCGAGGATATGCCGGGCTGGCTCGTCGCGAGCGACGGCCCGCTCACGCTTGCGCTTGACATCACCGTCACCGACGCACTCCGTCGCGAAGGCACGGCCCGTGAACTCATAAACAGGATTCAGAACCTCCGCAAGGACAACGGATTCGAGGTTACGGACAGGGTTCGCGTTGGCATATTCACCGATGTTCCCGAATTCAAATCCGAAATCAGCGACGCTCTCGCGGACTTCGCGGACTATGTCGCTTCGCAGACCCTTGCCGTGAGTGTCGCCCTGACCGACTCCGCATCCGGCAATGATGTCGAATGGGGAGAGGGCGAGGTGAACATCAAAGTTGAGAAAATATAAACTAAAACTTTTATATTATGGCAGACGAAAAGAAAATCAATGAGCCTGAAGTACAGGTCCGTTACAGCGACGAGGAACTGCAGGAGTTCAAACAGATAATTCTTGATATGCTCGCGAAGGCAAAGGAGGAGTACAACACCCTTCGTGCCGTAGTAACCCACTCTTCAAGCAACGACATAGGCGACACGTCTCCGACGTTCAAGGGGCTTGAGGAGGGGGCGACTTCGCTTTCCAAGGAAGAGGCCGGACAGCTCGCACAGCGCCAGTACAAGTTCATCCAGAACCTTGAGGCCGCTCTCGTGCGCATCGAGAACAAGACTTACGGTGTCTGCCGCGTCACCGGCAAGCTCATTCCGAAGGAGAGACTGCGCCTTGTGCCGCACGCCACGCTGACCGTCGAGGCCAAGGAGATGCTCAACAAGAACAACAACAAATAGATGGCCGGGAAGAAAATTTCCAAAGGTACGTGGCTCATAATTTTGGGCGCTGTCCTTGTCATTATCGACCAGCTGATTAAAATACTCGTCAAGACGAACATGTCTCTTGGCGAGCATTTTGACGTGTTCGGCGACTGGTTCAAAATCTATTTCATCGAGAATGAGGGGATGGCGTTCGGGATGAAGTTCGGCGGCTGGTTCGGCAAGCTTCTTCTCTCGCTGTTCAGAATAGTCCTCTTCGCTGTCCTCGTCTGGTGGATTAACCGGCTCTGCAAGAAGCCTTCGACTCCGACGGGGGTTCTCGTGGGACTCACGCTCATCACCGCCGGCGCTCTCGGGAACATCTTCGACTGCTTCTTCTACGGTCTTGTCTTCTCGGAGTCGACACCATACGAAGTTGCCTCATTCGGCGGGCATTACGCCCCTTTCCTCTTCGGCAAGGTGGTGGATATGTTCTACTTCCCGCTTATCGACACGACCTGGCCCGACTGGATGCCGTGGATAGGCGGCCGGCCGTTCAAGTTTTTCGAGCCGGTGTTCAACTTCGCCGACAGCTGCGTGACGGTCGGCACCTTCTATCTGATTTTCTTCCAGTACAAGTTTTTCGCTCAGGACGGCAAGCCCGGGCAGCAGCCCGACAGCTCTTCCGTCCCGTCGCAGCAGGACTCCGCAGCATCCGGGAAACGCAAAAGGTGAGAACTCAAGTAAGCGTTATTTTTTTAAGGATTACTCAAAATAATCGGGCAAAAATAAACAGTTCCCGACAAAAAAAGCGGAAATTTTATTTGCAGAGTGTTTCTTTTTGACTACCTTTGCAGTCCTTTCTGAAAGCAAGCCCTCAAGGCAGCACCTTCAAGCCTGTTTTCAGAAGAAGAAAAGTCTGAAGAGATTCAGGAGAGTTGGCCGAGTGGTTTAAGGCGGCAGTCTTGAAAACTGTTGAGGTGAAAGCCTCCGGGGGTTCGAATCCCTCACTCTCCGCAATAGGTCTTGAAAATCAAGAACTTACAGTAATTACGAACAGATTTACGAACAAAAGTAAGTTTGTTCGTATTTGTTTTCATTAGCCATTATTAAACTCGACACCTCTGCGAGTTTTCGATTCAGTAAAAGTATAGTTCATCATTTTCTGATGACTCTTCGATGGCGGCTTGAAGCAAATAGGTACGAATCCTTTCTCGTCCGTATATATCGGCTCTTCTAAACCGGCGTCCCGGCAACTGTCAGCTATTTTGCGAATACCCGAGCCCCAATTCTCCAGAAAGGTCATCTTGTACAGAGCCTGAGCGATTATCGGATTGTACGGGAATGAATCGTGAGACTGAAGAATCGTTTCCGGTGACAGCTCGCGAGGCAGTCGCCCCGGGTTCTCTATCTCTACTCGGTCATCGTTAATTGCCAGTCCGGTAGAGGTCCCGCTCTTATGAGACTGCCCGGAGAATCCTGTCCGGTTATCGCGGGACCA
>CAVDEO010000020.1:0-26681 GCA_963607915.1 bacterium
TAATTCTCGTACGGGAGAGGCTCTATCGTGCCGCCCCTGTTCGGATCAACCGACACACCGGCCGTGCAGAGTTCCGTCTGCTGTTCCCCGATCTTCAGGGAGAGGGTCGCAGCACCACTGTGGCCTGCGGCGGTGCTCATCTGCCACTGCCCGTCCCTGAGGGCGAAGGAGATGAGGCTCTCTTCGGAAGAAAGGAGGGTGAAGGCGGAGGACGGAAGGCTTTGGAGAGTCTCCGAGCCGTCGTTCCAGAGGAGAGTGACTGCAATTGTCACGCCGTCCGCAAGAGAGAGCCTGCCGCCGGCCTCGTAATCGGCATCCCCGCAACGGAAAGTCGAGGAAATGCTGTTCACAAGGGAGAACTCCTTGTAGAAGCCGTCCTCGGACTGGACGCGGACTGTCGCCACGGAGCGGTGGAGGCAGCCTTCGGCCGGAGCGAAACCGGAGAATCCGGCGGTGAGCGTCCCTTCTGCGGCCGCTGGAGCACTGAAGGACGCGTCGCCCTCAACCGTCCATTCGAAGCTGTGTTCCTTCCCGTCGTCGGTGGAGACCGTCAGGTCGAAGGACATTCCCGGGCAGGCGTAGAGATTGTCCCCGATTTCAATGCCGTCGGAGTTCTTCACGACGAGGTTGTAGGCCGGAATCGGGTTCACGCTCACGAGGCAGGAAGCCTTCACTCCGGAAGCGGGGTTCTGCGCCACGACATAGGCGTGTCCCTGCGCGAGAGCCGTCACCTTGCCCTCCGCGTCAACCGAGGCGACTGAAGCCTTGGTGGAAGACCAGACGATGCTGCCGTCGGTCGCCGTGGCAGGGCGCACTGAGGCGGTGAGGGTCTTGCTCTCCCCCACCGTCAGCTCGATGGACTGCTCGCTGAGAATGACGCTCTCCACCGCTATGTCCGCCGCCTCAGTCTTCTTGCAGGAGAAGACGAGGGGCAGCGCCGCGAGGGAGAAGAGCAAAAATCTGAAAACTGATTTCATTTTCATCGCGCCACATTTTAGTTCTGCTGATATGAGCCTGCAAGCCATCCTGTGGTAGGTCTGGCGTTGCCGAGAGCGTCCTTGTCAACGGCGTCGATTTTCACGAGCCAGTTGTAGAAGTCCGTGCCCCAGGTGAAAGAGGAGTTGCCGTCCAGAGAGGTTCCGCCGCTTACATAGTTTTCAATGTCGGAAGACTTGAGAACCTCAGTCATCTTTTCGAGAGACATATTGGTAGATTTCGTCTCGTCCGCATCCCACTCAAACACTCCAAGAGTCTCATTCCAAGTCATCGCGAGGTTCTTTTGGGCGTTGTAATAAGTTTCATCGGCTTCAGTCATATTCAGACCGTCTGATGCCGATTTCTTGTTCAGAAGTATAGACACCACATTGTTTCCCTTGAAATATACTCCCCCGTTTTTCCCTGAATATGAATTCACCAGTGCGAATGACCTGTAATCACCATCACCATTGTCATCCGGCAAAGACTGAATGATATTGTTGGCGAATATATGGCGATTAAATCCGTTAACACCTCCGTCAACACGGATCGGATAACCGGTCCATCCACTATTCTTTTGATTAAAGCCGTAAGTCGCCTGATAAATCGTGGTGTTGGCTACGATGCTTGAGCGGCGGATGTCAATGACATTGGTATTGTAACAATTCCCGTCTTCCGCAGCTCCGTTGTTTGCGTGGAAAGTGCAGTTGTACATTCCGAGGAGTATTCCTTTTGTCTGATGGTTCAGCACGTGACCTTTCCCGTCACCGCCTGTTCCGGTGACGTTGCCTTCAAAAAGACAGGCATTGAAGAAGAGTTCCGACTTGAGATTGGCGAATGCGTAGTTGCCGCAGGTCGTGACGCAGCCGATGGCACCTTTGTCGTAGTTGTTGCGGAATTTGCAGCGGTTGGCGTAAAGATAGCCCTTCTGGATGGCGATGGCGGAGCCGCCGCCATAGTAACCGGCAATCTCAGCATTTTCATCAAAATCGACACCCGTGGAAGCATTCTTGTTGTTCTCAAAGATGCAGTCCGTAAGATGCACTTGCGCCGCGCCTTTTGCGTGCGCCGTCCTCTGTTCGACAGTGTTGGTGTTGGCGAAACTGTCGGTAATGAAAAGGGCGGCTCCCATTTTCTCGGAAGTCTTGGTGCAGTTATCCGCATAAGACGCATCGCAGAAAGTGATGCCGTCAATGTGCAGGCGGGCGCGGTCCTTAACGGAGAGGATGTGGTACTGATTGTTGCCGGAAAATTTCGTTACATTCGCCGTGATGTCCCTCGTTTTGCCTCCGTCTGCCGGATAACCTCCGAGGATGTTTATGGGGCAGTAGCTCGTGCCGTTGCCGCCCTGGAAGCTCACCTCAAGGCCGTTGGATTCAGCATCTCCGAGAACATAAGTCCCCGCTCCGAGGTGGAAGGTCGAACCTTTGAGTTTCCAAATCTGAAGGAACTTCTTGAGGGCAAGATTATCGGCGCCGCTGTTGGCCTCAGTCCTTTTGGCGAGGGCGGAGACGAACTCATCGCGGCCCATCGCGTTATTCCAGTCCTTGCCGCTCCTGTCACCGGAGCCGGCGACAGTCACATAAAAATTGTCCTGAAACTTGCCGTCGACCACGCCTATGTTCAGGATTTTCGGAGTCGAGAGGTCTGCGGCCTTGTTGTAGATGCAGGCGGGATTGTCGTAGTAGTTGAGGTTCAGCGCGAAACCGGCCGTATAATTTGCCGGGAGCATTGCGAGGTAGTGCGTGCCTGCACCAAATGATTTAGAATCGAAGTTATCACCCATATCCAGACTGTTCGCCGTTGATTCCGGAGTTCCCAGAACTACAGAGCCTTCAGCATCGAACGACACCGGAACAGTACCGCGCACCGCCTGGAAATTGAGAGGCAGCAGCTGCGGACGGTCGAGGGTGGCAAATTTATTCGGATCTTTTATCTCGAAAGCGAGCACCGAGGCCACATTCTTGAAAATCAGTTTTTTCTCGGAGAGTGTGGTCTTCGCCACGCAGAAATGCGCGTCCTTGAACTTCGTCGTGAGATTGGTCTGATTGATTTTGACAGGCACGGAGACATTGCCCGCACCGTCCTTTTTCAGCGTATCGCAGGCGGCGGTGGGATAGACCGCATAGATGTCGGTGGCGTTCTCAGGGACGACTGCGGTGAAGACCGTGGAAGCCCCGCCCTCTGAAGCCGCGGCATCGACGCAGAAAAACTTCTCCTCCGTTGTCACCGCTCCGTCAGTCCCTGCGGTTTCTTCAGTGTAGTAGCCCATCACGTTGATTTTGTCGCCCTTCTCCCAGAGAATCGGAGCCGAGCCTTCAGTCACATCTCCGATTGCGGTCTTGGTGAAAGCCGTGGTGAATTCCACGCTTATGCCCTTGTAGTCTTTCGCAGGCGAATTGTCGGGTTCGACCACCTCCGTGATGTCTTTCGCACAGGAGAGAGGCAGAACCGCAGCCGCTGCGAGCAGCGCGAGGTAAATTCTGTTCCGTTTCATAATTTCAGTCAGTTTTTATGTTATTTGTTGTATCTTATTGCGAAGTAGTTCATATTGTTCTGTGAGGTGCCGGCCTTGAAGGAGGTGTTGTCGTAGCCGTAGCCGTCCGAACCCTTGGAGTTGGCCGGGAAGATGCGGACATAGACATCGTCCCTGTCCAGAATCTCCAGAGGCAGTCTGAAGTCCATCTGCTTGTGTCCCGTACACTGGTTGAGCAGAGTGTTGTCCCAATAGACTATGTCCGGCACTGTGAAGACCTCCCCGATGTCGGTCCAGTCGGAGGCCGTGTCCATATCCCCGGTGAAGGACCACTGGGCCTTCCAGTACCTCGGAGAATACGGCTGTCCGTTGGTCTGCTGGATGTTCATCATACTCAGCTGCATCGAGATGCAGTCGGTCGAAATCCCCTTGGTGGAGAAGTTCACAAGCCAGGCTTCATACTGGTCGCCGTCCCCCCTCTTGTACCACTGGGTGCTGGTCCAGGAGAGTGCCGAGGCCACGCCCGAACTCCTGCCCTTGCCGTCGGTGTTGGTCCCGGTGTCAGTCCGGCAGTAGTCCGTGCCGTCTTCGAGAATGATTCCGAAGCCGTTGAGGTTGCCGAGATTGGTCCGCCCGCAAGGCCCGAGGTAGGAGTGGTCGTAGTTCGGCCAGCCGTGGGTGTGGAAGCCGTTCTTTTCGTACCAGTAGGATTCCTTGGTGTGCGTGAACCAGCCGTTGTCTCCGTAGGTCGGGTACCATCTGCCCTCCGGATTGACCGCGCCCGGGTGCTTGATGTAGCGGTACTCGGTCAGAAGGGCGGAGAAGCCGTTGTCAAAGGACTTTTCGAGGGCGATGTCGGCGCGGGAGAGATGCCGAATCTGGTAGCGCCCGATGTTGCCGCAGTCGCTCTCGAGCGGAGCGTCATTGTCGTTGAACGGGAGGTATTTCTCGTGCACGAGTATGCCGCTGACCTTTCCGCTGCCGCCCGGAAGCATCTCGCCGGTTCGTCTGTAGGAACAGGTCATATTGGTGAACATATAGAGACTCGACCCCTCGATGTCGCGCAGGAGAGTCGGGTATTTCGCCACCTTGTTCGCGCCGAAAAGCAGGGTGTAGCCCTCGTTCACGGGGGTGAAGGAACCTTTGCGCATCGGTATCTCGCAGTCGAGCAGGCTCACGCGCGTATAGAGGTCATTGTCCGTAAGTTCCGAGATATGCAGCTCCTTGACCGGAATTTCCGACGCGTCCACCTGCTCGGAGGAAATCATCATCGACGAACTTACATTGCTGATGTCGTATCTTTCAGGCTCTCCGCTCTTTGTGAGCATCGCTCCCTGGAGGAGCAGAGTCACCTTGGTGTTCACCTCGAAGAGGTTCTCCTCCGGAGAGACGGTGATGAGGCGGAAGCCGTACTTTCCGTCGAGGCTTTCAAGATAGACGGTGGTATTGTTGCTGTCGTAGTCGATGTAGCTCATCACCTCCATATAGCACTCGCCGGCGTTCTCGTTCTTGGAGCCGACGACATAGCCGGTTATGGAATATGGCTCGACGATGTCGGAAGACTCCCCGGTGGCCAGGGCGCGGATTTCCTCGAAAGTCTTCTCCGAAGAGACATCCCCCGATGCGGCGGTCTGGGTGAGCTGGAAGATTCTGGTGACGCTCGCGCCCCAGCCGTCAGTCCATACGACATTGACGCGGGCCCGGCGGAGCGACCCGCCGTCATTCGGGGCGGTCTTCAGCACGAGGCGGCAGTCCTCACCGTCTTCAAAGGCGCAGGACTCAATCCAGTCCGTTCCGTTGACATACTGGATGTTGAACTCCAGTCCGCGGCTGCCGGAATTGAGAACGACGGGCACGATGGTCTCCCCTCCTTCCGCAGTCACGACCGAACTGGTCTTCTGAAGGAGGAAAGACTCCTCGAGCAGGCCGGACTGCAGGACACAGAGGGTGTCGCGGCGAGTGGAAGTGGCGAAGAGCACCCGGGCCATCCGGGGGTAGCCGTCGTTGTACTGGTAGGCGAAGCGGATGTCTGCGTCGGCCTCGGCAGAACTGTCCAGAATTCGGAACCAGGCGCAGTCGTCAAGCGGGGAGATGTCGCAGTGTCGGTTGCAGTAGAGCCGCACGCTTGAAGACCCTTCGTCCTCCGTCACCATGACGCTCTTCTGCTTGAGCCCCAGTTCGTCGATGCCCACATATTCGGCGTCGTCGAGGATGTTGCAGGCCGCAGCCGTCGCAAGAAGGGCGCAGAGCGGAAAAAATATCTTGTTCATAAATTTCATTTTCATAATCGTCGATAATGTCTTTACGATGCCGGCTGGGTGAGTTTTATCCAGGTCGAAATGGACTCGCCCGCCGCGTCGGTGTGGGTGAGGACGAGATCCGCGCTGCGCTCCACGCCGCCCGCATTGGCCGCGACAGTGCAGACCACATTGTCAAGCGAGACGGAATCCACTGTGAGCCAGCCGGTCTGCGACTCGGATTCGTAGTTGATCTCCGCCTTGACGTCGGTGATGTCGTAGTAGAGGTTCGATTTCAGGGCGAAGGTCTGCACACCGCCTGCGGAAGGCACGGCGGCCGCGGAGACGGTGAACTGCAGCACGGGGTCGGTCTGACCCGCCGCCTGAAGCATATAGACGGTGTCCCTCACTCCTCCAGCCTCGAAGGCTATGCCCACCTTGCGCGCCCTGCCGTAGTTCTCGGCATACTGGAAGTGCACCTGGGAGCAGCCCGAGCCTGAAAGCCGGTCAAGACCCGCCCAGCTCACCTTGGAAGTGAGAGCCGCGCTCCAGTCGGTGTTGCTGTAAACGAGCACGGGAGTGTCACCCGCTTCCGCCGTGAGCTTGGTCAGACGCGCCAGAAGCCCCAGCGGACGCTCATACTCCGCCCTCTTCTCGCAGGAGACCGCTCCGAGCAGGAGCAGCGCCCCGAGAACAAGCGCAGTCAGAGGGAAATATGTTTTCAAATATCCTTTCATAAGAATCTTATATCTCAAGTTGGCAAACAGTTATAATCCGTATTTCGCATACTCGTCATTGTCGAGCACTCCGCCGGAGGCCCGCACCTGCTCGTCCGGAATCGGGTAATACTCGTGGCAGGGCCGGATGTTCGTCTGGACGAGGGAGTAGGTGTTGTAGAGCAGGGTGTATTCGTACCACTTGCCCCAGCGGACAAGGTCGAACTTGCGCTGGAACTCCCCGAAAAGCTCTCTGCCGCGCTCCTTGCGGATTTCCTCGACGAGACGGGTGTAGGACTTGAAAGTTCCGTAGCTTGAAGCTCCGGCGCGTGTGCGGACGGCGTCGTAGCAGGCTATCGACTTTTCCCACTCGCCCAGTTCGCACCAGCACTCTGCCGCCATCAGGACGGCGTCGGCGTAGCGGAAGACAGGGTAGTTGTTGCTGTCCTTGTTCTCGTACAGCCCGAAGCACCAGAATTTCGGACCCATCCAGGTCTGGGAGAACTGATGTCCGTTCCACGCTGAAACCATATTCAGGTCGCGCCGGTCGTCGGCCGTATTGGACGGCATCACGGTGTTCTTCATATAGGATGTCGGTCTCAACGGGCTCCAGCAGGTGGCCTGGCTGCCCAGTTCCGGGATGTCGACGTTGTCGTAGGTGCAGGTGCCGAGTATGCGCGGGTAAGGCATAAGCGCGGACGCGCAGCTGGCGGTGTAGTTCGTACCTCCGAGCACGTATTCGTGCTGTATTTCGAAAATGGACTCCGCAGTGTTCTTCTTGCGGAACGGGATGTCGTCGAGGGAGTATTTGCTGATGTTCCCGTAAATCTCGTCGAGGTGCGAGATGGCGCTGAGAGCCCTCTCCCATTCCTTGTTCCACATACACATCTTCGCGATGAGCATCCAGCCCATAGCCGCGCCCATCCTGTTGCCTTCGATTTCCGACGTCCGCACCTGGGAGAAATCCGGGCAGCACTTCTCAAGCTCGTCGATGAGTGTTTCGCGGGTCTGCGACGCGTCCATCCTCGGAATCGCCGCCACCCTCGTGAGATCCTCCTCGGTGCTTACGCAGTCCGTGTAGAACGGGACGTTGCCGAAGAAGCAGGTGAGCAGGTAGTAGTAATAAGCCCTGGCGACCTTGGCCTCCGCAAGCAGCGGGGCCTTCTCCTTTTCGGAGAGCGGAGAGTTCTCGATGCCCTTGACGCAGCCGTTGGCGTTGCGCACGCCGGTGTAGCACCTCTGCCATACTGTCGTGCCGCAGCCGCAGCCGGCAGGGCTGATCATAAGTCGCGCGTCATACTGGGCGGAGTTGTTCGCCGAGGCGAGGTCGGTCACGCCTTCGGTGGCCATAAGGAACTGGAAGGAGTAGATGTCCTTCAACGGGATGTAGCAGCTGTTCAGCGCCGCGACGCACTGCTCCTCGTTCTGGAAGAACTCTTCCGGACGGACCACCGAACCGCCCCTTTCCTTGAGGCAGGACGGAAGAATCAGAAGCAGAGCGGCGAAAATCGGGAGTATTCTTATGCTGTGTTTCATCTTGCTAATACTTCAGTTGAATTGTGAAAATCACCGTGCGAGGCTTCGGGTAGGCCCCGAGGTCCATACGGCGGATGGTGCCGCTGTCAGAGCTGTTGGAAACATCCGGGTCGAAGCCGTTGTATTTCTTCCACAGGTAGAGGTTCTCTCCTGAAACGGAGAGGTCTATCTCCCTGAGGACCTTGGACCCCCTGATGTTGAAATTGTAACCCAGGGATACGCTCTTGAGCCTGAGGTAGGACGCGTCGTGGATTATGCGGTCGCTGTGCATATCGCAGCCGTCGAGTATGCCGGCGCGGGGCAGGTCGGAATCCGGATTCTTGGTCGGATGCCAGGCGTTGACCATATAGCGGTACTGGTTCGTGCGGCTTGAGCCGGACATATAGAGCTCGTAGAAGTTGAAGATCTTTCCTCCGAGCGAATACGCGAAGAACACTCCGATATTGAATTTGCCTATTCTGAACGTGTTCTGGAGGCCTCCGTAGAGAACCGGGTCGGCGTTGCCGAGATAGACGATGTCGTCGGAGTTGAGCACGCCGTCGTGGTTCACGTCCACATAGGTCGGGTAGCCGAGCGTGGTCGTGGCAGAGCGGGTGGCGCGGGCCTTGGTGTAGCTGTTGCGCTCCACCTCCTCAGTCGATTTCCACACGCCCGCATACTGGAATCCCCAGAGCGAGTTGAGCGGATAGCCTTTCACATAGCCGTACATCATATAGCCGGTCTCCGGAGCGGAGTAGGCCTTGATGTAGCTCTCGCCGCCGATGTCCTCGACCCTCTGGGTGTTGTGGGATATGGTGAAGGCGGAAGTCCAGATGAAGTTGCGCTTGACTATGTTGCGGCTCTCGATGGAGAGTTCTATGCCCTTGTTGGTGGTCATACCGACATTTTTCAGACGGCTGTTGTAGCCGGTCGCCTGCGAGGTCTGCACCCAGAGAAGCAGGTCGGATGTTCTTGACAGATAACCCTCGAGATTGAAGGAGAGCCGTGAATTGAAGAACGATCCGGTCAGGGCGAGGTTCACGAGGTCCGTCTTCTCCCAGGTGAGATCCGGAGAGTCGATGCGCGACTGGTAGTAGGCCACAGGCTGCTGCCCGTCGAAGAGGTAGCCGCCGGTGGTGGTGCTCATCGCGGCGGTTGACATATACGAGCCTATGGCGTCGTTGCCGGAACGGCCGACGCTGAGTTTGAGGGCGAGTTCGTCCACATTAGCCGCGTTCCTCATCCAGTTTTCCGAAGAAATGTTCCAGCGCAGGGCGACGGAAGGGAAGAATCCCCATTTCTTGTTCGCCGCGAAGTTGGACGAGCCGTCGCCGCGGACCGTAATCGTGGCGTAGTAGCGCTTGAACCAGTTGTAGTTGAAGCGGCCGAAGAACGATGCGGTGCGCTTGGCGGAGTTGCTGGAGGAGGCGGAGTAGGTGTTCTTGTCAGTGACGGCGTTGAGGTTGTTCCACTGCACGTCGTCCACAAGGAAGCCCTGCCCGCTCAGGCCTATGGCCTCGCTGGTGAAATCGTAGAGCGAGAAACCGAGCATCGCGGCGATGGTGTGGTTGTTCAGGCTCTTCCACCAGTCCAGAGTGTTGTCGAAGGTTATCTTATGTTCAGTGTAATGCTGTTTGTAGGCCTGTCCGCCCTGTCCGTCCTCGCGGGTCGGGAGGGTTGAAGGGTAGTAGCTGTGCTTGAGGCGGTCGAAACGGTAGAAGGAGACATAGGTCTTGAACTTGAGGTTCGGCCGGATTGTCGCCTCGCCGCCGCCGATGACGTGCAGCATACTGCGCAGGGTCTCGTTCGTGGATTTGGCGATGTGCTGCGCCGGGTTGGAGATCTTCGCGCCGCCCGAGTTGAGGCTGTTGTACTTGCTGTCCGGAAGGGTGAACGGGGAGAGATAGATGGCGGAGGTCCAGATGCCCGTGCCTCCGATTGAGGCGAGGTTCTCGTCGTTCATCCTGTAGACATAGTTCGTGCGGAAGTTGAGGCTCAGCCACTTGAACGGCTGGGTGGTGCCGTTGAAGTTGATGCTGACGCGGCGCTGTCCGCTGCGCTTGATTATGCCCTGCTTGTCGTTGTAGCCGAGGGAGAAGAAATATTTCGTGGCCCCGGTGAAGCCGTTGAGCGAGAGGAGGTAGTCCTGATAGGGCGCGACCCTCGTGATTTCGTCAATCCAGTCGGTCGAGGTCTCCTTCAGCGCGTAAGGATTGGAGTAGGCGCTGCCGGAAACCGGGGTGTATTCGTTCACCTTGTAATACCAGAACGTGGAGTACTGCGCCAATTCGTTGCGATAGATCGCAAATTCGGAGGCGTCCATAATGTCGAGTTTGGAAGGCAGCTGGGAGAAACCCGACGAAGCCTTGAACTTTATCGAGAAGTTGGATGCCAGACCGCCCTGGTCGTCGGCGGACTTGGTGGTGATGAGTATCACTCCGTTGCTGCCCCGCGAGCCGTAGATGGCCGTGGAGGACGCGTCCTTGAGGATGGAAATCGACTCTATGTCCGCAGGGTTGATGTCGTTGAGGTCGGAGACCGCGTCCATAACCCCGTCCACGACGATGAGCGGTTCATTCGACGCCGTAATGGAGCGCGAGCCCCTGATTCGGATGGAAGTGGTCGCCCCCGGGTCTCCGGAGGTGGACATAATCTCCGCACCTGCGACTCTTCCCTGGAGAGCCTGGTCGATGGAAGTGACGGGCGCGTCCCGCAGTTCGCCCATTTTCACGTTGGTGACACTGCCGGTGAGGTCGGACTTCTTGACGCTGCCGTAGCCGATGACCACCACGTCGTCAAGTTTCGTGGCCGTGCTCGGGACCATCTTGACGTCAAGTCTGGACTTCCCGTCGAAAGGGATGCTGACCTGGTCGAAGCCGAGGTAGTGGAACTCGATGATGTCTCCCCTTGAGCAGGAGATTGAGTAGTTCCCGGCGTTGTCGGTCGAGGACGACTGCTTCACCTCCCCTTTGGAGTTCTTCACCATAATGATGGTGCCGGCGAGGGCCTCGTTGGCGTCGTCCGAGACATTTCCGCTGACTTTCACCGCCTGTGCCGAGGCGAGGGCGCAGAAAGAGAACAGAAGGACAATAAATGCTGATATTCTTTTCATAAAAGAGATGTTTCTCACTTGCGATGTTATTCGGATGCTTCTCCGCCGCCGTCAACGGAGTCCCCGCCTTCGAGAACCTCGCGCATCTGGTCGGATACCTTGTAAATCTTTATGTTGCCGATGTGGAGCCTTACACTGCTGTCAGCGTCGGCAAGTGAAGTGAACGTCACGACCGTTTCGGAAGAGAAGCCTCCGTTCACGCTGCGGAAAGGCAGATAGATCAGGTTGTCATCGGCGAATGCGTCCCCGAGAGGCACGTCGACGATGAAACTTGTCCGCGAATTGGATTCAAAGTAGGTCTCTTCCGGGATGGTGAGTTCGAGAGGATAGACATCCTTCGTGGAGACCGCGTCGGAATTCTCGGCGTAGGCGTTGAAGGCTATGTAGTCCCAGGATGTGGAGGCGATGTCGGTGATGGTCCCGGTGTCCCAGGAAGCCCCCGAAGAGGCGAGGACGAAGGACTCCGCCTTGCTGCAGGTCCAGAAGAGTTCGTAGCCCTGGCAGAGCTTGAGGTAGCTGCCGAGGTACATCTGCGTCGAAGTGGCGTTGATGCAGGCTGTCCGCCGGGTCAAGTCTCCAATCAGAGGCTCGGCGCAGAAGCGCACGCGGTAGCGGCAGTCGGACTCCTTCGTGACATCCACCGTTATCCACGAGGCGTCCGAAGACATCATTTCCGCCGCGGTCAGCTGGGTCTCGACATCCACGGGAGTGTTGCTCTCGATGTAGATTGTCCCGTCAGTGACCCCTTCGAGAGGCAGCTGGAGATAGGTTATGCTCTTGTCCGGGCTGTCCGCCGACCAGAATCTCACGGTTTCGTTCCTGCTCACGTTCTTGTCCTTGCCGCAGGATGCGGCGAGAACGGACATCGCGAGGATGCAGAGAAATCCGCCTTTCAGTTTCATATTCATATTTTATGCGTTGAAATAGATGATGCTACTTGAGTTTGCCCAGTTTGAAATCCACCATAATCGGAATGTGGTCGGAAGGTATCCTGAAATGCGGGTACGGCTCGAAGACGGTCTGCCTGGTGTACCAGTCCGTGCCGGTCTCGACCTTGGTGGAGGCCTTCAGCATCGGTTTGGTGAGATAGACGAAGTCGATGCGCTTGTCACTCTGGGTGGACTTGCAGAAAATTCCCGGATAATGCTCGGCGACGACATCGTAGTACATCGGCAGCTCCTGCTCAATGTAGCGCTGGGTCACGAAAGAGAGACTTCCGTCACCCCACTTGTACTTGAAGTTGTCCTTGGGCGAGACACAGTTGAAGTCCCCGCACATAAACCAGTTTTCATTTTCGGGATGTTCCGACTTGAGTATGGTGTGTTTCGCGATATATTCCACCTCCTGACGGCGGTAGCGCTCCCCGTCGAGGTTCTTGGCGGACATATCATAGAGTTTCTGCCTGAAGGCGCGGTGCTCCTCTGTGGCCCGTTCCATCTCGGCCTTGAGTGTCGCAAGTTCACGCTCCGAAGCGGCTGCACCGGATGCCAAGGCAGCCTTGTATTTCTTTTCAGCCTCCTCCCTCGCAAGACGGTACTGACGGAGTTCCGGTGTCTCCTTCAGTCCGGACTTGAGGTGCAGATGGGAGAAAGGATAGAGGTGAAGTGTGACGAAATTGATCACCTTGCCCTCCACATTGATTCTCGCATGTCCGAAGCCGTGGCTGATCACTGTGTCTTTCTGGTTTCCTATGCCCTGAAGAACGTTCTCGATGGGATATTTCGAGGTTATGACCTGAGGGTAGTTGTCCCTCTGGCCGGATTTCCAGACATAACTGTGGCCGTAGCGGGCTGCAAGTTCCTTCCAACCGTCAGGAAGGTATTTCTGCGAGGGGTCCTTGATGGTTTTGCTGGAATTGGTCTCGAAGATTGTCGCGGCCTCGCACCACACGCAGACATCCGGGTCTTTCTCGCTGACCCATTTGACGAAGGTGTCGTAGTTGTCGCCCTGTCCTGCCCAGACTCCGTTCTGGGTGTTCCAGTAGAGCACACGGAGATTCTGCTTGCCTTCTTTCTTGGGCTTCTTCGCCTCTGAAACCGCCGCGCCGGCGATAAGGACCGGCAGCAGCAAGGCTGTGATTTTCAGTAATGTGGTCTTCATATATCGTGTCGTTTCATTATGTCATTCAAAGTTTCCCGAAGGAAGATATTTTCCCGCCGTTCCGTCATTTCAAATCGAACTGCACGAGCAGCGGCCTGTGGTCCGAAGGCAGTCTGAAATTCGACAGGCCTGTGGCGGTAAGCACGGGCGCGGCCCAGGTGTCAACCACGGTGCAGGCGTCGGTCACCCGGGAGTACAGCGCCGGGGAGAGATACATATAGTCAATCCTGCTGCCGCTTGCGTCGCCGGTGGTGGAGGATATGAGCCTGTCGGGATAGGTCGCGTGCATCAGATCGACGAGATCCGAATGTTCTGCGATGTATTGGTGCACTCCGAAGGCGCTGTCCCCGTCCGTGTAATATGACTTGTCATAGTGGGACTTGGAGTTGAAGTCCCCGGTGAAAATCCAGTTGCTCCTGCCGGAATATTCCGAAGAGAGGATGGTGGAGGAGAGGATCTGGGTGATTTCTTTCAGACGCCAGGCGTCGTAGTCCTCCCCTGAGTACGGCTGAAGATGGACGGAAACGAGATTGATCTGCGTTCCGCCGCAGTCTATGGAGAACATCCCCGAACTGTGGGTTATGGTGGTCGACCCGACTTTGCCGAGCATCTGCACGCGGGTGATAGGGTAACGGGAGGTGACCACCTGCGGGTAGTTGTCGCCGCTGCGGTAGGACACGCCGAGATATTTATGACCGTAGCGGGCTGCAAGGGCCGCCCAGCCGGACGAGGCGCTGACGTCGTTCTTGAGATAAGGATCCGGGTTGGAAGCGTCGCTGTCGGTGATGTTGTTCGACCGGCCCTCGCACCAGAGGCAGATGTCCGGGGAATATTTCTTCACTTCGGCGACGAAGTTGTCGTAATCGTAGCCCTGGTCGGCCCACATTCCGTTCTGGATGTTCCAGCTCATAATCCGCAGCGAGCCTGCGGCATTCCTGTTCCACGAACCCTCGACCTTTTCGACGGTGATGTCGTCCAGCCAGAAACCGTTGATTCTCTCCCCGTTGGTCTGCGACAGCCAGGAAAGCAGCGTCGTCTCGGACGCGCCCCTTATCGTCAGTTCCACATCCTGCCAGGCCATTCCGGCGGAGAAAGATGTCGGAACATTGAGCAGGTCGCCGGCGGACATAAGGAAATTCGAGGTCACCCCGGCGTGGGTGAGATAGTCCGGCGTGGAGAAGTCCTTTCCGTCCACTTTCGCGGCCGTAATCACACCGCCGCCGTAGGCGCTGAAGACCACGACATCGGAAAAGCCCGGCTGGGGACAGATTCTGAATTTGACCGTCACGTCCGAAATACCCTCCAGACTTGCGAAAGGCTTGATTCTGACCCATCCCCTGTAAAGTTCAGGAATCCCGGCGGCGATGCAGCCGTCATATTCCTGGACGCGGAGAAGGTAGCGGTAGTTGTCGAAGCCCCTGCTCCTTACATAGGAAGCGGACATATAGGACTGTTCCTCGACCGAAGGTTTCGCGTCCCTGAACGAAGACTGCACATATCCGGCCCCTGCGGAAGAACTGCCGCAGGAAAAGGGAGCGTCCTCGTAGCCGCTGCAGTCGGCACCGCCGGAAGCGGAGCCCGTAACCGTCCAAGGGCTGACTCCTTCCGTCCCGTCGACCGGATTGCCGCCCCAGACGCAGCGGTCGAAACCGTCATAGAACAGGAGATTCGCCGCCGGACGGTGCTCAAGCTTGACCGTTTTGGCATCCCCCGCCCCGAGGGCGATGTTCATCTGATGTTCGGACATAAGTCCGGACGCGTCGCAGAGCCTGACATCAAGCTGCGCATCCACTCCGGGAAGCAGCAGAACCGGGATTCCGGCCGCCTGATTCGGATACTCCGTACAGTTCACCACGACCCGGCTGCGGGACGAGATGACGTCGTAACGGTTCTGGGATCTTATGAAAGAGAATGTTCCGGTGAGCGGAGAATCGGAGGATATGTTCGCCGAGACAATCGCGGAGCTGCTTTCGCACTTAAGATTGAGCAGGGCATAGGGCGCGGCGAATTTCAGAACCGCGCCGTCCTCTTCACCCCATTCGCAGAAAAGCGGAATGTCGGCATATTTCCCGGCCTCCGAAGGAAAAATCGTGCGCGGGAGAAGGATGTCGAGATAGGGAGAGCTGCCGTGGAACGAGTCCGAGCCCGCGCCCAGAAGGACGGCGGAATAGGTGCCGAAAGGCGATTCATCTACCTGTACATAGTACCCCCCCCCATCAGATTTCTTCACGGGGTAATCCTTGCTGCCGACCCGGACCATCCTGTCCGAAAGATCACGCGAAAGGATGCCGCAGTTGAAGAACTCGTCGGGGATTCCGGCGAGACTCAGGCTGAAGTTGACTTTTCCGTCCACCACGACGATTTCCCCGTCGCCTCCCGGGGTGTCGCCTCCCGGTTCTCCGCCGGTTTCGATCTTGTCGCCGCAGGCGAATACGACAAAAGATGACAGAACAAATGCTGCCATCTTTGCCTGTAAAAGTGTATGAATCTGCGTTCTGTGAAAAAACCTCATCTTAGTCTCCCGTGCCTGTCACGAAACTTCTTTTGCACGCGTTTCGGGAACGAGGGCGCAAGTTATGCATTTCTCTGCAAATATCCTACACCCCCCCCCGGTGGTTTTTTGACATTATTTCCTGAGTATTGTGTTCTCCCCTATCTCCAGCAGCAGGATTCTCGGGCGTATGTCGGTGTCGACCCGGCCAAGCCTGTCCTTGCGGAGGAAGAGTTCGCGGTAGGACTCGCGGTGACTCACGCCGTGAGTGAACTCGTTCTCGTGCTCGGGGATGCAGACAATCTTCGTCTTGTCAAAGCCCCTCATTCTGGAAATGGTCTCAAATATCTGATACATACGGTTCCAGGACGGAAGGATGACCAGATCCGGAGCCTCGAAGTCCTCAAGTTCCTGCAGTTTCTCGAACTTGTCGCTTTCGCCCGGGAGCATCACCCTCCAGCCGTCAAAGTCCAGGATGTAGAGATTGTTCGGATCGGACTTCTGAATACCAGCCTGAATGAGAGTCTCAATCCCGTTGATGTCAATCGGCTGATAGACATCTTCGTGAATGACTTTCTTGCCTTCCCACTGCTGCTTCGGAGCCAAATCCTTCGGGAGTACGGTCACGACCCCGTTGTCGCCGAGAGCCTTGATCATTATGTCGCTGTAGTGGTCGCGGTGGGGGTGCGAAAGGAAAAATGCGTCCGTCTTTGCGGCCAGCTCCTGCGCTCCGTCCCAGTTCCCCTCCCATTTGATGTCTATGGCAATCGTCCGCTCGCTGTCACGGAGAATGATGCCGCAGTTGTAAACCTTCATCACCTGAAGCTCACCCGGGTTTGACGGAGCCGGCTCCGAAAGGCATTTGAACACCTTGTCCCTCGCCTGCGCCCTGTATGACTCGGACATTTTCTCAAATTCGTCCTTCAGAGCCTCCGGGGCATTCTGGCTGCGGTTGTCGGCGTGAATCGGGAAATCAAGAAGGCGGAAGATGTCGCGCCGCGTTCTGGCCGCCGGAGAGCCGTCGTCAATGACCGGAGGGCAGATGGCTTCAAGCTGAAGGACAACATCCTTCGTGTCGGAAATCCACGCATATGGTTGTTTTTTCGCTTTGCGTTTCTGCTCGCGGATGAACGTGTTCAAGATCTTGCCGACCTCTGTCCCCTTTTCCTTCTGCGCGAACATCTCGGCAAAGTAAAGCATATCGTCGCGGAGCGCCTCATTGCTCTGCGGTTTCCAGTCAAAGCCCCACGCGCTTATGCACAGGAGCGAAAAAATCATAAGTAAAAACTTTTTC
Organism: bacterium; assembly: GCA_963607915.1. Taxonomy (GTDB): domain Bacteria; phylum Bacteroidota; class Bacteroidia; order Bacteroidales; family UBA932; genus Cryptobacteroides. The sequence goes on from CAVDEO010000020.1 coordinate 16,917, forward strand.
ATTATATGGTGAATTATAAGTAACTCCTTGACCCCGAGAGCGTTGTCTGACCAGAGAGGCTGTTCCTTGCCCACGGGGAGTGATTGCCGAGGCCAAAGTTATGGCATTTTTTTGAAACACCGCATCAGTTCACCTGATATATGGAATTGAAAAATCGGAGCACACATTCAATCCGTGCACCCCGATTTAATTTTTTACGCTGACTGTGCGTCAGTTCTCCGCGACCGCCTGTTCAGATCCGATGCGCCTGCTGATGAGAAGCCTGTGGCGCTTCTCGAAGAGCTGGTGGAGGTGCGAGCGGTAGTGGTTGCGCTCGCTGATGTCCATGATGAAGGCCGTGCAGGCATAGAACGCGAACTGGGAGATGAGTCCTATGAGCTGCGGGCGGATCATTGACAGCGTGCAGGCCGCATTGTTGATGCAGTGGAAGCCCTGGATTGCGAAGGTTGAAGGGAAAATCCACGACACCGCCTTCCAGAACGGAGACATCAGGTAGGACGGCCAGATTGTGCCGCTGAGGAAGAGGCAGATGGAAGACACGAAAAGGAGTTCCACGAAGACCGTCTCCCTGTGCCGGATGAAGCGGCTGAAGGTGAAGCTGAACGCCACGCAGTCGATGATGAAGAAGAAAATCAGCGCGAGCATGTCCCAGAGCTGCCCCCTCTGCGGCATCCCGAACATCGCCGGGACGAGCAGGAGGCAGTAGACCGCGATCCCGACATAGACCAGCGCGTAGGCCGAAGCCCTGCCGATGAGCGAGCCGTCGTGGGTCACACGCCCCTCGCGCATCGACCCGTTCATCACGCTCACCCCGAAGAACATGGTCTGCTGGATGACCAGAAGCAGCGCTGCGGAAAGGAAGAAAATCAGGAAGGACCAGTTCGTGTTGAACGGGATGTTCTCTTCCGCCGGGATGGCCTCGACCAGCTGTGCGATGGACTCGTCCGTCATTCCGAGCGAAGCGAAGCGCGTGGTCTCGATTGTGCGCAGCTCGTCAATCATCACGTGGTTGACCGCCATAGTTATGTTCTTGTAATAGAGGAAGCTCGCCATGTCGGCGTAGGTCGAAATCGTCCCCTGCTCCATCTTCGCGAGACGGTCGCCGTAGTCCTCCGGGAAGAGGATGATTCCGTGAACCTTCCTCTCCTCCATAAGTTTCTGCGCCTCCGCCATGGACACACACTTGTAGGCCACATCCACCTCGCGGGTCGCGTCCATCTTCCGGATGAAGCGGCGGCTGTCCGCACTCTGGCTCAGGTCCACGACCGCCACGGGCATTTCGTCGACCACCCCCTTATAGTATATGAGACCGTATATCACCGGATAAATCAATCCTCCGAGAAGAAAAATGATGAGGACGTAGGAATCCGCGAATATTCGTCTTAATTCTTTCAGCATAATTGTATATTCCTATATGTCATTGACATGTCTCTGCCGATATGTCTTTGTCTATATATCTTTGTCTATATGTCTCTGTCGATATGTCTTTATCGATATTTCTCTGTCGATATGTCTTTATCGATATTTCTTTGTTCCGGACATACCCCTATTTGTCGAAGTTCTGGTTCACCCACGCCCCTTTCAGACGGCCGCAGACACAGAGCGGACCGACGAGGAAAAGCAGCATATAGACGAGGTACGGCCACCAGTCGCCGAGTCCCGTGCCGAAAATCGCCTCCTGGACATAGGCGAGGTAGTAGAACCTCAGCGGGAAGAGAACCGCGACACCCTGAAGAGCCTTCGGCATGGCCTCAACCGGGAATGTGAATCCGGAGAAGGAGAAACCGAGTATCGTGAACAGTGCGGCGATGCTCAGCGCGAAACGCAGAGTCGGCAACAGACCGACAAGGGTCACGGCCACGGCCTCGCAGGCGAGGATGAACACGAACATCAGAAGCATCATATTGCCCACGCTTCCCGCGACCGGGAATTTGCACACGCCGTACATCAGCAGGTCAAGCACAAGCCCCAGAAGCAGATAAATCAGCGTATAAGGGGCGAGCTTGCCGAAAAGCGCGGCGGTGAACGACCCGTCTGCGGTCTCCATCAAATCCTTCGAAGTGCCGTAACGCAGTTCCGAGCCGAGCGCATAAATCAGTACGAAGACTATGCTCAGGCAAAGCAGGCCGGGGAGTATGATGTTGTTGAGGTAGATGTTGTAGTTCGTCATCGGGTTGCCGATGTGGTGTTCGTCAATCACAATCGGCTGAATCAGACCCATAATCTGGCCTTCGGAATATCCCTTCGCCCTGAAGACCTCCCTCTGGACGGCTCCGCCGGTGAGAGTCACCATCGTGAGCACGTCCTTGTAGCTCAGCGCGCCGGCAATCATATAGAGCGAGTTCACATAGTAGGTGAATGTCGGGCGGCGGTTGGCATAGACATCTGCGGCCATATCTTTCGGGATTACGCAGAGTGAAGCCACTTCGCCGGTCTGCATCGCGTCGCGGGCCTCGGAGAAGCTGTCGAAATGGACGACTTTCCCGAGCTGCGTCGCGTCGAGCTGGCTGCAGAAGTTGCGTGACAGGGATGAATTGTCAAAGTCCACCACTCCGATCGGCAGTTTTTCAGGCAGGCCGGCCTTGAAGAATGTCAGGTAGAAAAGGCAGCAGACAGCCATCATCCCCACCGATCCGAGCAGATAGACAGGTTTGCGGCGGATAATCCCGAACTCACGCCGCATAACTTTCAAAAAACTGTTATTCATAATTTACTTATTCCGTACAACGATAGCCGTCATACCAGGACGGAGACCATCGACGTGGGATGCAGGCACAGCGCGCACCTCGAAAGTCTTCGCATCATACTTGTCAGTCTCCTTGGTGGCCCTCCAGGTCGCATAGGATTCGCGTGCGGCGATGTAGGTGACGGTCGCCTCAATCTCCTTGCCGTCAAGGGCCGGGATGCTCAGGCGGAGCTTGTCGCCGGACTTCATGCTGTGGAGCTTGTCCTCGCGGATGTTGAAGGTGAACCACATGTCGGTCAGGTCGGTCACGGTCATGATAGGTGAGCCTGTTCCGACAAGTTCGCCCACATGAGGGTAGCGTGCCGTGACGACTCCGTCAACCGGAGAGGTGAGCTTGAGTTCGGAAAGATAGGACTTGACTTCCATCACTGCGCCGTTGGCCCTGTCAACAAGGGCTATCGCAGCGGCCTTGTCCTCCTCGCGAGCACCTTTGACAGCCATATTGTACTGGGACTTCGCAGCCTCCGCAGTCGCAGCGGCGGCATTGTACTGGGCGGTCGCCTCGTCGAACTTCTGGTCGCTGATGACCTTCTGCTCGTGCAGCCTCGTCGCCCTGTCGAGGGTCTTCTTCGCTATGTCCTTGCCCACGAGAGCCTTCTGGTAAATCTCGTAAGCACCGGCAATCTCTTCCTCGCGCGCGCCCCTGTCCGCCTTGTTGCGCTGTGCCGCTGCTGCCGCATAGGCGGCGTTCGCCTGCGCGAGTTTCGCACGGACCTCAGGCGAGTCAATCAGAACGAGGGTGTCACCCTTGTGAACCATATCGCCTTCTGAGGCATAAAAAGCGTCGATTCGTCCCGGGACTTTTCCGGATATGCGGTATTCCGCAGCCTCGGCCTCGCCCTGGATTACGGCCTCGTCAGGCTTTGAGAAGATGATTCCAAGCACAGCCACCGCTGCGATGAGCGCAACCAGCACGATTATTCCGAGAAGCAGGTTGCCTTTTTTCTGAGTCTTTTCCATTGTATTGTAATGTTTTATTATTTCAGTTTTTAAAATATATTCATATGCCTTTTGGGGCTATATCCTTTAAGAAAAATCCTAATAAATCTCCAAGGTTTATTTTTTAAGAGTACTGAGAGATTTGTCTTAGAACAGTCCTGGATGGAGAGGTTTGATAAAAAGATGAGATGCAAGGCGGATGGTGAAGTTCAAACCGCAGCAACCTGTCGGTTGTGAGGATTTGGACAAGACATCCAACGCAGCAGATCGCTTTTTATCGGAGCTCTCATAAGCGGCCTTCGGCCTTGGCCAGGTTCACAGAACACATCTGCAGCTCCACACCCGTCTCGATATACTCCGAATGAGCCTGCAGCCATGCGGTCTGCGCCTGAAGCACCACATTTGAAGCAATCATCCCCTCGTTCCAGCCTGCGGTGGCCACGCGGAGGTTCTCCTCGGCATTCTCCAGATTGCTCTCGGCGGTGGTGAGCTTCTCCAGAGCCTCGCTCTCCTGCTGACGGAGCTGTGCGACCTGAAGCGAAATCATCTCTTTAGCATCATCAAGCTTGAACTGGGTGAGAGCGGCCTCCGCCTTAGCCTTGCGGGTCTTCTGTATGGCCTCCGTCCCGTGGAAAATCGGGATGTTCACAACGACACCTGCGGAGAAGAATCCGCCGAACTTGTTCTGGAAACCGTTGAAAACGTTAGGGTTGGTCACTGCGTAGTTCGCCATTACGGCAACGGTAGGGAGTCCGTCGGCACGCACCACTGCGACCTTCTTGTCATAAATCTTCTTCGCCAGGTCAAGGCTCTTTATCTCAGGCCTTGCGGCATAGACCTCGTCGTCCGAAATCACCGGGCTCATCTGCGGAACAGGAACAGCGTCCAGAGACTCGTCCGCGAGGGTAATCTGGCTGTCAAGCGGAAGCCCGCACTCCTTGCAGAGCAGCATCTTCGCAAGCACAAGCCCGTTCGTGGCCTTGGTGAGCAGCATCTCCGCCTCGTTGGTCTTCACCTTTATCGTGAGCGCGTCGGAGGGAGTCGCGAAGCCCTCGGCCACGAGCGCGTCCACATCATTGCCCATCTGACGGAGAAGGTCGGCATAGTTCTCGGCAAGCGTTTTCTTCGCCGCTATCGAGACAATCTGCCAGTATGCCTGCTCGATGTCGGCGAGAACCTGAGCGTGCTCGGTGTCGTACTGAGACTGCGCCAGTTCCTCGGCATATTTCGCCATCTGGTTGGAAGCCACAATCTTGCCTCCCATGAACACCGGCTGCTGAACCGAAACCACAGCGCCGCACAGATTGTGCATGTCCAGAGTCAGGGCATCGGCGACCTGCTGTCCTATGGCGTTGATCGGGGTCGCGATGTCAGACGACTGAAGCGCTCCTATCATCTTCTGGAACGCAGGATCCGTCATATATTTGTTGAACACGTCCGGATCCGTAATCAGGCTCACCACCTTGTCCGTAAGACTGCTCTGGAGCGTCGTTCCGGCAGTCTTCAGAGCGTCCGACTTTTCGTCGTCAATGAGTTTCCAGTCGCGGCTGTTGTACATGTACGCGCCGGTGGCGGTGATTTTCGGAAAATAGTTCGCGAGGGCGATGTTCCTGTCGTAGCCCGCAATCTTCACTTTCTGTTCCGCCGTCTTCAGCGAATTGTTGTTCTCCACCGCCATCTGCCTGCATTCGTCAAGCGTCAGCACCTGCTGCGCACCGGCATAAGTCGGCAGCACACAAAGCCCTGCGGCGATAATCCACATCGTTTTTTTCATCTCAATATATGTTTAATTATTTTTCCTGACATTGCGTCAAAGGGGCAGAAAATCCGATTTGAACGCGGGTGTCCCTATCTTCAAAACGGTTGCCATATGTGGGAGAATATGCATAGCAAAAGGGATATATAAATATACATTTTGTCGCAAAAAACGACTTTTTAAGAATTTATGCGTACTTTTGTAATCATCAAAAAACGGAATGCACATTACAAAACACCGGAAATATGGAAAATTATCGCGAACTCAACATCCGTGAACTCGGACGCCTGTCTTCGGACTCGACGGTGAGTGACAATCTGTCAGACGACCTCTTCATCGCGGAGATGCACTATGAATCGAAGATGGACATCATCGAATATCCATGCCGATTCCACGGATATGTGGCGTTTTTCTGCCTCAAGGGGCATTTCGAAATTGAGATAAACCTCAAGAAATTCACGATAACGGAAGGCTCGATGTGCATATACACTCCGGGCAACATCGTGAGAGTCACGGGGATAGACCCGAAGGAAAAAGAATCGGTGCATTTTGTCATCGTCGCGATTTCCGAAGACCTGATGTCGAGCACGCGTTTCGATTTCAGCAAACTCTACAACGAAAGCCTGCGTCTTCTCGAAACTCCGTGCCTCGTCATAGATGAAGAGTCGAGAGAACTCTGCCACAAATATTTCGACCTCATACAGGAGGTCTCGCGGCTGAAACTCCCGAACCTGAAAGAGTCAGTGGCATCGCTCATTTCGTCCGTCTTCTATCTCATGGGGGCTCTATGGTCCGACCGTCTGTCCGAGGCGAAAAAGAACGGGGACGAAAGCTCGACGAGGTCGCGGATGATTCTCGAAGACTTCCTCCTGCTCGTCAGAGACCACCACACGAAGGAAAGGAGTCTCTCTTTCTATGCGGACAAGCTCTATCTCACCCCGAAATATCTCTCGAAACTCGTCAAGTCCGTCAGCGGGAAGTCGGCCCACGAATGGATTGACTCGTTCGTCATACTTGAGGCCAAGAACCTGCTGAAATATTCCGACATGAGCATAAAGTCCATAGTCTATGAACTGAATTTCCCGAACCAGACGACTTTCTACCGCTTCTTCAAGACCAAGACGGGGATGACGCCTTCGGAATACAGAAAAAAATGATTACTTTTGCGGGCTTTATAAAAACACACATCCATGACACAGGACGAACTTTTCAAGGCATTGGTAGCACACTGCAAGGAATACGGATTCATATTCCCGTCAAGCGAGATTTATGACGGACTCGCAGCCGTCTATGACTACGGTCAGCTCGGGTCGGAACTCAAGAACAACATCAAACAGTACTGGTGGTTCGCGATGACCCGTCTCAACGAGAACATCGTGGGCATCGACTCCTGCATATTCATGCACCCGAAAATCTGGGAGGCTTCCGGTCATGTGGGCGCGTTCAACGACCCGCTCATAGACAACAAGGACTCCAAGAAACGCTACAGGGCGGACGTTCTCATCGAGGACTACATCGCCAAGCTTGAGGAGAAGAACAACAAGGAGGTGGAGAAGGCCCGCAAGAAGTTCGGCGAGGCTTTCGACGAGGCCAAGTTCCGCGAGACCAACCCGAATGTGCTGAGGAACACGGCGAAAATCGACGAGACGCGCAAGAGGATGGCGGACGCGCTGAACGCCAACGATTTGGCCGCGCTTCGTCAGATTATCATCGACTGCGAGATTGTCTGCCCGATTTCCGGAACGAAGAACTGGACGGACGTGCGTCAGTTCAACCTGATGTTCTCCACCCAGCTCGGCAACACATCCGATGACACCAATGTGATTTACCTGCGTCCGGAGACGGCCCAGGGAATATTCGTGAACTACCTCAACGTGCAGAAGACCGGCAGGATGAAGCTTCCTTTCGGCATCGCCCAGATCGGGAAGGCGTTCAGGAACGAGATTGTGGCACGCCAGTTCATCTTCAGGATGAGGGAGTTCGAGCAGATGGAGATGCAGTTCTTCATCAAGCCGGGAACTGAGCTCGACTGGTTCGCGAAATGGAAGGAACGCCGTCTGGCCTGGCACAAGGCTCTCGGGATGGGCGCGGAGAACTACCGCTTCCACGACCACGAGAAGCTCGCCCACTACGCCAACGCCGCCACGGACATAGAGTTCAACTTCCCGTTCGGCTTCAAGGAGCTTGAGGGCATCCACTCCCGCACCGACTTCGACCTCGGAAACCACCAGAAGTTCTCCGGCAAGAAGATTCAGTATTTCGACCCGGAGACCGGCGAAAGCTTCACTCCGTATGTCGTTGAAACATCGATAGGTGTTGACCGTATGGTGCTTGCGGTGCTCTCACACTCGTTCCACGAGGAGAAACTCGAGGGCGGAGAGACCCGAGTCGTTCTCTCGATTCCTCCGGTTCTCGCCCCTGTCAAGGTGGCGGTGCTTCCGCTCATCAAGAAGGACGGACTTCCGGAGCTGGCGCAGAAGATTATGGACTCCCTCAAGTACGACTACAACTGCCAGTACGATGAGAAGGACTCAATCGGCAAGCGCTACCGCCGTCAGGACGCAATCGGAACTCCGTTCTGCGTCACCGTGGACCACGAATCCCTCAGCGACGGCTGCGTGACCATCCGCCACCGCGACACGATGGCTCAGGACCGCGTCCGCATCGAAGACCTCCCGGGCATCATCGACAGGGAAGTCAACATCAAGACGGTTCTCAAGAAACTCTGAGAGGATTGCACTTCACAATTCCCGGAAGCTCACCCGATGAAAAGCCCGTCTTCGGTCACTTCTGACTGAAAGACATCCGAATATTCGTTCCGCAGCATCGGGAGTGTCGTCACAAGAGTCATGTGTATGCTTTTGTCGGGATTCTTCCCGGCAAAAGACTCGCGCCGTCTCTCGATGGTCCGGGCATATGTTTTCGTTACGGAAAAGGGCGATTTTGTATATTTCATCTCGCAGACATTGAGGACATCGTCCTTCCTGTCAATCACGAGGTCAATCTGCATCCCTTCGGAATCTCCTTCCCCTTTCACCGAGTATGGATATTCGACACTTGACACTCCTCCAATCTGGAGAGCATGCCTGATTTGCCTTATGTGGCGGAAGCACACCTCCTCGAAAGCCACTCCACGCCACGAAGCCACCTCAGAATCTTTCAGGTGATGCTGCCAATAATCGTTTTCTCTGACGACTTTATCCTCCTTGAAGTGCAGCCAGAACCAACAGAAAGGATCAGAAAGTTTATAGAGTTCGTCCTTCCGTCCTGATGCCTGAGATGTGTAGAGCGAGATGAAATCACTGGCAGTCAGAGCCTTGAGCATCTTGCTGAAATCTCCATTGGGACTGAGTCCCATCATCTTGGCCAATTCTCCGCGCGTGCAACCGGAGTGGCGGCGGCCGAGACAGCGTACAACTTTCATACAGGACTCCGCATTGTCGAAGACGGAATTGAAAAGTCTCTCGAATTCGTCTGAAAGTTTTGCCTTGCTGTCAAAGAAAAGGGCATCGACATTTTGGGCAAGACTCATGGACGGATTGAAAAAATTCAGGTAATATGGGATTCCCCCGAGAATCATGTAGGCCTGGATTATATTGTAGCGCGACATGGATATCCCCCGGCTGATGAAGAAATCCTCGCACTCCTTCAGGCAGAATGGCGAAAGTTTGATTTCCGCAGTAATTCGTCCATACAACCCTCCTTTGTTGTTTATCAGATTGTCCAGCATCCATGAAGTCGCTGAACCGCACACGATGAGACAAAGTTGATGCTGAGTATTGCCCCATCCGTTCCAAAATGCTTCCAACGCGGTCAAAAAACCGGAACGCGCAGTGTCCATCCAAGGAAGTTCATCGATAAAAACGACCTGTCTGCCTCCGTTGTTCTGCCTTTCAAGAAACTTTTCAAGCAGGAAAAAGGCCTCCATCCACGATTTGGGAGGCGTGAATCCTTCCATTCCATGGCGAATCAGCGAAAAGGTGAAATTCTCCAGTTGGCTTTTGAGCGTCACCCTGCGCTTTCTGTCAAACGGAGAAAGCCCCGTATGGTGAAATGTCATATTATCCCTGAACACTTCGTCGATGAGAAATGTCTTTCCGACGCGCCTGCGCCCATAGACAGCGATAAATTCCGGTCGACCGCTGTCCCTGAGTCTCCTGAGTTCGGAGATTTCCCTGTTCCTTCCGATAATTGTGCACATGACCATATATGTTCAAGTATTCGTTATAACTTGTTTTTACGCTCACCGACTCTTGTCAAGCCTGTGCAAATATATGGAATTTTTACAAATTCCGTCATAAAAATGACCTTATTCCGCTAAAAC
>CAVDEO010000021.1:0-14835 GCA_963607915.1 bacterium
TAGGAAACATCATGAACTTCAGAAATATAGGCGTGGTCATCTCAAGGGAATATATGACCCGCGTGAAGAAAAAGTCATTCCTTCTCATTACTTTTCTCGGTCCGGTGCTCTTCGCGGCTCTGACGATGGTCCCCACGTTGATTATGCTTTTTGCCGAGGACGGCGGAAAGCGGATTGCCGTGGTCGATCAGTCCGGGATTGTGATGCCGACATTGGAATCCAATGATTTATACATATTCACGGATTATTCTCTGCAACAGTCGGATTCACTCAAGAAGGATCTCAAAGGTCTCGGCATAGATGTGCTGATGGTCGTGTCTCCGGTGATTGACTCGACAAAAAGCGTGAATGCCGTGACATATTCCGACAAGGCTTTGAGCGTGGAACTCAAGGAAGCGCTCGAGAAGAGAATCGACGACGCGGTGGAGGACTACCGCATATCCCTCTATAATATAGGGAATCTCAAGAGGATTATGGAGGATGTGAAGGCGGACGTCAGCCTCACGACCTACACGATTGACGATTCCGGGGAGGCGAAGCTCGATTCGGCAGAGGTGAAGATGATTGTCTCGATGCTGCTCGGGATGATAATCTACATGTTCATCGCGATGTTCTCTGGAATGGTGATGTCGTCGGTGATTGAGGAGAAATCGAGCCGTGTCGTGGAAGTGCTGGTTTCCAGCGTGAAGGCGACGGAACTTCTGTTCGGAAAGATTATCGGAGTGGCGGCGGTGGCTCTGACCCAGTTCCTGCTGTGGATTGTGCTGACCGGCGTGATTGTCTCGGCGGTCGGGGGAATCGTGGGCTTCGACTCCATAATGGGCGGCCAGCAGCAGATGAGCGCGATGGGAGTTGATTCCTCCGCTCTGGATGCAGCAGGGATGAACATCGACCCGTCGGCGATGGCGGCGAGTCTCGACACGCAGGACAATTCCGTACTTTCAGCCCTCAGGGAGCTGAACTACACGGAGATACTTGTCGCGTTCGTGATTTTCTTCGTGCTCGGCTACCTGCTTTACGCATCGCTCTTCGCGGCAATCGGCTCTTCGGTCGAGAACGAGGCGGACAGCAGCCAGCTTCAGATTCCTGTGACCATTCCTCTGCTTCTCGGCTTCTTCATCGCCATCTACGCGTTCAAGTCTCCGGACAGCCCTCTGGCTTTCTGGGGTTCGATAATTCCGTTCACTTCCCCGATTGTGATGCTTGCGAGGATACCTTTCGGCGTGCCGTTTTGGGAACTTGCGCTCTCCGTCGCGCTGCTGCTGCTGACTTTCCTCGGCTGCGCGTGGCTTTCGGCGAAAATCTACAAGATAGGAATCCTTACTTTCGGAAAGAAATCCACATTCAAGGATTTATGGAAGTGGCTTAAAATGAAATGATTATGAAAAGAATAATATTGGCTGCGCTGCTCCTGCCGCTCTGGATGCCCGCTTTTGCGCAGAATGCTGACGGGAACGGCGGGCAGGAAAGGAAAGTGGAGGTGGTGTCTTGGACGCTGACTCCGATGGACGGAAGCCGTGTGGGCGCAAAGTCGCCTTCTGCGGACAATGTGAAGGAATGTCTCGGCGAAATCCGGCACGGAAAGTATTATGCTCCGAACGGCAGGGTGTTCGGACGGCATACGGCGACCTGCCGGGCTGCAAGGAAGCTGCTCGCAGTCCAGCCGACCATGGCGTCGGTGAAGGTCACGGTGGGGTACAGCACCAGCAAAATGAAAGCGAAGGCTCCAGAGTCCGCACTCTCGAACTGGTTCATAGACAACATTATGGAGGCAGTCGCGAAGGAGTCCGGAAGGAAAGTCGATTTCGGTGTAGGCAACTTCGGCGGAATCCGCTGCGACATGCCTCAGGGCGACATAATCCTGGACGACCTCATGTCCATGTTCCCGTTCAAGAACCAGATTGTCTATCTCGAACTGCCGGGCAGTGAAATCCGTTCCATACTCGAGTCGATGGCTGCCGGACGCTTTCAGGTGCTCGGCGGCTGTAGAGTGGTCGCGGAAAACGGGAAACTCGTCTCCGCGGAAATCGCCGGAGAACCGATTGACGACTCGAGATGGTACGGCGTGGCGACGATTTCGTTCCTGCTCGACGGCGGCGACGGACTCTACCTCGCACATAATTCCCGGAATATGAAGGTTTTTGACATTGACATCATAGACATCATCCTCGAAAAGGTGAAGTCGCTGACGGAGGCGGGCCAACCGGTTGAATACCGGAAGGACGGCAGGGTCACGGTCAGAAGAGACGGGAAAATTTCACGCAAATAGGGGAGGCATTCTCATGAAAAGAAGATTCGCATATATGATTCTCGTTGCGCTTGCGTTTTCGTACAGCGCTTCCGCACAGAAACTTACCATACTTCACCTGAACGACACCCACAGCCATATCGATCCCGAGAGGTCCGGTTCCCTCAGCGGTCACGGCGGGACTCTTGAAAGGGCGGCATACATCGACAGCGTACGGACTGCCGACGGAAAGGGGAATGTCCTGCTGCTCCATGCCGGCGATTTCAGTCAGGGCACGTCGTATTTCACGATTCTGCGTGGATTTCTGGAGGTGGATCTCATGAACGCCCTCGGATTTGACGCCACCGCCCTCGGTAACCATGAATTCGACAACGGCATAGAGGAACTCACGGCCCGGGTGAAGAAGATGAAGTTCCCCGTGGTCTGCGCCAACTATGATTTCTCGGAATTCGAGCTCGGGCGCTATGTGAAGCCCTATGTCATACTGAAGAGGGGAGGTTTCAGAATCGGGATTATCGGACTGACCACCGATGTCCGTCCGGTCGTCGACGCGAAGATTGCCCGGGAACTTGAATATCTTGACCCTGTGGAGATTACGAACCGATATGCCGACTTTCTCCGGAATGAAAAGAAATGCGACATGGTAATATGTCTGACCCATCTCGGCTTCGAAGGGGAAAAGACATTGATGGACAGGGAATTGGTTTCACACACACGCAATGTCGATCTTGTCATCGGCGGGCATTCTCACACCTTTCTCGAGGAGATATTCTGGCAGAAAGACGCCGACGGAGTGGATGTCCCGATTGTGCAGAACGGACGCTGGGGACTGAATATGGGCGACATAAAGGTCGAGAAGGCGGAGGCGCTCTGATGCGCTGTTGTTTTTTTTGAAGCAAAACCTTACCTTTGTGGGCTTCAAACGGAGTCTCCGGGTGTCTTGTCCCGTATGGATAAGCGGTCTGAACGCTTTCAGAAACGGGGGAGCGGAAATATGGAAATACAAAATATGATTGATATGAAGAAGATTGTCATTGCGGCAGCGGCGCTCGCGTTGGGCTTCGCATCCCTCGCGCAGGCGCAGGAAAAGCCGAAGGAAGCCGAGTATGTCTTCACGACAGTGAAGGAAAACCCGATTACAAGCATCAAAAACCAATATCGTTCAGGCACATGCTGGTGCTTCTCCGCGCTTTCTTTCGTGGAGTCGGAAATCCTCCGACAGAAAGGCATCGAAACTGACCTGTCAGAAATGTTCGTCGTGAACAGGTCATACTATGACAGGGGAATCAAATATGTGCGTCTGGACGGAAAGCTCGGATTCTCGGCCGGCAGCTCGTTCGGAGACGTTTATGAGGTCATCCGCGAATACGGAATCGTCCCTCAGGAAGTCTATATCGGAATGAACTACGGGACGGAGCTTCCGGTTCAGGCTGAGATGGACGCGGCTCTCGCCGGATTCATCAACGCCATCGTGGAGAATCCGAACAAGACACTCTCCACCGCATGGAAAAACGCTTACAACGGCATACTCAGCGCCTATCTCGGAGAACTTCCGACAGAGTTCACCGTTGACGGCAAGACATACACCCCGGAGTCCTACCGCGACTATCTCGGCATCAATGTCGATGACTATATAAACCTCACTTCATTCACGCACCATCCTTTCTACAAACCGTTCGTCATCGAGGTCTGCGACAACTGGAGATGGGGCAGCGCATATAACCTTCCGATTGACGAATTCATGGAGGTGATGTACAATGCCATTGACAAGGGATTCACCATCGCCTGGGGTGCGGATGTGAGCGAGAAGGGTTTCACCCGCAACGGCACTGCGGTCGTTCCTGATGTTGACGCCGCTCCTACGGCAGGTTCCGACCAGGAGCACTGGATTGGCAAGTCCGAGGAGAAGCCGGCGGAGGTGACTGCATCTGAGGAAAAGAAGATTACGCAGGAGATGCGTCAGATTGCCTACGACAACAAGCAGACTACTGATGACCACGGAATGCAGATTTACGGACTCGCGAAAGACCAGAACGGCAATCCGTTCTTCCTCGTGAAGAACTCCTGGGGCGAGGCCGGAGCCTACAAGGGAATCTGGTATGCCTCCGACGCATTTGTCCGCTACAAGACTCTCAACATCGTGGTTCACAAGGACGCCATTCCGAAGCCGATCAGGAAGAAGCTAGGAATCAAATAAATGCATCTCCCTACGCTTATGAACGGCATTGTCAGGCATATCCCCAATACCATCACGGCAATGAACTTGCTCTGTGGTGTGCTGGGGATTCTGTCTTGTCTCGTGGGGAATATTCCCGAGGCATTCTATCTGATGCTGGCCGCGTCGGTGTTTGACTTTTGCGACGGACTCGCCGCGAGGGCGCTGCACGCATATTCCCCGATGGGGAAGGAACTCGATTCACTCGCGGACATTGTCAGTTTCGGCGTGCTTCCGGCGGTGATGACGGTATGCTTCGCGCAGCGCTCTTTCGAGGCTTTCGCATTCAGGTCGGAAGTGCCGTCCGCCGTGCATTGGATTGTCGTGTGCTCGCCTGTGATTGTGGCCGTGTTTTCGGGGCTGAGACTTGCCAAGTTCAACATTGACGAGCGTCAGAGCGAGAATTTCATTGGGCTTGCCACTCCTGCGGGGGCGGTGCTGCTCGCTTCGTTCGTATGTTTCGCGATGAAGTCCGACAGTGCGGCGGCCGTCTGGCTTTCGCAGTGGCGTACCGTCACTTTCCTGGTTCCTCTGTTCTCGGTCGCCATCGCGCTGCTGCTGGTGTGTGAGATACCGATGTTCGCGATGAAGATAAAGAAGGGGAGGAGTCTCATGGCGGGAGTTTACGGAAAACTGAGAATCGCATTTTTTGCGGGTGCGGCGCTAATCGCCGTCGCCGTGGCTGTCCTGGGACTTCATTTCTCGCTTGCGTTCAGCCTCATTTTCCTCTACTATGTCATTCTCAATGTCGCTGCGCGACCGTTCGTCTCAGATAAGCGAGAGCATTCAAAATGATTTGAGACTGCCGAGCGCAGAAAAGTGGCATATGAAATATGAACAAATGAGAAAGCAGATTGTCATATCGCTCCTGACTTTTGTCCTGGCATTGTGCTCGTGCGAAAGAAATAAGAAAGTGACAGAACCCTACCTGCCGCTTGTGAAGCAGGCTCTCACAGATACGAGTTCAGTCGCATGGCATCTGCTTGACGGGTATGAGCAGAACAGCATCGCCGGCTGTATAGGACTCATAGGCGATTTCGATCCGCTTTGCAGTCTGGTTTCGGATTTTCTCCGGTCAGACCGTTTCGACAACATCGACGGGCGCGAGATTCCGGATGAACTCCACGATTTCGCCGGCGAAACTTTGTGCCCGGTGTTTGATGCGGCCAACTCTCCCTATGGCGGTTACATCGATGCCGGAAACATTCCGGCAATGCGCGAGGCGGCCGTCAGTATGGCTCTCGCCTCTCTCGGACGGGTAAGCTATACCAACATGTTCGATGATGAACTCACCGCCGCCCGGAGTCCCGCGAAAGTACTGATTGTCGGTTCTCCCTATCTTTGCCGCTATGCTCTGAGGGACATTGACACAATGCTTGTCGCCAAGGGAATTGACATTCCCGTGCTGTCGCTCACGGACGAGATGTTCCGGCGTGCCGGGGAACGTCATCGGGGAGGGGTGATTGCTGTCCTCGCGGATGCCGCAGAACTTGAATATGGACTGTACAGGGAGGTATATGACAGGGTCAGAGGAAATTCGGAGACTTTTCCGGCCTATGTCGAGCATCCCGATTCGGGGAAGGACTCCCGGACATCCCTCACGGCCTTTCTGGACAGTTACATCGCATCCGGAGCTCCCGCCAAGATTTCAGCCGTGCTTGTGGGGACCTCTTCAGACGCGCTCAATGTACGTGACCTCTCCGCAGCTTTGGAACAGATTCGCGGCACGCAGGGACTTGACATGGAGAACTACCGCTCGGTGCTTGCGGATGATTTTGAATTCATCAGCGGTGAAGATGCGGTCATCAGGGCGTGCTACAATGTCCTCCGCCGCAGAAACCTTTTCACCCACAAGATTGCCTATCCGAGTGTAAAGGCTTTTGTCACAGTACCTTCAGCGGATGCCAACATACAGGTTACCCGTGTGGTTCCGTTGGGCAGGCTCTATATGGACGGGGACCGGCTTGAGGAGGTCAACAGGCTGGTCGCTCCGATGATATTGAATGTGGGCAGTAAAGAGAAAGTAAGAGGTGAATGAAAATCATTTCATAGAGAATATATCGCCGGAGGAGATTGACGCACTGCCGCTCGCGTCGTTTCCCGGCGAGATTACGGTGATAGACTCGGAATCAGAAGATTTCAGCCGTGCGCTCCGCTACCTGAAAAAGCAGAGGATTCTCGGATTCGACACGGAGACCAAGCCGTGTTTCACTCCGCATACCCCTCATCCCGGTGTCGCTCTGCTCCAGCTTTCCGGCGGGGGGAGGGCCTTCCTCTTCAGAGTGAAGACGCTCGGGATGAAGCGAGCGCTGTGCAACATTCTCGCCAATCCGCACATCGTCAAGGTCGGTGCGGCCACGACTGACGACGTGAGGGGGCTTCAGAGATATGCCCGTTTCAAACCCGAGTCTTTCGTTGATTTGCAGAAGATTGTCCCCGAGTGGGGCATACGGGACAAGAGCGTGAAGAAGATGGCCGCGATAATTCTCGGGGTGAAAGTCTCGAAAACGCAGCAGCTGTCCAACTGGGAGGCTGAAACGCTTTCCGAGGCGCAGCAGAAGTATGCGGCCACTGACGCGTGGATTTGCAGGGAGATGTACAAGATGCTGATGGATACTGAACGGAAGCAGCTCCCCGTGCTTTCTTCAACGCTTGTGGAGAGCATCCAGGTCTCGATTGTCACAGAACAAAACAGCATCTGATATGGTCAGAATCTTGTTGAAAAAAGGGCGCGACGAGTCCGTCCGCCGCTTCCATCCCTGGGTGTTCTCAGGTTCGATAGCGCAGATTCAGGGCAATCCGGCAGAGGGCGACCTTGTCGCGGTCTATGCGGCGGACGGGAGTTTTCTTGCCTGCGGGCACTACCAGATAGGCTCGATTGCCGTGCGTATCCTGAGTTTCGACTCGGACGTGCTCGCCCCGGACTTCTGGGAGACGATGATTTCCCGTGCGCTCGCAGAGAGGGTAGCGGCCGGCTTGGCAGCCGCTCCGGAGGGGATTTCCGGCTCAGGAGCTGCGGGGGCGGAACCCGCAGGGTGCGTACTGACAAACTGCTACCGTCTCGTCCACGGCGAGGGGGACAATCTTCCCGGGCTGATAATCGACTTTTATGACGGTGTATGCGTGATGCAGGCTCATTCCGTCGGGATGTTCCGTGCGAGAAAGCAGATATGTTCCGCCCTGCAGGCGGTATATGGTCCGTCTTTGAAGGCAGTCTATGACAAAAGTTCGGGGACGGCGCCATTCAAGGCGGGTCTGGATTTGATTGACGGCTATCTCTACAGGAAGGAAGGCTTCACCGACGATGAGCAGATTGTACTTGAGGGAGGTCACAAGTTCATAGTGAACTGGACCGAAGGGCAGAAGACCGGTTTCTTCCTCGACCAGAGGGAGAACCGTGCGCTTGTCGAGCGTTATGCCGCAGGCCGCCGTGTGCTGAATCTTTTCTGCTACACGGGCGGCTTCTCCGTCTATGCACTCGCCGGCGGGGCTGTTCATGTCGATTCCGTCGACAGCTCGGCCCGTGCGATGGAGCTCGCGGAAAAGAATGTCGTCCTGAACGGTTTCAGCACAGGTTCCGAAACGGCTCAGCATCAGGGGCTCTGCTGCGATGCGATTGATTATGTGAAAGGCATTCCGGAAGGAAAATACGACCTAATCATCGTCGATCCGCCGGCGTTCGCCAAGCACAGGGGAGCGGTCAACAACGCCCTGCGCGCCTACCAGCGGCTCAATGCCGCAGCCATCTCGAAGGTCGCCCCGGGCGGTCTCGTATTCACCTACAGCTGTTCGCAGGTGGTTGACAAGGAGTCCTTCGCCCTCGCGGTCTTTTCCGCCGCCGCGCAGACAGGCCGCAGCGTCCGCATCCTCGACCGTCTGAATCAGCCGGCCGACCACGCTGTGAACATCTACCATCCGGAGGGGGAGTATCTGAAGGGTCTCCTCCTCTACGTCGAGTGATTTGTGTGTCTTTTTGATCTATATGACTTTTTTCCCGGTCGAGGTGACAAATAATTTGCAGAAAGAGAAAAAATCCCTATCTTTGTAATCCAATTGGTGCTATGGCCGAGGGGCTAGGCACAGGTCTGCAAAACCTGCTACAGCAGTTCGAATCTGCTTGGCACCTCCAAAAACTGCCTCAGACGCAAGTCCGGGGCAGTTTTTATATGCCTACAAGGCGGCGGAAAAAATGTGCGTGACAAGGCGGTTCGTCAATTATACCATTTTTTATGTACACCTGTGTACATAAAAAAAATGAGCTGTCGTCGCTCCCGCGAGGACACCTCATACTAACCACATAATTAATAACACTAAAACTAATAACCAATGAGCTAATTCAGAGCGAAGAACCGTCTTTCCTTAACTCGGGTGCAAAGGTACGCATAATTTTTAAACCTGCAAATTTTTCTGATATTTTTTTGCGTTTTTTACGTATTTTTTTTGTGCGCCCTCAGAGAAATTTCCGAAGTTCCTGGTAGACAAGGTGTACCGGAAGCCCCATAACCGTGAAGTAAGAGCCTGTAATTCCGGTGATTGCGGCATAGCCGATCCATTCCTGCACCCCGTAGGAGCCGGCCTTGTCGAAAGGCTTGTATTTGTCGATGTACCATTCAATCTCTTCGTCTGAGAGGGGGGCGAAATGGACGAGACAGCTGTCCGAGAAGGTTTCCTCCTTCCGGCAGTCGCGTATCGTCACTCCGGTGATGACTTCGTGGGTGCGTCCGGAGAGAAGATGCAGCATCCTGACGGCATCTTCGCGGCCGTGCGGCTTTCCCAGCACTTCGTCTCCGCAGAGAACCAGTGTGTCGGCCGTGATGAGGACTTCATTTTCTTCGAGCGATCGGTGGAAGCCGTGGGACTTTCCGACCGACATCAGCAGTGGAATCTCCCTGTGCGGCGTGTCCGGGCTGTAGGTCTCTTCAAAACTGTTCCGGGTGTCGACTTCAAAGTCAAGCGCAAGCCCGGAAAGCAGTTCGCGCCTCCGAGGAGACGCGCTGCCCAATATTATATGTCTGTCGGTTTTCATGATTCTGGCGGGACAAAGTGAGTTACCGAAAGTCTTCAGGAAGATGGGATGCAAGACACCAATAACGCTGCAGACTGCTTTCTGAAGGCCTTTCAGTAGGATTTTTCGTAGGCGGAAACGTCAAACTTCCAAGTTCCCTGCGCCCTCATCACAATCTCGATGACTTCCCGTACGAAGCGCCCTCCTGCGGGGAAAACCGAAACATAGTCCGCACAGAGCTGAACCTCCTCCATCGCGTCCGCCGGGCAGACTCCAAGACCGCAGGCGGAAAGAACCGGCGCGTCAGGCAGGTCATCGCCGCAGTAGAGCACCTCTTCCGGCTTCAGATTGTTCTTGCCGCAGAATCTGTTGAAGTCCGCAATCTTGTCTTTGGACGAGAGATAGATGTCCTCAGTGTCGATGCCGAAGAGGCAGAAACGCTTCTCGACGGTGTCTGAGTGCGCCCCGGTGATGATTCCGAGTTTGTAGCCGCCGAGTGCCGCCATACGCAGGCCGAACCCGTCCTTGGCGCTGTAGGTGCGCAGGAAATCCCCGTCTTCTGCCACAAGTATGGTCCCGCCGGTCATCACTCCGTCGATATCAAAGGTGAATGCCTTGATTTTCAGGATTTTCTCGTAAAGGCTTTCCGGGATCTCAAGCTGTTTAAGCTGAGAATTCATGATTGTTGCCATATCCCCTAACTCTTCGCTCCGTTGCCGAAACCGTTTCCGAAGCCACCCATCGGGAAAGTGTCTGAACCTCCGCGTCCGCCGAGAGCTATTGTCCCGAACTGAGTCTCATATTTCTGGATGTTGTCCTGAAGTGCCAGCAGAAGCCTCTTGGCGTGTTCCGGCGTCATCACAAGACGGTTGCTCACCGCAGCTTTCTGAAGTCCGGGGAGCACCGTGGCGAAATCAAGAATGAACTCGCTGTGTGAATGAGTTATGATTGCCAGATTCGAATACGTGCCTTTGGCGATGTCGTGAGAAATCTCGATGTCGAGTTTGTTGTCCTTGTTTTCCATATGAATATATTTTCTCTATATGTTCTTCGCGTCGCGAAGTTAGTGAAAATTTGCGTATCTTTGCACTCTTGTGCGA
Source organism: bacterium (assembly GCA_963607915.1). Classification (GTDB taxonomy): domain Bacteria; phylum Bacteroidota; class Bacteroidia; order Bacteroidales; family UBA932; genus Cryptobacteroides. The sequence continues at coordinate 10,569 of CAVDEO010000021.1, forward strand.
CAATATCGCGGCAGAATAAATATAACGGTAAAAGAAACTTGAGGAGAGCAGATATGGAGTTGCAGATGCAGACGAAGTACGACCCGGCGCAGACCGAAGACAAATGGTACGCCTACTGGTTGAAACACAAATTCTTCCATTCCGAACCCGACGGGAGGGAACCTTACACCATAGTCATTCCGCCGCCGAATGTGACGGGGATACTCCATATGGGGCACGTTCTCAACAACACAATCAACGATGTGCTGATCCGCAAGGCCCGTATGGACGGGAAGAACGCCTGCTGGATTCCGGGAACCGACCACGCCTCGATTGCGACCGAGAGCAAGGTCGTGGCGAAACTCAGGGCCGAGGGCATAAACAAGGAGGATCTCACCCGTGACGAGTTCATGAAACACGCGTGGGAGTGGAAGGAGAAACACGGCGGCATCATCCTCAACCAGCTCCGTAAGCTCGGAGCTTCCTGCGACTGGGACAGGACGAAGTTCACGATGGATCCGGACCTGAGCGAGGCCGTAATCAACACCTTCGTCTATTTCTACAACAAGGGCCTGATATACAGGGGAGTGCGTATGGTCAACTGGGACCCGGTAGGACTTACGGCGGTCAGCGATGAGGAAGTTGTCCACAAGGACACCGCCAGCAAGTTCTACCATATGAGATACTTCGTCTCCGACGGACACGGGAATCCCACCGACAAGTACATCGTCGTGGCTACGACCCGCCCCGAGACGATTATGGCCGATGCTGCGGTCTGCATCAACCCGGCCGACACGAGATATGACTGGCTGCGCGGCAAAAAGGTGATTATCCCTCTGATTAATAAGGAAATACCTATTATCGAGGATTCCTATGTCGAGATGGATTTCGGAACTGGCTGTCTCAAGGTTACACCGGCCCACGACGTGAACGACTATGCGATAGGGATGCGCCACAACCTGCCGGTTCTCGACATCATCGACGACCACGGCCGTCTGAACGAAAAGGCTCAGATTCTCGTGGGCGAAGACCGCTTCGTGGCGAGAAAGAAAATCGCCAAGATGCTTGAGGAGGCGGGAAACCTCGAGAAGACAGAGGATTACACCTCTCCGATTGGCTATTCGGAAAGGACGGACGCTGTCATAGAACCGAAACTTTCGAAGCAGTGGTTCCTCAAGATGGACTCCCTCGCGAAGGCGGCGCTCGAAAGCGTCGAAAGCGGGCGGATAAAGCTCATTCCGGAAAAATACCGCAATACATACCGCCACTGGATGGAGACTGCGCACGACTGGTGCATCTCCCGCCAGCTCTGGTGGGGGCAGCGCATACCTGCATACTATCTGCCTGACGGGACTTTCGTTGTCGCACCTTCGGCGGACGAGGCTCTGAAAATGGCTCAGCAGAAGAATCCGGGACTTACGGCGGCCGACCTTCATCAGGACGATGACGTGCTCGACACCTGGTTCTCTTCCTGGCTTTGGCCGATTTCCGTGTTCGACCCTCAGATGCCGGGACATCCGGAGCATCAGCCGAACCGTGACCTCGCATACTATTACCCTACGAATGACCTCGTTACGGGTCCTGACATCATCTTCTTCTGGGTTGCCAGAATGGTGATGGCGGGGGACGAATTCATGAAGAAGGAGCCTTTCAGCAATGTCTATTTCACCGGCATCGTGCGCGACAAGCTCGGCCGCAAGATGAGCAAGACTCTCGGCAACTCTCCGGATCCGCTCGATCTCATCGCGAAGTACGGCGCTGACGCGGTGCGGCTTGGAATGCTGCTCTGCAGTTCAGCCGGGAACGACATACTCTACGACGAGTCGCAGATTGAGCAGGGACGTAATTTCTGCAACAAAATCTGGAACGCCTTCAGGCTCATAACTGGGTGGACAGTTGATGCTTCACTTGAACAGAGCGAGGCTTGCGAGGTGGCAGTCAGATGGTTCGACAACAAGCTCAATGCCGTGGCGGCGGAAGTGAACGACCATTTCTCGAAGTTCAGGATTTCGGACGCGCTGATGGCTGCGTACAAGTTCTTCTGGGACGATTTCTGCGCCTGGTATCTCGAACTCGTGAAACCTGCCTACGGTTCTCCGATTGACTCCAAGACCTATGAGGCGACACTCGGATTTTTCGAAAGCCTGCTTAAGATGATTCATCCGATTATGCCGTTCATCACCGAGGAACTCTGGCACGCAGTGCGCGAGCGCGGCGAGAATGAGACGATAATGTTCGAAAAATATCCTGCCGCTGGAGAGAGTGACGCCAAGTGCATCGCGGATTTCGACCTCGCCTGCGAAGTGGTTGCCGGAGTGCGCAATATCCGCCAGCAGAAGGGGCTTTCTCCTAAGGACGCGCTCAAGGCGGCCTTTGTGGGTGACTTCCCTGCGGAGATGGAGCCTATAGTTATCAAACTCGCCAATGTCAGTGAGATACAGCATGCTACCTCAATCGATGATTCGGTTTCCGGAGTTTCATTTATGGCCGGCACGCTCAAGGTGTTCGTCCCGCTTGAGGGGCTTGTGGACGCTTCGGAGGAGATTGCCAGACTGGAGGGCGAACTGAAATATCTTCAGGGATTCCTCAAGTCCGTGCGCGGGAAACTCTCAAACGAAAAGTTTGTCTCCCACGCACCGGAGGCAGTGGTCGCGGCCGAAAGGAAAAAGGAAGCGGACGCGCTCTCCAAGATTGAAAGCATTGAGCATTCCCTCAAGGCGCTCCGCGGATAGTCCGCCGACATCCGACAATGGTTGAACCGGCATCGCATAATAGTATGATAGAATCAACTTTATATCTTGAGGTCCGTTACTACGAGACAGACCAGATGGCGATTGTCCATCATTCGAACTACATCCGTTATTTCGAGTGCGGACGGGCGAAGCTGATGCAGGAAGTCGGCTTTCCTGTGGAGCGGATGGAGAACGAGGGGGTGATGACGGCTGTCGCTGCGGTGACTGCGCAGTACAGGGCGCCGGCAAAACTGGGCGACACGCTGCGCATAGTGACGCGGCTTCCGCAGCTTCCGACGGCGAAGATGCTGTTTGAGACGGAGATTTACAATCAGGACGGTGTTCTGCTCTGTACCGGAACGGTGAAGCTCGGCTTCATCGACGCCGACACCCGCCGTCCGAGAAGATGCCCGGATGATTTGCTGGAGATGATAGAAAAGTACTATAATTAGGATTAGGAATAATCAGTTTTTTGTTAATTTTTAAAGACACGGATTATGTTGACAGTTTTACCGCTCGGAGTTTTCGGAATATGGCAGGTCGTCCTGATTGTTCTGGTGATTCTTCTCCTTTTCGGGGGAAAGAAGATTCCTGAGCTTATGCGCGGACTCGGACACGGGATGAAGAGTTTCAAGCAGGGGATGAAAGATGCCGACAAGGAGATTCAGGAAATAAAGAAGGAGATTGAGACGACTCCGGAGGAAATCAAGGACGCTGACAAGCAGTAAATTTCCGCTGGCGGAGGATCGCTGAGATGGCTAAGGACAGTCAGGCGGAAATGTCTTTCTGGGATCATCTTGAAGCGCTGAGGGGGACGCTGTTCCGTTCGGCGGGTGTTGTTTTTGTGCTGACCGTCATCCTGTTCGTGCTGAAGGACTATTTCTTCGACATAGTGGTGCTCGCACCGACCCAGCCTTCATTTCCGATGTACCGGATTTTCAAAATGAATCCGGAGATTTCGCTGATAAACTATGACCTGACCGCCCAGTTCATGGTTCATCTCAAGACCTCGCTGCTCGGTGCGCTGGTCTTCGGAGCACCGTATATATGTTACGAAATATGGAAATTCGTCGCTCCGGCGCTGTATGAGAGGGAAAAGAGACCGGTGCGGAGGGCGTTCCTGTTCGCAGGCACGCTCTTTTATGTCGGACTCGCCGTGGGATATTTCGTGCTTCTGCCTTTCATCGTCGATTTTTTTCAGGGATATACGGTGAGCAGTATGGTCAAGAACACGATTTCGCTGAGTTCATATATCTCGACTTTCTTTTCGACGGTTTTCTCGATGGGGCTGGCATTCGAGTTTCCGGCGGTCATTCTCGCACTCTCGAGCATGGGACTTCTGCATCGGAGCACGCTGAAGAAATATAGGAAGCACGCGCTTGTGGTTCTGATGATCATAGCGGCGGCGATTACTCCGGCGGACATAATGTCAATGATAATCGTGACGATTCCGCTCTACCTGCTCTATGAGTTCAGCATCCTGATCTGCCGCAAGGACGAGCCTGAGACGGAAGGGGAAGAAGATGCATCCGGAGAGGGGGATGATTCCGAGACGC
>CAVDEO010000021.1:14967-23659 GCA_963607915.1 bacterium
CTTCTGGACGACATAAATTTCCACATCAGCGAACAGGACAAAATCGGCCTTGTGGGAAAGAACGGCGCCGGCAAATCGACTCTGCTCAAGCTAATCTGCGGACTGCAGACTCCGACTTCCGGAATTGTGGCTGTGCCTTCCGAACTGAAAATCGGCTATCTGCCACAGATTATGGAACATCACCGGGGAAAATCCGTGATTGACGAGGCGATGACCGCGTTTCAGGAGATGTTCGACATGGAGGCGGAACTTGACCGCGTCACGGCGGAACTTGCGGAGAGAACTGATTATGAATCCGTTGCATATCAGAAGCTGATTATTCGTCTGAATGACATAAATGACCGACTGTCAATCATAAAAACCGACTCACCTCAAGTTCTTGCGGAACGTACTCTGCTAGGTCTCGGATTCAAGCGCGATGAACTCGGGAGGGCGACGGAGACATTCAGCCAGGGCTGGAACATGCGAATAGAACTCGCGAAGATTCTGCTCGGCGCTCCGGATGTGCTGCTGCTCGATGAGCCGACCAACCACCTTGACATAGAGTCGATTGAATGGCTTGAGGGCTATCTGAAGGATTATCGCGGTTCGCTGGTGCTGATTTCGCACGACAGGAAGTTCCTCGACAATGTGACGAACAGGACTGTGGAAATTATGCTCGGACACATCCACGACTACAAGGTGCCGTACAGCAAGTATCTGGAACTCAGGAAGGAGCGCATCGCGCAGCAGAAGGCGGCCTACGAGAACCAGCAGAGGATGATTGAGAAGACCGAGGACTTCATAGAGCGTTTCCGCTACAAGCCGACCAAATCCAATCAGGTGCAGTCCCGCGTGAAGCAGCTTGAGAAGCTGGAGCGCATAGAAGTCGATCTTGAGGACAAGTCCGCGCTTGCCGTGAAGTTCCCGCCGGCTCCGCGTTCGGGGGACATCGCCTACAAGGCGGTTGACCTGACGCTCGGTTACGGGGAGAAGGTTGTGTTCTCAGGTGCTGACATCGAGGTCAGGCGCGGGGAGAAGGTGGCTCTTGTCGGCAGGAACGGCGAGGGCAAGACCACGCTGATGAGGGCGATTATGGGGGAACTTGAACCGATGAAAGGGGAGTCCCGGACCGGCTACAATGTCAGCATAGGCTACTATGCCCAGAATCAGGAGGATGTGCTCGACAAGAACGACACCGTCTTCGAGACGCTTGACCGCATTGCAGTCGGGGACATCAGGGCAAAGCTTAGGGACATACTGGCGGCGTTTCTGTTCAAGGGTGAGGACATCGACAAGAAGGTCGCCGTACTTTCCGGAGGGGAGAGGGCGCGTCTTGCGATGGCGAAACTGATGCTGCGCCCGTACAACCTCCTTGCGCTCGATGAGCCGACCAACCATATGGACATTCTCTCGAAGGATATTCTCAAGCAGGCTCTCAAGTCGTATGACGGCACTCTGATAATAGTCTCGCACGACCGTGATTTCCTCGACGGGCTGGTTGACAAGCTCTACGAGTTCCGCGACGGACGGGTCAGGGAGCATCTCGGGGGCGTGGCGGAATTTCTTGAAAGGCGCAGGATTGAGAATCTCAATGAACTGGAGAGGCACGACAAGCCATCGCCCCCGACGGGAATTGCTCAGGAGACCGCGGCGAAGAAGGCGGCCTCCCAGCAGCAGTATCAGGAGAAGAAGTTCATCTCCAAGGAGGAAAGGAAGGTGCGCAACCGGATTTCGTTTCTGGAGAAGAAGATTGACGAGGTGCAGACGAGGATGAAGGAGATTGAAACGGTACTTGCAAATCCGTCTCCGTCAGATGATTATATGGAACTTACTCGAGAGTTTCTTGAACTGAAGAGGGATCTTGACGCAATGACTGACGAGTGGGCCGAACTGTCTGAGAATCTCGGGGATTGATTGTGGGTTTGATAGGTTGACAGAAGAAGTTTAATATAGACAAGAAGTTAAATACTGCAAACTTGAGTGACGGATATGGAAGATGATAAGATGCAACTGCTCTATGGTATCCATCCGGTGATGGAGGCGGTGAAAGCCGGCAGACACTTCGACAAGGTGCTGCTGAAACAAGGACTTGAGGGACAGCAGTTCCGTGAACTGTACGGTCTGCTCGGAGAAAAGAAGATTCCTTACCAGTTCGTGCCGCTTGACAGGCTGAACAGGGCGGTTCGCGGTGCGCATCAGGGCGTGGTGGCCTACATCGCTCAGATTGACTATGTGGAGCTTGAGGATATGGTGAACAAAGCGCTCGCCACGACTCCGAACCCGCTTCTCGTGATTCTCGACGGGGTGAGCGATGTCCGCAATCTCGGGGCGATTGCAAGAACGCTGGAATGTGCCGGAGGACAGGGAATCATCGTTCCGGCGAAAGGGGGCGCGGCGATAAATGCCGAGGCGCTGAAGGCTTCCGCCGGTGCGCTGACGAGGATTGACACCTGCAAGGTTCCGAATCTCCGCTATGCGGCATATTTTCTCAAGCAGTCCGGATTCCGTCTTGTGGCGGCCACGGAGAAGGTTGACAAGTTTGTGTATGACATAGATTTGACCGGTCCGGTCGCCGTCATCATGGGTTCTGAGGGCAAGGGGATATCGTCCGTCATGCTGGAACTTGCGGACGATAAGGCCGCGATTCCCATGGCCGGGGAGATTGGCTCGTTGAATGTTTCGATTGCGGCGGCGGTGATATTGTATGAATCTTTGAGGCAGAGACGGCAAGAAGCCAAATAAAAGCGGATTGCACCTCGCGTGATGACTGCGGTATGCTTTGATATGTTTGATTGCTGCGTTATGCTTTGATATGTTTTTATTGGACTCACATTGCGATACTCCGTCGCAGATTTATCGGCTTCGTGACATAGGAAAGGAGGATGCCCACGCGCAGGTCGATTTCCCTAAATTGAGACGCGGGGGAGTCGATGCCGCTTTTTTTGCAGCCTATGTTCCCAATTCGCTTGCTCCCGATGCGGCGACGCGCTATGCGCTTGAGCTGATTGCCTGCACAAAGGATACTGTGGAGGCAAACCGGAATGTCGCGGCGTTGGCGGCATCTGTGGAGGAGGCACTGCGGAACAAGTCTGAGGGGAGGATTTCGGTTTTTCTGGCTCTTGAGAACGGCTCTCCGATACAGAAGAACCTCGGACTCCTGAGGCTTTTCCACGAACTGGGAGTCCGGTATATGACGCTGACCCATGCCCGGGACAATGAAATCTGCGATTCCTGCACAAGCGGCGCGTCCGGACGCTGGGGCGGCCTCAGTCCTTTCGGCCGGTCGGTCGTGGCGGAGATGAACAGGCTCGGAATGCTGGTGGACGTGTCGCATATTTCCGACCGCTCGTTTTACGATGTTCTGGAGTACAGCACGAAACCGGTCGTCGCGAGCCACTCCTGCTGCCGCGCACTTGCAGACCATCCGAGGAACATGACCGACGGTATGATAAAAAGGCTCGCCGGAAACGGGGGAGTCATACAGATAAATTTCTATCCGGCATTCCTTGACGCGGATTTCGCCAAGGTACTTGACCGCTATGACGATGAAATAGAGAAGATAGAAGGGGAGTTCATTGCCGACCCGGCGGACTCGGCGAAGCGGGACGCATGGTATGAGTGTCTCGACATGCTCAGGAAACTGCCGCGTCCGAACTACAGGAGGGTGGCCGACCACATCGACCACGCCGTATCCCTTGTCGGTCCGGAGCATGTCGGAATCGGCTCCGACTTTGACGGGATTGCGGTAGCCCCCGAGGGGCTTGAGGATTGCAGCCGCATCGGAGTCATCTTTGATGAGTTGAGACGGCGTGGCTATGATGAAGCCGCAATTGCTGCCATCGCCGGAGGGAATTTCCTCCGCTGCCTGGCCGCGTGTGAGCCGCCTCAAGCAAGTGTGGGAGAATAACTCAGTTTGTGTGACCTCAGAATAGGACAGAAGAGCGAGAAATCTGCCATAAATCTCGCTTATCGGTTGACAAAAGTGATGTAACAAAGATGTTCTAATGTTTAACTTTTTTGTTGCAATTTTTGTCGGACAAATTGTTACAATCTTCAGATATTGTTTCCCAGAGTAAATGGAGTGCGGCGGCGGCAAAACGCTCAATGTTGTGTCTGCGGTCGTTCCGGTAGGTGAAAGATGCAGTTTTGGTGCCTTTTCCCGAAGCGACTCCCACCCATACGAGCCCCACAGGCTTTGTACCAGAGCCTCCTCCGGGCCCGGCAATGCCTGTCGTAGACACAGCATAGTCACTGCCCGTGAGACGGCGTACTCCCTCCGCCATGGCTGCCGCAACCTCCGCGCTCACCACTCCGAATTTTTCTATCGTCTCAGCCGGAACTCCGAGCACCTTTTCTTTCACCGGGATTGCATATGAGGTCACGGAACCGAGATAGTAGGCGGAGCAGCCTGAAACCGAAGTCATGAGTTCGGAAATCTTGCCGCCGGTGCATGATTCGGCCGCGCTGACCGTCTTGCCGGATTTGAGAAGCAGTCTGCCGATTTCAGTCTGGAGATTGCTGTCGCTTTCCGCATAGATGACATTTCCGAGAATTTCGCGAAGCCCGGCAATCTGACTCTCAAGTTCAGCTTCGTTTTCAAGGCTGTCTCCTCCGTAGATGGACAGCCTGAGCCTCACTCCGGTCAGGGGATTGGGAAGGTAAGCGAGATGCACCTGCTCCGGCAGGGCGGTCTCCCACGCCTCAATCTTCTTCGAAAGCGCGGATTCCGCAAGCCCGAAAGTCATCAGTGTTCTGTGTGTGATGTCCGTCTGTCCAAAGTTCTCCCTGATGTCGGCAACCACATCCGGAAGCGCAGCCTCAGTCTCGAACGGCACTCCGGGCATGGAATAGAGCCGAGCCCTGTGGCCGAACCTGTCCTCAGCAAAGGGGAAAACCATAATCGGAGCCGTTCCCCTGCGGTTGAGAATGACCTCGCAGCTGTCCGGGACAGAGGCCTGAGCGATGTTGACGTCAAGCACGTCGAGTCCCCGCGAGCGCAATATTTCATGGATAATCTCCAGTTGCCGTGCGTCCTGCCTGTAGCCCACGGCTCCCGACAATTCGGCCAGAGCCGCCTTCGTGATGTCGTCCCTAGTCGGTCCGAGACCCCCGGTCACTATTACTATGTCATTGACGGACAGTTCATTTTCCAAAGTGTCGATTATCTGTTTCCTGTCGTCCCCGATGGAAATCATGCGGGTGACTTTCACACCGATTCCGTTCAGCTTTTGCGAAATCACCGATGAGTTGGTGTCGATAATCTGTCCTATGAGAATTTCGTCTCCGATGGTGCAGACGGATGCCGTTGTCTGTTTCATTTCTCTTCTGTTTCGACTTCTTGACAAACTTCCTGATTTCTGCCAGAAGCGGCAGAAGCAATGCCGGACTTATTTCCCGGAAGATTGTTGACGATATCCTTCACTATTGACGGGCCTTCACGGAAAAGGCCGGTATATACTTCGAGCATTGACGCTCCGGCATCGAGCATCTTCTGCGCCCTGACGCTGTCCATGACTCCGCCGACTCCTATGATGGGAAGCAATCCCCTTGATTTCTCGGATATATGATGTATGAAATTCAAGTTTCTGTTGAAGAGTTCGCTGCCATCTTTATCATCATCATGTCTCAATGTACTCCCGGCCACGACCCCGTCGATGCCGGAGGAGAGGCAATATTCCACGATTTCGTCGGTCTGCGCGCGGGTTGTCTCTGATGTGAGCCGCACCAGAACCGGCTTGTTCGCATCATAGTACAGACGCATGGCCAATATCCTGTCGATTATCTCCGGCAGTTCGGACATTCTGTCCGTGTCATCATCCCCATTCCCGCTGTCCGGTTCTTCGGCGGCGTTGCAGCGGGGGTTTATCACAATCATATCGACGAAGTCGTAGAGCAGCGCAAAGGCATTTTCAAAATCCCTTATGATTTCTGCACCCCGGCTTTGAGCGTTTCGTATTATGTTGGCGGATATCAGGCAGTCCGGTCTGTCACTGCGCAGGTGTTCGATGGCTTTCTTCACTCCGAGGTAGTGTTTTGCCGGAGTGCTGTAGTCCTGCTCGACATACGACATCGGACCGATTTCGATGAAACTGAATCCGAAGTCAGACAGGCTGTTATAGAATACGCCCCCGCTGTCTATCGAGGCTGCAAGGCCGACCGGATTGGCAAATTCAAGACCGAAGAGTTCAAGATTCCGGTCTGTTCGGATCCGGTTCCGGTAGCGCAGCCTGACAAGAGACCGTCCGAACGGAATCCTCCTTATCGCCGCGAGGATGTCCATCGCGATTGCAAATGCCTTGGCAGGGGAGTTGCGCCTTATGTAGTACTTCAACAGCACCTTGTACATAGAAACTGTTTTTGATCCTTTATGGGCGGCAAACTTAGGCAAAAATTCCGGATTATCCGCGCATTTCCTGAAATGTTCCGTCGTCGAAGAAAACAATCACCTTGCTGACACCGCGCTGTCTGGCGGATGACTGCACCGGAGGACTCATCGGCTGCGGATGTTCAGAAGCGTTTTGTCCGGGTATCTGCCGGGCCGGTTCCTGAACCGTCGCCTCCTGAAGCATATCCTGTGGCTCCTGAATCAGCTGTACGGAAGATTCCGGGTCGATGGTGAAAAGCTGGAGTTCGTCCACCTGAGCCGGAGTCCTGGTCTGAGTCTGATTCTGAGTCTGATTCTGAGTCCGGGATGGGGATGTTGTACATCCGACCTTTTCCGAGAATCAGCCATTCCGGATTAAGCTGCGGATATCTCCTCATCATTGCCGAGATAAATTCGTAGCTCGGCTTGTTCCTCCCGGAGATTATGTGGGAGATGCTTGCCCGCGCGACCCCGATGGAGTCCGCGAATTGTGCCTGAGTGATGTTTTCGGCATTCAGAAACTGCAATAGGCGAGAGTTCATGGTTGTAATCAATAATGTTACAAAGTTAAACAAGAAAAAGCAAACTTGCAAATGTTGCCTGTTGTTACAAATGTTAATAACATAAGAAAAGATGGTGCAAATCTATCTAATTCTTTCTTTAGTTCAATAATATTAATCTTAAGGAAAATATGTATTTAGTTGGATACTCATTATAATTGTAGAGGATATGACGGCATATTCTGCCTAAGGTTAAAAGCAATCTGATAGTTAAACTGCAAATAAGTAATGATAATATTCTGATATTAAACATAATACCGATAAAAAGAAAATATTATTAGAAAAACTTATGAAAACAGATGTAATCTGTTGAAAACCCTGACGAAAACAAGGGTGGATAGCTGCGGTAATTTACAGATGTAATCAAACATGTAAAATAATGTGTGTTGCGAAATGTGAATAGATGCCTGGCTCGGGATGACAAGGCAGAACTCAGAAATATTCGCTAAATTTGCGTCCGCAAACGCTGTAGACTCTGAAATATACAAATGTCAATGATTCCTGAAATACACATAGAAGACTATAGTTACGAACTGCCTGACGAGCGGATTGCGAAATACCCGCTCGACGAACGCGACTCCTCGAAACTGCTCGAATATGAAAACGGCGCAATCCGTGAACATGTTTTCCGCGACCTTCCGGAACTTCTTCCCACGGATTCCCCGATGGTTTTCAATGATACCAAGGTCGTCCCGGCCAGAATGCACTTTCAGCGGGAAACAGGGGCGCTGATTGAGATTTTCTGCCTTGAACCGGATTTCCCGGTGGAATACAATCTCATATTCGCCGCTACGGAAACCTGTCGGTGGAAATGCATAGTCGGCAACGCCAAGAAGTGGAAAGCCGACAGACTGCACATAGTAAATCCGGAAAACTCCCCGGAAATTTCTGAAATCGACCTTACTGCGGACTTGGTGAGCCGCGACGGGCAGACGGCTCTGGTGGAGTTCCGCTGGAAAAGCGGGATTCCCTTCTCAAGGGTGCTCGAAGTCTGCGGAAACATCCCCATACCTCCGTACCTGAACAGGGACACGGAAGCCATTGACCTTGAGCGTTATCAGACGCTTTATGCGAAATACCGCGGTTCGGTCGCGGCTCCGACCGCCGGACTGCATTTCACCGGGCGGGTTCTGGACGGAATACGGGAACGGGGCATAGAGATGGATGAAGTCTGCCTCCATGTCGGGGCGGGAACCTTCCTTCCGGTCAAGGAGAGTCTCGTCTCGAAGCATCATATGCACCGCGAGCCTTTTTCGGTGAGCCTCGACCTGCTGCGCCGTCTGCGTGACAACGGCGACAATGTGACCGCAGTGGGCACGACATCCGTGCGTACGCTTGAATCCCTGTATTATATAGGTGTCCATTGCATAGAAAACGGAGAACCGTCCGATGTCTCGCAGTGGGAACCGTATGAGCGGGAATATCCATATTCATTCGGAGAATCCATAGACGCGATAATATCGTATCTCGAAAGAAATTCTCTCGCATCTCTGGTCGCCGGAACGCGCATAATCATAGTCCCGGGATTCCGTTTCCGCGTCGTGAAGACTCTGATTACCAATTTCCATCAGCCTCAGAGCACCCTGCTTCTGCTGATTTCGGCATTTGTCGGCGGCAATTGGAAACCCATATATGATTATGCGCTCGGACACGGTTTCCGTTTCCTCAGCTATGGGGACAGTTCCATACTTCACAGGGCTGATTAATGATGAAGAGGCGGATTTTGACTATATTTTCGTATATTCGCGGATTGTTCGGAGAAAAAGGAATCTCCACAGACGGATTC
>CAVDEO010000022.1:0-20519 GCA_963607915.1 bacterium
CGGCAGTTGTAGCGGGAGAGGAGGTCGATTGAACTGAAATTGTCGGCGCGTTCGGGGCGTTTGCCGAGGACGAGGAAATCTGTCAGGACGGTGACGGCCTCCTGCGCGTCGCGGTCCGAATGCTGTCCGATGAGATATTTTACATAACCGTCCTTCAGGGCGGCCATGTTCTTTTCAAGCACGTCGTAGCCGATGACATTCCAGCCCTTGCGCCCGCTTTCGCGCAGGTAGTCGGCGACGAGGAAAATCCGGGAGTTGAGGGTCACGACGTTCGGGCAGCCCTTGACATCGGCGAATGCTTCGTCCATTGTCCTTCTGGCCTCTTCCGGGCTGTTCGGGTTTATGACGACGTTACGCACCTCCGTTTCAGGGAAATGTGCCGTAAGATAATCCATGAAGCCCTTCCGGCGTTCCTGCGACGGGTCGGAAAGACCCTTGACGTCGCGCTCGATTCTCACGAGATGGACAACCCCCAGGTTCTCTTCCGTTGATCCGGACATGAGAATGTCCGCGCAGAACGTTCCGCTGTCATAAATCGGCTGTCCGAAATATGCGAGGTGTCCATACACCCCGTTCACGCTTGTGTTCAGAATTATATAGGGCATGTCCGCGGCATCCATCTCCACGGTGACGGTGCGTGTCGCGTCGAGGAACATCGGGGCTATTATCGCTCCGGAATATCCCTCCTCAATGACCCTGCGGCACTCGGCGAGAAACGAATCCACGTCATACTGGTCGTACAGGCGCTCCTCGACATTCACGGAGAAGCGTCCGGCATATTCCCGGGCCTTCTCAACCCCGATGTGCGCAAGTTCCCAGAATTCGCCTTTCCGGTACTTCGGGAGCAGTACGGCGGTCCTGTGCGCCTTGTTCTTCGCCAGCATCGACGCATAGACGTTAGGCTGATAGCCGAGCTCTTCGATGACCTTGAGCACCTTCTCGCGAGTCTTCTTCGACACTTCGCCCCTCTCGTGCAGCACGCGGTCAACCGTCCCGTTCGTGACCCCCGCGGCCCTGGCCACGTCGCTTATCGTAACAATGGAATTTTTCATCTCTTCACAATGGAAATTACAATGGAAATTTTCTCTCTTTTCCGCAAATATAATGAATATTTTTTCCGTGCACGGACACGGGAATGAAAAATATTGCTAAATTTGCAGCCATCGTAGAAATGTACACGGACATATGACAATATCCATATGATAACGTCCATATGACGATGGCCACATAAAAGAAAGCATTATGATCAGAATGACCGAAAGTTGGAGATGGTACGGACCGGATGACCCCGTGAACCTCTCCTACATCAGACAGGCGGGGGTTACGGACATCGTGCACGCGCTGCATCACATCCCGAACGGAGAAGTCTGGACCGTTGAGGAAATCCGTAAGAGACAGGCTGTCATTGCGGAGGCGGGGCTGAAATGGAGCGTCGTCGAGAGCGTTCCGGTGCATGAGCACATCAAGACCCGCGAGGGGGAATACCTGAAATATATAGAGAATTACAAGCAGAGCATACGCAACCTCGCCGAATGCGGAATCCACGTCATCACCTACAATTTCATGCCGGTGATTGACTGGACGAGGACAGACCTTCAGTTCAGGATGCCGGACGGCTCGCGTGCCCTGCGCTTCGAGAAGGCCGCGTTCATGGCGTTCGACCTCTTCATACTCGGGCGCAAGGCCGCTTTCGACGAGTGGTCGCCGGAGGAGATTGCTGTGGCGAAAGCCCGTTACGAAAAGATGGATGAGGCTGAAATCCGGCTGATTACAAGAAATATGATTGCCGGGCTTCCGGGAAGCGAGGAGAGTTTCACTCTGGAGCAGTTCAGGCAGGCTCTCTCCCGCTATGACGGGGTGACCGAGGAACAGCTGAGGGACAATCTCATATTCTTCCTGCAGCAGGTCTGCCCGGTTGCGGATGAGTGCGGCTCGGTGATGGTGATACATCCCGACGACCCGCCTTATTCCCTGCTCGGGCTTCCGCGCATCCTCTCCACGGCCGCGGACTTCAGAAAGTTGATTGCCGCCGTTCCGAATCCGTCAAACGGACTTTGTCTCTGCACAGGTTCGTTCGGGGTGAGGGCGGACAACGACTGCGTGGCGATGATGCGGGAGTTCGGCGACAGGGTGGGCTTCGTGCATCTGCGCACGACCAAGCGCGACGCTGAAGGCAATTTCTACGAGGCCAACCTGCTTGAGGGCGATGTGGACATGTACGGAATGATGAAGGCGCTGCTTGAGGTGGAGCAGAGGCGCGGAGTGAGCATCCCTGTGCGGCCCGACCACGGGCATCAGATGTGCGACGACCTCGGACGCAGGTCCAACCCTGGCTATTCCTGCTACGGGCGCATGCGCAGTCTGGCGGAGCTGCGGGGGCTTCAGGAGGGCATCATCCGAAGTCAGAGATGAAGCGGTCGGGACTTTTGCCCGGACAAAATCGCGTGAAATGATTGCCACATATGCAAAACAATAGCCAATATAGAAGAACAGAGATATGAATGCACAGAATCTTTTTGACATCAGGGGCAAGGTCGTGGTGATGACCGGTGCCTGCGGCGTGCTCGGGAGCACGATAGTGAAATATTTCGCGGCCCAGGGCTGCAAAGTGGTTCTGCTCGACCTTGAAAGGGCCTCCGCAATCGGAGAGAAACTCGTGGAGGAAATCCACGGTGACGGCGGCGAGGCTGTATTCTTTCCGACCAATGTGCTCGACAAGGCCACGCTTGAGCACAACTATGAGCAGATTGTCGGGAAATACGGGCGGATTGACATTCTCCTCAACGCCGCCGGCGGCAACATGGCATCCGCGACGGTTCCGCCGGACAAGACCATCTTCGACCTCGATGTGGACGCGGTGAAGAAAGTCACCGAGCTGAATCTTTTCGGAACCATAATCCCGACAATGGTGTTCGCCAAGTCAATGGCCGAGGCCGGCAAGGGTTCAATCATCAATTTCGCGTCGGAATCAGCTCTCCGTCCGCTCACCCGAGTGGCCGGTTACGGAGTCGCCAAGGCGGCCGTGACCAACTGGACCAAATATCTCTGCGCGGAACTTGCGATGAAGTTCGGCGAGGGAATCCGTGTCAACGCAATCGCCCCGGGCTTCCTGCTCACGAACCAGAACCGCACCCTCCTCACCAATGAGGACGGCTCGCTCACCCAGCGCTCACACACGATTCTCGCACACACTCCGATAGGCCGCTTCCTTGAACCTGACGAACTCGTTGGCACGCTCCACTATCTCGCCTCAGACGCCTCCAAGGCCGTCACCGGAACAGTCTGCGTCGTCGACGGCGGCTTCGACGCTTTCTCGATTTAAGTAAATTAAGACCTGTAGGTATGAAAGTATTATTACCAGCCTTGATTCTGATTGTTGCAGCGTGCGGCCGTAAGGAGAATTTGCACGAATTGTCTGATCGGGTATTTGAAAGAGCACTCGCCCAGTCGGTGCTTATGGATTCACAACTTGCTGAAGATGAGTTTCCAAGGTCATTCGCTGCAGATAGTCTCGTGACATCGGGCTGCGAGTGGTGGTGCAGCGGATTCTTTCCTGGAACGCTCTGGTATATCTACGAATATACAGGCAGCGACCAGGCGCTTGCTCTCGCGAAAAAGCAGACGGCAAAATTGTACGGACTGTACAACAAGAAGACGGACCATGACATAGGGTTCCAGATAAACAGCAGTTTCGGAAACGGATACCGCCTCACAGGTGACACCACATATCTTCCGGAAATCGCCGCAGGTGCAGCGAAACTTGCCGGACGCTTCTACCCGAATGCCGGGGTTCTTCGCAGCTGGGATTTCAACATCAGGGGTAACAAGTGGTCCTGCCCGGTGATCATAGACAATATGATGAACCTTGAACTCCTGATGAACGCTCATGAACTTTTCGGAGCGGATTCCCTGAAGACCATCGCCGTCACTCACGCCAACACGACAATTGCAAACCATTTCCGCGAGGACTACAGCACATATCACCTTGTGGACTATGACAAAGTGACCGGTGAGGTTCGTCGCAAACAGACCATTCAGGGGTATTCCGATGATTCTGCATGGGCAAGGGGTCAGGCTTGGGCGCTCTATGGCTATGCGATGATGTACAGGGAGACCGGAGTTCCGGAGTATCTGGAGCAGTCGGAGAATGTCGCCAGAATGCTTCTCAGGAGACTGCCTGAAGATGGCATCCCATATTGGGATTTTGATTCTCCTGCGATTCCGATGGATAATAAGGATGCGTCTGCCGCGGCAGTGATGGCTTCCGGTTTTATTGAACTCAGCACTTATACAAAAGATAAGAAACTTGCCGCCGACTGCCTTGCAATGGCGGAACGTCAGCTTCGTACGCTTTCATCGGATGAATATCTCGCAGCCGAGGGGGAATGTGCCGGTTTTATCCTTAAGCACAGCACCGGAAACAAACCCGGCAATTCAGAAATTGACGTGCCTCTCAGCTATGCGGACTACTATTTCCTTGAGGCTCTGATCAGAATCAACAAATTGAAATAATGCGGAATTTCAGACGGATTCCAAGAAAATACTAACACATTAAAATACATATTATGCGTAAATCATTATTTTACCTTACAGCGTTTATCGTGCTCGCTGTCGGTTGTAATAAGGAAAACGGACCGGAAGACGGTCAGACGGGGGGGGGGTACAGACACCAAAGTATCAGCTACAATAGCTGATGACGAAACATTAACTTGGAGGCAGGGACAGAAGATATTCTTAAATGTAGGCGCTGATGCTTACACATATAATGGAACTGCGGCTGTAAATACAGCAAACTTTGAAGGGGCCTCATATTCTATTCCTGCAGAAGGCCTGTTCGGCGCTTATGTCGGCAATCAGACAACATCGGTAAAAGCCAATGCCGCAGATGTTTCCATGACATTCAATGTCCCTTCGCAGTGGACTTATGACACCAAGCACTCTCCAATGGGGACAATGGTGGCATACAGCAAAGATTCTAACCTGAAATTTCATAACATTGAAGGCTATCTCTCTTTCAAATTCTATGGTGATGCTGATCTTGAAGGACCGCAGCCCTGCATAGAGTCAATCGTTGTTTATGGAGCGGATGGAGAGGCTGTCAGCGGTGAGGTGACTGTCAAATTGACAAGCGGAGGAGCTGTAAAAGGAGTCACCTACAATTCTACATTGGAGACATCCATCACAATGGATATGAGCGCAAATCCTTTGCAGCTCAATCCGAATACCCCGGTTGAGATTCTGATTCCGTTTGCTGCAGGATCTTATGAAAAGGGTATCTATTTCGAGGTGAATACAGACGACGGGAACTACATGAAACGCACGGAGGAACTGGTGACCGTGGTTGAACGTGGAGAAGTGTCGGAGGTTCCGGAATATGTATTCGTGGCAGATCCCAAGCCTACTAACTTGAGCGCGAATGGATATGCAAACTGTTATATCATTCCACAGGAAACATTTGCATATTACAGTTTTGACGCGACAGTTATCGGAAACGGTGATGAAGGGCTTTTTGAGGGCGCGCACGTGACCTCGACCAGAATCGCCCCTAAAGGCGCAAAGATTCTTTGGAAGATTATTGACTCGGGAAAGGTCAAAGAGGGAGAAGAGCAGCCGATTTACACGGAGTCGGTCAAGATTGACAGGAAAGGAATGGTGTCATTCCGTACCCATACTTTCCCCGGCAATGCGGTCATTGCCGTTTATGATAACGAAGAGTGTACAGGCGAGCCGTTGTGGTCGTGGCATTTCTGGAAGCCGGAAGGTGCTCTGGATGCGGTCAAGGATATTGTATATGATGAGACTTACACCTTGATGGACAGGAACCTCGGTTCAATAAAACTGAATGGTTATCCGGATCACTTATCGGGTATGTATTACCAGTGGGGAAGAAAGGATCCGTTCTTCCATGCAAACGGCATAACATTGCCAGCTGCCGGCATTACACTTGTGGACAACAATAAAACTGACGGTGATATCGCATATACGGTTGCGAATCCCAAGTCATTCATCACTTCTGCCGGTGCAGCTAATTTTGAGAATAATGACTGGCTGCCGAATGCGGCACAGACAGATAAGCTTTGGGGAGCGAAGAAGACCATCTACGATCCGTGTCCGGCCGGTTACCGCGTGGCTGACGCCAAGGCTTTTGAGCTGATTGTGTCAGGCACCCCTACGGTCATGGAAGCATCTGAAAGTGCTGCGATTTCAGGCGGCGGTACATCACAGTTGCGATATACTCTCGGCGGAGTGACCACTCAATTCCCATGCTGCGGATATCTCCTTTATGATGCAGGCAAGCGTCACGACCGTAACAAGTCAGGCCGTATATGGACTGTAAATGCAGGAGAGTCAGAGCCTGAAAAGAGTAAGGCATTGAGTTATGATACAACTGGCGACGCTGTCACAATGATTGAGGCCGAGCGCGCTTTGGCGCATCCTGTCCGTTGTCAGAAAATCAAATGACGAGGCTATGAAAATCTTGGACAACCGATATGAGTCTCCGGTCATCGACATTACGACAGCGGAGGTGGAAGGCATGTTCGCGGCTTCAATAACAAGCGAGAAGCTGGTGTGGGAGTCAGATTCGTTTGAAATGGAATAATATGAAGAAAATAATCAACCTCTTGACTGTCGCGGCTTTGTTTGCAGCTTGTCAGCAGGAAATGAATGACGGCATGGACTCCGGCGCAGAACAGAAGGCCATACTTGATTGCCTTCCCGCTACACTGAGCGTGGAATCGTCATGCCAGACCAGGACTTCGCTTGTCAACAGCGGAGATGATGCCGGTGCCATACTTTGGAGCGCGGGAGATGCCGTCTCGGCCTTCATCGGAACAGACGGCAACTCTGAATATACTCTGGATCAGAAAGATGCCGGCTCTGTGACCGGCACTTTCAACCAGACTTCGGGTGTTGTCGGAACTGCTATTGACTGGAACGTCCTGCTTTATCCGTACAATGCGGATGCGACAGTCTCAATGTCGGATGGTGTTGCGACCGTCAATTTCAATCTCCCTGCCACTCAGAGTTATAAGGCGGATTCTTTTGAGTCGGGTGCATTCCCTATGATTGCTGTCTCTGAATCGGCAGAAAGCTTTGGAATGAAGAACATTCTCGGGCTTCTTGAGGTGGAGCTGTATTCTGAATTCACGGCCTCTGTGAGCAAAATCGAGTTCATCGCGAATGTGCCTGTGTGCGGGGCTGTATCAGTCACGGCTTCTGCGGAAGGCGAACCGTCGCTCGGGTTGAATGACGCCCGGAGCAATACAGTCACTTTGAATTGTGCCGATCCTGTAGCCTTGAGCAATGACAAGACGGCGAAGACTAAATTCTACATCGCTCTTCCCGCACAGCAGTATGAGGGATTCACTCTGAAAGTTTATGACACCGATGGCTGTCAGATGATTGAAACCACGGCGAATACCTTGGATTTGAAGCGTTCCAGGGTGAAGACCATCCCGCTTGAATACATCATCGACCTTCACGCAACGGGTTATGCAAACTGTTATATGGTTACTCCGGGCACGTTCTGCAAATATCGTTTCGATGCCACTGTCATCGGTAACGGCAGCGAAGGCCTTATCGCAGATGCTCATACGGAATCCGTGAATATCGCGCCTGAATCCGCGAAGTTGTTGTATAAATTCGATTCTGCATCTGTCGTGAATACTGACTCCAATCAGGCGGCCGTAAATACGCCATCTGTGGCTGTTGACGGCAAAGGCAGGGTTACATTCAATTCTCCTTCCGGAGACAAGGGGGCCGGCAATGCCGTGATAGCGGTTTATGCAGGTGAAAATTGTACCGGTGATATTCTCTGGTGCTGGCATATATGGAAGCCGAGTGATGCTGTTGTCGACCAGAAGTACTCTGACACCTATACTCTGATGGACAGAAATCTTGGAGCATGTGTCAAGACGAATTCCACAAATAATGCAAACACAGTTTCCGGCGCATACTATCAGTGGGGAAGGAAAGACCCTTACTTCAGTAATGCAGCAAATAGCGGTCTTTTGGGCACGCCTTATACAGTAGGCCGAAACACATCCTGCGGTTCAATCGGGGTGTCTGTCAGATTCCCTGAGACCTTCTATAAATATGAATCAAATACAGACACTTACGGCACGACACATACGGATAGGGACTGGCTGCCGAACGCAAGTCATAACGATGGGCTTTGGGCATCTTCCAAGACCATCTATGACCCGTGTCCTGCCGGTTACCGCGTGGCGGATGTCGCGGCTTTTGCCAATATAAACGCAGAGACCTCGGCGAAAGGGCCTACAAATGGATTTACTTATGATTTGTCGTCGTTCTCCGGTGTTTCAGGGATTGAGCATTATTGGTTCGGTTACCTTACGGAATATGGCAAAAGAACGGGACGCAACACTGAGGCGTGTGTCTGGACTGTCGGAACAGACGGTGTGAACGCAAAATCATTCTATTTCAAGAACGACGGCACACATACCAATCCGAAATCTTTGCCACGTGCGACAGGTGCGGCTGTCCGTTGCCAGAAAATCAAATAATCGAAATTTTACATAATGAAGAGATTATTAGTCTTATTGTTCTGTCTGGGCACGAGCGTCAGTGCT
Organism: bacterium; assembly: GCA_963607915.1. Classification (GTDB taxonomy): domain Bacteria; phylum Bacteroidota; class Bacteroidia; order Bacteroidales; family UBA932; genus Cryptobacteroides. The sequence goes on from CAVDEO010000022.1 coordinate 8,595, forward strand.
TTTGCCCAGCAGAAAATCACCATAGCGTCATCGGTCTTCGACAGCAAGACCGATGACGCTGTCATTGGCGCCTCCGTCATAGAAGTCGGTACGCTTAACGGCGCAATTACCGATGTTGACGGGAGATTCAGCATCACAGTCCCGGCCGGCTCTCAGCTTGAAGTCTCTTTCATGGGTTATAAGACGCAGGTGCTCCCTGCGGGCAATGTTCCGGAAAGGATTCTGCTTGAGCCTGACACCCAGTATCTTGAAGAGGTTGTCGTAGTGGGTTATGGGGTCCAGAAGAAGGTTAATCTGACAGGTGCCGTGAGTGCGGTGGACGGGGAGGAACTTGCAGCAAAGCCTACGACCAATGCAATGGACGCTCTGATGGGAGTAATGCCGGGTGTTCAGATCAACCGTTCCGGCGGACAACCGGGCGCTGAAGGCCAGAGCATACAGATCCGGGGATTCACTTCAACTAACTCGACAAGCGTATTAGTCCTTATTGACGGAATCGAGGGGGATCTTTCCCTTGTCAATTCAAACGACATTGAGTCCATTTCGGTGCTGAAAGATGCCGCCGCCGCATCAATCTACGGCGCACGTGCCGCCGCCGGGGTCGTTCTTGTCACCACCAAGAAAGGGACCGAATCAAGTCGTGCCAAGATTGACTACTCGGGCTATGTCTCATTCCTGACACCGACCCATATGCCCAAGCGTGTGAATGCACAGAAGGAACAGGAGATGATCAACCTTGCCCGTTTTAATGCCAATGGAGCCGCAGAATATAATCCCGAGTGGACCTCGTGGGTGGGGAATCCCAATTTCAACTATCGCGAGAACACCAACGGCCGTTGGGAATATTTCAGTCAGGAGGACTGGGTTGACGCCGCGTTGAAAGATGTTGTGACCCAACATAATCACTACCTCAGCGTCAGCGGCGGGTCAAAGAAGATCAATTATATGGCTTCTTTGGGATATTATCGCAAAAACGGTCTGCTCCGTGTCGAACATGATAAGAATGAAAGAATCAGCGCCAGAGTCAAACTCAACGCTCAGTTGAACAAGTATATGGACTTGTCGGTAAACGGGGAGTATGCGAATAATGCGCAGTATGCCCCTTCCGCCAATTTCACTTATTGGAACACATCCGGTGCATCGGCGGTGTTCAAATGCCTGTGGACGCTGTGCCGTAACCGCCAGCCTATCCATAACTATGATACTGAGGCGAGTTCCACATACAATCACGACCTCCAGCAGAACCCGATCAATGTGATGAACAACGGCGGAGTGGAGAAGAATATCAGGAACAACTACACGGTGAATGCGAACCTGAAGATTCACGATCTCCTCCCCGGACTGGCTGTCAATTTCAATGTGGCGCGCAGATACACCGGACAGGACTATTCCGAGGAGAACAAGACCCTCGGCGCCCACGGTCTTGCCGACAACAGCGGTGTGCATCAGCAGTATGCGGTGAATAATCCGAACAGTTTCATCCGCAGGCAGGCAAACTCCATCCAGGACACATATGAGGCGATTCTCACATATAATAAGGAGTTCCATTCGGGACACAGTCTCAGCGCCCTGCTCGGAACCACTTACGAGTCGTACAGGTCTACTTCCATGACGACTACCGTGAAAAATCTCTCTTACGACAGCCTTTTCTCGCTCAACTATTATGACAATTCAGACCCGAACAATACGAATGTTTCGGATTATGTCGGGACTTGGGCGATGAATTCATATTTCGCAAGAATAAATTACTCCTATAATGACCGCTATCTTTTTGAGGCGAATGCACGATATGACGGGTCGTCACGTCTGGATCCTTCCAACCGCTGGCATCTCTTCCCGTCTTTTTCCGCCGGCTGGAGAATCGACAAAGAAGACTGGTTCAAGGTGCCTGCAATCAGCAATCTGAAAATTCGTGCTTCCTGGGGGCAGCTTGGCAATGGCGCAATGCTCGGATATTACGACTATCTGGCGCTTATCAATGCTTCTTCGCAGCCCATAGGCGACGGTTCGCTTCTGGAGAATATTTATTACCAGAGCAAACTGGCATCCAAGGACAAGACTTGGGAGGTCATAACATCAACTGACATAGGATTGGATTTCGGTCTGTTCGACGGCAAACTGAACCTGTCTGCGGATTACTATTGGAAGACGAATGACAACATGCTGGCGACAGTGCAGCTTCCGAGCACCATAGGCATCAGTGCGTCTTCGGCCAATGTGGGCAAGCTGAAGACCTGGGGATGGGAAGTCGAACTGTCTTACAATGACCGTTTCGGAGATGTGGATTTCCATGCGGCATTCAACCTCAGCGACTCGCAAAACAAGCTGGTGTCTTATAGCGGCCAGAGTACTGTCAGGGAGGGTGTCAACTCTCTCATTGAAGGATACCCGCTGAATACGATCTGGGCATACCAGACCGACGGTTTCTGGTCCAGCCGTGAGGAATATGAGGATTATAAGCTTGAAAACCCGGGATATCAGTCATTTGAAGATGCGAAGATCAGCGCGGGTGACGTGCGTTATGTGGCACAGGGTAAAGCCGACCATACCATAGGCATAGGGAATGCAAAACCCGGTGACTGCGGTGACCTTGTGTATATGGGTGATACTTCGCCCCGTTTCATATACGGTCTCACCCTGGGCTTCAACTGGAAAGGGCTTGATGCTTCCATCATGTTCCAGGGAGTGGGGAAACGGAATGTCATATATGACTCTTCCTCCATCTGCCCGTTCAGCAACACGGTGGTTCCTCTCGCCCATATGACGGACTACTGGACCGAAGACAATCAGAATGCGCGTTTCCCGAGGATGTATGACGGTGGAAAATTCAATTACCGCCCGTCAGACAAATGGGTGGAAAGCGCGGCATATATAAGACTCAAGAACTTCCAGGTGGGTTATAGCATTCCGTTCAAGAGCAAAGTGATAAGCAAGATGAGGGTGTATGTCTCCGGACAGGATGTTTGGGATTACAGCAAGCTTATCGATGCTTTCGACCCGGAATGTCCAAGCTATACGACCATCAATTTCTATCCTTATTTTGCGACATGGGCGATAGGTGTCAATCTGACTTTCTAAAATCGGCGGAAGATGAAAAAATTGAATATATTTACGGCATTGATGCTCCTTTGCAGCCTTGTGTCTTGCGAATTGGACAGATTACCCGAGACCACTCTGACTGAAAACGCCTTTTGGAAGACAGAGTCGGATTTCAGTGGCGCGGCTTCCTATCTTCTCTATCTGACCTCGGGTCTCAGTCAGGATTTCAGAGCGGATGAGATGATAGATTCTGAATCGTCAAATTCGATATCAAACGGCTCGCGTACAGTTCCGACCACTTCGTCGGATTGGTCAACCCCATATGAGAGCATATATTACAGCAATACCCTCATCTATCAGGCATCGAAATGCACGACCTTGAGCGATGACGCGCTGAAGAGATATGTGGCTGAAGCTAAATTTTACAGGGCGGCCAACTATTTCACTTTGATGAAGAAATACGGCGGTGTGCCATTGCTTCTTACTCCGACACTTTCCACTGCCGACACGACAATAACCAAGGACAGGGCAACCCGTCTGCAGGTGATGGAGCAGATTCTTTCCGATCTTGAATATGCCCGGGAGAATCTGCCTGACATTGATGAGGCGACATGGGGGCATCCCTCTGTCTCGGCGGCTCAAGGCATGATTGTGCGCGCCTGTCTTTATCAGGGGACATATGATAAGTTTCATGCGGGCACATCTCGCGTGACAGGAGAAGATTATAAGAGATGGCTCAATCTGGCGATTGATGCGGCGGAGGATCTGATTGAATCGCGGGAGCATGATTTGTATCCGAGTTATGGCAACACTCTTTTCCGTTTCGGCGGAGAGGGCCGTCAGAATCGCGAAAACATCTGGGTAAAGGTCTATGGCCCTTATAATTATGGCGGAGATGCAGCCGGAGTGAACTATAACAACAATCTCTTCGGAAAATTCGGCAACACACGCGGGCTTACCCGCAACATTGCGGACTTGTATCTTTATAAAGACGGACTGCCGCGAAGCAAGAGCGCTTATGCCAAGAAGCAGGAGACCTCTTTTGATGATATGTTCGTCGATCGTGACCCGCGTCTTGAGCAGGTCTTGTTCAAGTTGGGACAGATGTCATATAGGGAAGGATATGTCCCGTTTACGACAAACAGGTCGACCTACTCGCTCGGCGTAAAGAAATATTACGACCACGCGGAAATTCAGGCCGAAGGTGACAAATGTTCTGTTGACCATATGCTTATGCGTTATGCTGAGATTCTGTTGTCTTATGCGGAGGCGCTCTACGAGAGAGATGAAGCCATTTCGGACGAAGTTCTTGACATGACGATTAATCGTCTGCATGAAAGAGCAGGGTTCAATTTCAGACTGACAAATGCTCATGTCGCTGCCAACGGTCTTGATATGAGAGAGGAAATCCGCAGGGAGAGGACGGTGGAGTTCGTTCATGAGATGTTCCGTTATGATGACCTGATCAGATGGAAGGAAGCCGAAAATGCTCTGCCGAAGTCATTGTATGGGGCATTGTATGGAGACGGTGACGGCAATGGCGTGTCAAGGGCAGATGTCTCAAGCCGTCTGACAGACGCGGAAGGCAAGGCCCGGGACAGACGCGGACGTAAGGTTCAGGTCTGCGATCAGGCTGATGTCTATGTGCTGGAATTTTCGACAGACCGCAGATTCGATGCGGAAAAGGACTACCTGTATCCTATCCCTCTGGACGAGATTACACTCTCCGGGCATAGTGTCCAGGACTTCCAGAATCCCGGGTGGTTTTAGTAGAAATGTGTTAGAAGAATTAATATGAAACGATATTTAAGTCTTTTGCTTGTCTGTGCAGTTGCCGTGTCTTCGCTTTCGTCATGTGACTTTTATGCCTTGGACGAAGTCTGGGATCCGGATTTGGAGAATGTCTTTTATTGTGGCTATGACGAGTGGATTGCCCAGCGTACGGATGGGATCAATAAATTGAAATACACCATTTCACGGGGGGAGTCCGCCACCATGCCTTTCCGTCTTTGGAGCGAGTTCACCCGATCTTTTGATGTAAATGTCCCGATTTATGTCTATCCTGACGACAATCTCGTGTTGAATGTGGATTTCCGTGTTACGGATGTCAACGGCGACATGCTTGTACCACGGGAGGATGGAGGATATGTCCTGACTTGGAAGAATGCCGTGAAAGGCAACATTGATGTGTGTATTGCCGCACTGAGCGATAAGGCCGGCAAGATTGTCGTGCAGACTTGCACCAGGGAACAGGCGGCGACACTTACTTCTCAGGACCCTCTCTCGTGCATAATTGTGGACAATGCTGACTATCAGGTCAGATGTTTTACCGAGAATTACTATTGTACAGTCGTTTTAAATTAGTATGAGAATGCTTTACAAGTATCTTATAACTTTTTCGCTCGCCTGTCTGAGCTTTGTATCGTGTAAAGCCGAGCCTTTTGACGGCAAGACGGGAGGGACGGAGCCGGAGACTCCGGTTGCTGAAAACTTTGTGACTTCCGTCACTGCCTCCTTCTTGCAGAATGCGACCAAGGCCCAGATGTTTGACAATGATTCCGGGCTGATGAAGTATTATTGGAACAGTTATGACGGGATAGACCTGATTACTTCATCCGCATCAGCCAGATATTTGTATAAAGGGGCCGATATGGTCCGCACGGCCGAGTTCAAGGGTTCGTCTATTGATGTAGGTGGCGGTGTCTTTGCCGTATATGGAGGCAGGAACGCGGAGTTTTCTGGTGACGGGACAGACGGGATAACTTTTGAACTTCCGTCAGAACACACATATTCAAGTGCGAGGATGGCGCTTGCTCCGATGTGTGCCTATGGCAAGGATTCGTCGCTGGAATTTGTGGACTGCTGCGGATATATAGGTCTTGAAGTAAGGGGTGACGCTAAGATCAAGACTGTGACAATAGCACCGGTCAGCAGCAAGGAAGCGTTGGCCGGGGTCATCAGCGTTGCTCTTGCGGAGGACGGTCTGATTGTGGAGAATGCTCCTGAATTTCGGAACCGTGAGGTTGTGATGAAGATGTCACAGCCGTTGTCTCTCACCTCCAACACCGTATCAAAGATTGTTTTGCCGGCTTTGGACGGTTCCTACAGCAGCGGACTGCAGCTGACATTCACTGATGATCAGCAGAATAATACAACATTCACGGCAGATGGGGCAGTGGAGGTGAATAAGGGTGAAATCACTTGGCTGGATAAGGAGTATGTGATTGAGGCGGATATGAGTGACGAACTTCAGGAGGACACCACCCCGGATCCGGTAAAGACATTTGACTATTCCAAACTTCGCAACACCCCTCATCCGAGACTGCTTATGACGGATTCCCACCTGTCGCAGTGGAAGCAGAAATGTGCTGTAGGCGGGACGTATTATGCGAGGATTCATGATTATATCATGAACAGGGCGAATTATTATCTGATAAATTACGCTTCTCCTATCCAGTATCTGGTTTCCGGCGGAAGACTGCTTTCTGTTTCCCGTGAAGCTTTGTCAAGAATCTGGTTCTGCTCATATGCGTGGCGTATGACCGGTGAGCAGAAGTATCTGGATTATGTAGAAAAAACAATCGTTGAGGCGTGCGAATTTCCGGACTGGCACCCGGAGCATTTCCTCGATACCGGTGAAATGGCAATGGGAGTTGCGATCGGATATGATTGGTGTCATTCCGGATTATCTGAAAAGGCTCAGGCCAAGGCCATAAGCAGATTAAGAGATTTTGCCATAAAACAGGCTCCGGGCAGGAGTTTCCAGAACAGCAGCAGCAACTGGAATCAGGTGTGCTATGGCGGTCTTGTCGCCGCGTCGCTTGCGATTTATGACAAGGAGGTCACCTGCGCATCAAATATGATTGAAGAGGCGATTGCAAGCAACAAAAGGGCAGTGGCGGCGATGTATGCGCCGGACGGAAACTACCCGGAAGGCTACAGCTATTGGGCATATGGTACGTCGTATCAGGTTATTTTACTGTCATTGCTCAAAGAAGTATTCGGCAGTGACGGAGATATAGTTGCCAATGTCCCCGGTTTTGCCAAGACCGGAGACTATATTCTCTACATGTCAGGTACGACAGGGGCGTGTTTCAATTATTCGGACTGCAAGACTTATGAGTATCCGCACTATGCAATGTGGTGGTTTGCAAACGAATACAGCCGTCCTGAGTTGCTTGCGAACGAGTTCAGGATGATTGACAGATATACGACCAATTCAGATGAACTCCGCCTTCTGCCGATGATTCCCTGCATGACCGCCAATCTGCCGCAGGATATGAACGCGACATTCCCGACTGAAAAGATATGGTACGGCGGCGGAGCCACACCTGTGATACTGGTGCATACTGACTGGACATTCTCCGCAACAGATAAATATCTGGGATTCAAGGGCGGCAACGCAAGTTACTCGCATGCTCATATGGATGCCGGAAGTTTTGTATACGACGCCTATGGCGTAAGGTGGAGCGCAGATCTTCAGAGGCAGGACTATTCTTATCTGGAGCCGCTTCTTGAAGCGGCGGGAGGAGGGCTCTTCACCATGACACAGAATTCATTGAGGTGGGATGTCTATCGTCTGGGTCCTCTGTCACACAGCACAATGACCATCAACAATGCCAGGCACAGGGTTGACGGTCGCGGCGTGATTGAGAGTGTGATTAATGACGGAAATGAGTATGGAGGCACGATGGACTTGACGGCGGTGTTTTCAGACCAGGCCTCATCCGTCAAGCGTACCGTCAGACTTTCCGGCGAGGATCTCTATATAACAGATGTCATTAAGGCGAAGAGTGACAAGAACGCAAAGGTGGACTGGAGAATGCTGACTCAGACCGATGTCGCGAAAGAAAACGACGCGGTGTCTCTGAGCAAGAACGGACATACGATGTATCTTGTGACCACCGCGGATCAGTCCTCTGTGTCTCCGGTTTATTTCACGGAGGATGCCGAAGGCAAGATGTCCTGGGATCAGCCGAACACAGGTTTCTCCATTGTCGGATACACCGTGACAGTGCCTGCGGGGACAACAGTGACATTGACGACAAAACTTTCAAGAACAAAATAGGGATACATGCGCGGATTTATATCTTTCATGATGCTGTTTCTCCTGCCGGGAGTGCTGAGCGCCTCGCCGCTTGATGCGGTGCGTAAGGCTTTTGTAGAGAAGACGATTGAGAATTACGCATATTCGGACAGGGAGCAGGATGACTATCTTGTATATTCCGGAATGGGAAGAGCAAATGACCTGATTCAGCTCCAATTGTATACATATGGTCATCTTCCGTCGGATGAGGTGCGCAGGATTGTGGGGCTGTTCAATTTTGAGAACGGGTCGTGGAATGACATTGACTATACGACAAAGGACAGGGGCAGCTGGCATCCGACACTGCATCTTACAAGAATGCTTGCTCTGACCAAGTTGTATTGCCATCCGTCAAGCCAGTGGTACAGGGATGTGACGCTCGGGGAACTTATTCATAAGTCTATTGCCTATTGGGGCGAAACTATGCCAAAGTGTCCTAATTGGTGGCACAATGATATCGGCGTCCCGAAGAAGATGATCACGTCCATGCTCTGTATCCGCGAAGAACTGACTCCGGAGGAAGTGGCCATAGGCCTCAAGGTGCTGGAACGCTCGGCTTTCGGCAAGACAGGACAGAATAAGGTGTGGCTGGCCGGGAACCAGCTCATGAAAGGGCTTCTTGTAGATGATGAGGCGCTGGTTGTCAAGGCGAGGAATTTTATCGCGGAAGAAATCGTCATGACGGACAAAGAAGGCATTCAGCCGGATTATTCGTTTCATCAGCATGGTCCGCAGATGCAGTTCGGCAACTATGGACTTACTTTTGTCGATGTGATGTCTTTCTGGTGCTCTGTCCTGTATGGAACTGATTATGCTTTTTCGGATGAGCAGAACTCACTGGTGATGCGCCTTATTTCAGAAGGGATGGATTGGACTGTATACGGGGATATAATGGATCATAACGCCTGTGGCAGACAGCCGTTCAGGAATGGACCCGCAGGAAAGGCGGCGGCGGTGAAGATAGCCAGGAGGCAGTTCGGGGACATGATTCCGCCGCAAGGCGGACTTGTGGGAGGGCGCTATTTCCCGTGCTCGGACTATGGTGTGTTCCGCCAGAAGGACTGGTTTGCTTCAGTCAGGATGCACTCCAGAAGGACCATCGGTTATGAATATACCAACAGGGAGAACCAGCATGCCCATTTCAGCGCTGACGCCGCCGTGATGTTAATGCAGACGGGAGATGAGTATAGGAACATTCAGGCGGTCTGGGATTGGCGCAAGTTGCCGGGAGTGACGGCTTATGAAGATGGGAATCCGGTTCCTCTGTCTGCTGTAACCGATGACCGGGAAGGACGTCTGTATGTTGCCAACGACACTGAAGCCGTGAGCGGCTATGCCTCTGAAGACTGTCTGGTGACGGCTTTTGAATTGCGAAGAGACGGGATGTCCGGGAAAAAGGTCGTTGTCTGTCTTGAAGATTGCATTGTGGCTCTCGGAGCCGGCCTCGGTTGTTCGCTCGATGGGGTTTCCAGCCTGACCACGGCTCTGGATCAGCTGCATTATGCTGGCGAGGTGAAGACCGGCCGGAATTGGGCGCAGCACGACAATCGCGGCTATGTCGCTCTTGATGGCGCGGCCTTGCAGCTTTCCACGGAGGTGCAGCATGGGAACTGGTATGACATTGACAACACTCTGCCCGCAAAGCTGGATAGCGCCCGCATATTCAAACTATGGGTGGAACATGACGCGACATCCGCAGACAACACCTATGCATACGCCATCCTCCCATATTCCTCCGCAAGACAGGTGGCAAGGTGGGCTGAGCATCCGAAGGTGAAGATTATAGAGAACACGACCGAGTGCCAGAGCATACAATACGGCGGACGCAGGTACCGTGTCATCTGGCATGACGAGAACACCAGACCGACGATAGAAGTGACAGAGTAGGCAGGGAAGCATCCGGGGCGGTATTGCGTATTTTCAATGATTATCATTAATTCCAAACCTTTTCCCGGACTGAGCTGAATTTTTCTCTCTTTGCCGCAAATTTCAATGTCTATGCGTATGCCAACGAAATTTTGAGACCCACGGCATCCGAAATCATTATGAAAGTCGATAGCTGCATGTCGGTCTCTCCTTTTTCCAGCATGGATATATATTCCCTTATGTTTATTACAGATTTCAAAATTCTTCGACTCCCTTGAGGCGGCGGAGCATGCGGACTATGCTTTCGAGGTGGGAGATGTCGCGCTTCTGGGTCTCGACGACCTGGCGGAGGACATTGTTTTCATCGCGGATTGTGCTCAGACGGGTCTCGTATTCGTCCCGGAGTTCGCGGAATCTGCTTTCTGAACGGTCGTTCGCGCTGCCGCCCGGGCCATAGTCCGCCGCTTCTTCTTCAAGTCTGAAATCCTTGTCCGTCCGGTTCCATGAGCCGAAAATCAGACATACCGTGCCTATGTCCAGAGCCTTCGCGATTCGGGACATTATCGGGTTTATGAGAGAGGCCGTCCCCGACTCAAGGCTTCTGTAATGGGTCATGGATATGCCGCAGCGCCGGGCGACTTCGGTCTGCGTGAGTCCGCGGAGTTTTCTCAGGCGCAGAATGTTCTCCTTGATGGAATCGTTATCCATAGTGTTATCTTCGGTTTTATGTGGTCTGTGCCAAAGGTATGGAGAAAAATGATGCGGAAACAGCAAGAAAAACTTGCGAACCGCAAGCAATGCTTGTGATTCGCAAGAGAACAACGAAGTGAACCGCGACTCAGGCAGTCCTGGCGGGTAGAGGAGAACGATGAGGAGGCCGCTTTCAGTCTCCCTCGGAGCGGAGTGTGACTGAGGCTTTGCGGAGTCCCTTGGCAGTGACGGTCAGGACGATGTCGCCCGGAGTCTCGCCGCTGCGGACAATCACGGTCATCTGCCCGCTGAAAAGATGCATCTGCGGATTCTGGAACGGTTCGAGGCAGGTCGGGTCGCCGTTGGCCACGGCTTCGAACGCGCCTGCGCCGCTGACGCTGATTTTCACGAGGCGGCTGTCAGTCGGGACTGGGTTGCCGTCGCGGTCCACCACGCTCACATTCACATAGCCCAAGTCCTCCCCGTCGGCTTTCAGGCGCGCCGTCCCGGCCGGGCCGGGATTCCACTCGGAGGTCTTCCCGTCAGGTTCTGATGCACCGGTTCCGATGCACTCGTTGCCCCTGATGGAGGCAGGCCCGGTGTAAGGGGTGAGTTTCAGCGCGTAAGGCTTGCCGGCGGTGCGGACTGTCTGCTCGGCTGCCGGGAGTCCGTCAGAGCCGTAGGCCACCACGCGGATTTCGCCGCTCTGATAGACCACGTCCGGCCAGATGAGGCGGAAACGGCGCAAGAGTTCCGTGTCAGGTGCAATCGGAGCGGGACGGGTCGGGTCTTCGGAAACTCCAGTTGCAGGAGTCTTTTCCGCGAATCCCTGACTCACGCCGTTCACGAACAGTTCGGCCCTGTCGAAAGAAGAGTAGGCCACGACCGGGATGTTCTCGCCCTCGTGCCCCGGCCAGGTCCAGTGCGGGAGCAGGTGGAGAGTCGGCACATCATCGCGCCACTGGCTGCGGTAGAGCCAGAAACGGTCTTTCGGTATGCTTGCGAGGTCGATGATTCCGAAAACGGAGGAGTGGTTCGGCCAGGAGTCGGTGTCGTATGGTGAAGGCTCGCCGAGGTAGTCGAAACCGGTCCAGACGAACTGTCCGGGCATCCACGGGTAGTCCTCGTCCGCGGCGAAGTCCACATCCGGGATGTTCGACCACGAGCAGCATTCCGTGTCGTAGGACGAGGACTGATGGTCGCTCCAGCGGCGGCTCTTCGCGAGAAGGCCGTCGAATCCCGGC
>CAVDEO010000022.1:20678-22268 GCA_963607915.1 bacterium
CCGGATGTCCCCGAAGCCCCGTCGAGTTCTCCCGGAAGATGATAGACTCCCCGGGAACTTACCGTTGAGGCGGTCTCGCTGCCGAGTATTATGTTCTGCGGGAGCTTGCCGTAGGCCTCGACGAAGCGGCGCGGCTTGTAGTTGAATCCCGGGATGTCGAGCTGGGCGCCGAAGCCGTTGTTGACGACCGCGTCGAACTGGTCCATTCCGCAGGTGACGGGACGGGTCGGGTCTTCGCGGTGGCAGATGGACTGGAGGGCGGCGGCTGTCTTGTAGCCGTCCTCGCTCCACTGGGTCGGCACCTCGTTCCCTATGCTCCACATTATTATGGACGGGCTGTTGCGGAAATGCCGCACGAGGTTCACTATGTCCTTCTCCGCCCATTCATCGAAGAATCGGTGGTAGCCGTTCTGGCATTTCGCCTTGTCCCACTCGTCGAAAGTCTCGGCCATCATCATCATACCCATCTCGTCGCAGAGTTCCACAAGGTCTTCCGCAGGCATATTGTGCGATGTTCGGATGGCGTCGCAGCCCATCTCCTTGAGCATCTCAATCTGATGACGGAGCGCAGCCCTGTTCACGGCCGCTCCGAGAGGCCCGAGGTCGTGGTGCATGCACACTCCGTGAATAACCCTGCGTTCCCCGTTGAGGAAAAATCCCCTGTCGGCGACAAACTCGATTGTACGCAGCCCGAAGCGGTTTTCGACGCTGTCAATGAGTTTCCCGTCCTTCAGAATGCGTGTCCGTGCCGTGTAGAGCGCAGGGTTCTCCGGAGACCAGAGTTCCGGAGATGCTATGCTTATGTTCTGCCGCACAGCCTCGCCGTGGCATACGCTCCGTCTGTCGGTGCGCCGTGCCGCCTCATCGCCTGATTTGTCGAGGATTACGGTCTCGATGTCGAAAGCCTCGCCCTCCTGTGCGCCTTCGATTTCAGCGGATATGCTGACCGTGGCATATTCCTTTTCTATGTGGGGAGTCGTGATTTTCACGCCCCATACGGGGATATGGACGGTCGGGGTCTCGATGAGACGGACCTTGCGGTAGAGTCCCGCTCCGGGGTACCATCTCGAAGAGAAAGGCCGGTTTTCCAGCAGCACCGTGACGCGGTTGAGCCCCTCGTGCAGGGACGGGGTTATGTCGCAGTGGAATGCGTTGTAGCCGTAGGGCCATTCGCAGACCTGCTCTCCGTTCACGAAGACCCGTGCCTCGCTCATCGCCCCGTCAAAAAGAAGTTCGAAGCGGCGGCCGTCAAGCCCGGCGACGCTGATGTCCGTACGGTAGCAGCCTTTGCCCATATAAGGCAGTCCGCCCGTGCGCCCGGTCTTTTCGCTCGGCACGCTCTCCCCGTTCTGCACCACGGCCACGGTCTGCAGGTCGTTCGCCTTGTCGAACGGGCCGGATATGGCCCAGTCGTGCGGCACCCGAACCCTCTCCCATCCGGAAACGGCGAGAGTGTCGTGGTCACGGCGGAACTCCCAGTCCTTCAACACCTTCTCACTGCGCACCTGTCCCGCAAGCGGCAGTGCGGCGGCAGCGCAAAGCGCCAATGCCGCCACAATAATCCTTTGTATCATAAGAATATGATTTCTG
>CAVDEO010000022.1:22298-23528 GCA_963607915.1 bacterium
CCCCCAACATTCTACAAATATATGCTAATATAAGATGCGGGGATGCAGAAGTCAAATAAAAAGATGGAGTACCGCTTTTTATTTGGCTTCTGCCTTGAATGGGTCAAGCGCAATGGTAGGAGCCCCATCCTCAAACGCCCCCAGCGCATACCCGTCATTGTACCCGTTCGGAGCCTCAGGCTCCCAGTAGAACACGCCCTTGCAGCAGGAAATCTTCTGAGTCTCCTCAAGAAGGTAGCTCAGCATCGCCTTGGCGACATCCGGGTTCACGACCGGCATGCCAGTCTCGCAGATGATGACATCCTTGCCGTAGCTCGCGTTCACCGAAGATATGTTTGCAAGGCAGGCGTCGACATTCTCCCTCCACTCCGTGCCGTAGGACTGGGTGGTGTCATCCCACCAGCAAGGGTAGAGCGACATCCCGATTATGTCATACTTCGCGTTGTTCGCGTTGAGCACGGGGAAGATCCTGGTGTAGAGGCTGAGGTTGTTGCCCTGGTCGAGATGGACGATGACCTTCGCGTCCGGGAAAACAGCCTTTGTCGCGTCGTAGCAGGCAGTGGTGAGTTCGGCGTAGTTCTTTCCGCTGTTGGTCTGGTAACTCCCCAAATCCCAAAGCATTCCGCTGCGGGTCTCGTTCCCGGCCTGCACCCACTCGACTTCGACCCCGTATTTCTTCAGAAGGGAGAGAACTTCGGTGGTGTGATCGGCGACCGCTGTCTTGAGCCCCTCGATGTCATAGGAAGCCCACGCGGCGGGAACGGTCTGATGTGAAGGGTCGGCCCAGGTGTCGCTGAAATGGAAGTCAATCATAATCCTCATACCCAGCTTCTGGGCGCGGATGGCTTTCACGAGCACGTCGGAAGCCGAGTTCCAGCCGTCTTCAGGATTCACCCACACGCGGAGCCTGATGGAGTTCATTCCAATCTGCTTCATCAGTTCGGTGCACTCGGTCTGCTCGCCGGCGGCGTTGTAGAACTTGATTCCCTCGCTTTCCATCTTGGTCACCCAGCTGATGTCCGCACCCTTGGCGAACGCCGTGCGGTCGATGACGATTGGCTCGTCCGGGGTTACGGGAGTATGCGGAAGCGATTCCGAAGTGCAGGAGGAGCAGGAAGCTCCCATAAGCGTCGCCGCAGCCGCGAACGCAAGCATAAGGCTTTTCGGCAGACCGGCCGCACGGCCGGAGAATATGTTTGTCAACTTGTTCATAATCATATGTTATATTGT
>CAVDEO010000023.1:0-23526 GCA_963607915.1 bacterium
CCGAGGTGGAACTTCACAGCGAGGATGAGGCCTTCGTGAAGCCGGAATGGCTCGGGGAGGAGGTCACCGGCGATGCGAAGTACTATAATTCGATGCTGATGAAGAATCCGTATAAGAACTGGAGATAATTTTATTCATCCCCACCCTTTGCAACAAAACGGGGGTGACCAAAAAGTGTTTTGGTCACCCTCAATAAATCGCATAAACAATGACTGAAACTGAAAACACGCAGGCGAAGGTGTTCGACCCGCTTGACATGGGGAACTACAAAGTCGAGAAACTCCCGAAGATGAAGAAATCGGCGTTCGAGACCTGGATGGCCAGGCTCGGCGGACCGCTCGCGGTGCTGTTCTTCATACTTTTCAGCTGGGTGTTCGACATAAGTTTCCTGCCGGCGCAATCCGAGAAATATATGCTCGCGATTTTCGTCGCCGGGCTTGTCCTGTGGATGACCGAGGCCATTCCGAACTACCTCACCTCGCTGATAATCACCCTCGCCATAGTCCTGACCGGCGTCACCTCGCAGAAAGAGGCGTTCGCCCAGCTGGGACATCCGGTGATGTGGCTGAACATACTCTCGTTCGTCCTGGCCAGCATGCTGGTCAAGACCCGTGTGGCCAAGCGCTTCGCACTGTGGTTCGTGCTCAAGTTCGGAAAGACTGCGCGGGGCGTGTTCTTCAGCTTCATAGTCATAAACATCGTGCTGTCCGCATTCATCTCCGCCACAACTGCCAAGGCTACCATCCTGCTGCCGATTTTCATGGTGGTGGCGGCGATTTACGGAGCGGCGGACGGCAACCGCAACAACTTCGGGCGCAACCTCGTGCTGCAGAACCTGTTCCAGATCAATGTGGCGGCGACCGGCTTCCTGACGGGGTCGGGCGCCCATCTGCTCGCAATCTCGCTCTTTATGGGGGCTTACGGCTCGGGCGTGGGCTACAGCGACTGGTTCGCGGCCTGCTTCCCGCTCACGATACTGATGATTCTCATCGGGTGGTTCATCGGAGTCAGGGTGATATTCCCGATAAAGCCGGAAGAGCGCAAGCCGCAGATTGAGGGCGGAATGGAACGGCTCCGCGAGGAACTTCACGCGATGGGGAAGATGACCGTCGAAGAATACAAGGCAATCGCGATTTTCCTCGGCGTGCTCATCCTCTGGTCCACGGACAAGCTCCACGGGATTGACGCGACGACCGTCGCTTTCATCGGAGCCGTGGTCGCCCTGATGCCGGGCATAGGAGTCGTGAAATGGAACGATGTCGACATCCCGTGGCATCTGATGCTCTTCTCCGCCGGCGCATACACCCTCGGGGCGGGGCTGAAGGAGACCGACCTTCCCGCGAAGCTCGTCAACCAGTTCTTCGACAGCCTCGGAATCGCGGAAGGCACTCCGTTCTGGGTGCTCTATGTGATTCTGACCTTCCTGATGATGTTCAGCGGACTGATTTTCCAGTCCAAGACCATGCGCACCCTCGTGTTCGTGCCGATTGCAATCGGCGTGGAGCAGAAATTCGGCTTCCCGGCGCTCAGCCTCGCGTTCCCGGTGGCGATGCTCATTGAGCACGTCTATGTGCTTCCGTTCAACAGCAAGCCGGCCGCGCTGCTCTACAACACCAACCAGTACAGCTGGAGCGACACTTTCAAGTTCGGAATCACGATGATGGTCATCTCCTGGCTGCTGATTCTCCTCTGGGGCGAAACCGTGCTGCGGTGGCTGGGCTATACCCCGGGACTATTCTTCTGAGATTTGTGATTCTTTTTGGGTCATATCCCTTTTTCCATCGGTCTTGTACCCCGGTACACTCCCTATTCGGAAAGGAATCTGTCCTCAAAAATCTTTCACAAATCCGTTCCGTTTCATTTTTACTCGTTCACTCCGCAGTTTTGCACCTTTTTTGTTGCCTGTTCCGGACTGCTCTGAAATATGATAGAAGTAAACACAAAAATACACGACCGCTACTCGATTGAGTTCAAGATGGGCTTTCTCACGCGGAGAAAGCTCAGGAAGAACGATTTCTCCGTGTATATGTGGCTCTTCATCCCCAACAGTCTCGACATAAACCCTTCGACCTATCCCAAATCCCGTTTCTATCAGGACATAAAGTCGAACATCCGGCTCGTGACTCCGCAGTTTCTGCTCCGCGAGATTGCCGGGGGTGACGCAGTGCCCCTGAACAACCTGAGGGGGTCTTTCGAGGCGCTCGCCAAGAATCCGACCCGGACGCTGATTGCCGAATACGAGTACCAGATCAAGATGTTCGCCGCCATAACAAAGAGTTCCCTGCGAGAGGAATATGCCCATGTGTGCTCGGGCGGGCGGTTTGACGACGACACCGACTATCTCTGCCGGAGTTATGTGGAAAATGTCAGGAACATACTTTCAGCCTACAGGGATTTGTGGAAGATAATCAATGTCCCGACGGTGACTCCGGAGGTGAGGGAGTTCTTTTTCTTCGGGGACGACTTCATCAGCAGCATGGTCAAGATTCACAGCGTGAAGATCTACGACGAGCTGTCCAAAAGAAAGTCGGGGGTCTCCGCACCGACGCTGGAGAGTCTCAAGGGGCTTCTCGAGGGGGAGATGGCCTACCGGGTGCATTCGGGCTACGGCAATCTCAAACCCGGCGACCCCGTGAACAACAGGGACATACTCTTCCGTCACGGAGTGCTCAAGAAATATATCGAGAGCGACCTGTTTCTCAAAGTTCCGAAGAAGAAGGACGGCATTCTGGTCGAGCAGCTCTATTTCAGCATAGCGGCCGGAATGTCGATGATTTTCGCCACCGTCGTCAGCTTCGCCTTCCAGAGGACTTTCGGCAATTTCACTCTGCCGCTGTTCATCGCGCTGGTTGTCAGCTATATGCTCAAGGACAGGATAAAGGAGCTGATGCGCTATTATTTCGCCCACCGCATAGGCAGCAAGTATTTCGACAACAAGGCCTCAGTCATCATAAAGGGGAAGAAAATCGGACTCATCAAAGAGGGGGTGGACTTCATCTCGGAAGAGAAGATTCCGGCGGAAGTGCGTGCCGTGAGGTACGGGAAACGTCTGCTGGATGTGGAGAACCGCATTTCGGACGAGAAGGTGCTGCTCTACCGTAAGTCCGTCCAGATTGACCGCGAGCAGCTTGAGGCGAACAACATCTACGAGACCAGGGGCATCAACGACATCGTGCGTCTCCATGTGAACACTTTCCTCCAGAAGATGGATAATCCGCAGGTCGGGGTGCTCGAACTCTCCCCGGAAGGAAGACTTGAACGCCTGCTCTGCGACAAGGTGTATTACATGAACATTGTCCTGCAGCTCTGCCATGACCCGGAAGGCCGCGGCCGGAAAAAGTCATTCGAGTCGGATTTCAAACGTTTCCGGGTCACGCTGACGAGAGACGGAATCGGCTCAATCGAAGAAATTGTTTGAGACCGGACAAAACTCATTTGCCTCCGTCCGGCCGGAAAATCAAAACAGATTCTTACCTTTGCCCCAGAAAACAGCTTCTCATGTCCCGGAGAACAGTTCCCGGGCAAGTCGGATTCGGGCAAGTCGGATTCGGGTAAGTCAGATTACTGAATGGGTGTATACAGTTTTTTCAGAATAAGCCGGCCGGCGTCCTCACAGGTGCCGGAAGGGGATGTAGACCGGACTTACAGGGCGGTGCGCCGCAGCACCTTCATCGGAGTCACCGCCGGTTACAGTCTCTACTATGTCTGCCGCATGAGCCTCAGCGTCGTGAAGCAGCCGCTTATTGACGGGGGCGTGCTGACGGCCGGGGAACTCGGACTGATAGGCTCAGCCCTGCTTCTGGTCTATGCTTTCGGCAAATTCATCAACGGTTTCATCGCCGACTACTGCAACATCCGCCGCTTCATGGGCGTGGGGCTGCTGCTTTCGTCCGTCGTGAACCTCGTCATCGCCCTGCTCGGAATCGGCGTGACTCGCTTCGGAGTCTCCCACGCCACGCTTTTCTTTTCCGCAGTAATCTTCTGGGGAGCGAACGGCTGGTTCCAGTCGATGGGACCCGCCCCCGGAGTCATAAGCCTGTCCCGCTGGTTTCCGCAGTCACGCCGTGGAACATTCTACAGCATATTCTGCACAAGCCCGTACATCGGAGAATTCATATCCTTCGTGCTCATCGCAGCCGTCGTCGCCTCGTTCGGCTGGGAGTGGGGCTTTCTGCTCGCCGCCATCATCGGGTTTGCCGGTTCTCTGCTCATCTTCCTGACAGTCAAGGACACGCCGGAGAGCTGCGGACTTCCTTCCGTCCAGAAACTTTCCGGCGAGGAAATGCGTCCCGAGGATTCGATGAGGACGCTGAGTCTCCAGAAAAGGGTGTTGAGACATCCGGGGATATGGATTATCGCCGCGTCGTCCGCATTCGTATATATAACGAAATATGCCATAACGGGCTGGGGAGTGCTCTTCCTCCAGAAGGCGAAACTCTTTTCACTGGAGACGGCTTCCAACATAATCGCTGTGGCCGCGCTCGTGGGAGGACTTCTCGGCACGGTGTCGGCCGGATGGATTTCTGACAGGCTGTTCGGGGGAGACAGGATGCGCCCGACTCTGCTTTCGGGACTTCTCGGAATCGCGATGCTGTCGCTTTTCCTCTTCACGGGAGGGGGATTCGTGCTGAATACGGTCTATGTCGCAGTATTCAATTTCGCCATGGGCGTGCTCTACTGCATCGTGGCCGGGCTTATGGCGATTGACATCGTGCCGCGCAAGGCCACAGGGGCTGCTCTCGGGGTGGTCGGAGTGTCGAGCTATGCGGCGGCGGCCATTCAGGACATCGCAAGCGGCTACCTCATCCAGGAGAACGGGAACGACTTCACCGCTGTGTCAATTTTTTGGATTGTTGCGGCTTTTTTGGCAACTTTGCTTCCGGTTCTGAACTGGAACAAGATGAAGCGCCGCTCCGGCAGACAGTGACACGGGAGGCTCGGCATCCCGGAACGGAATCGCATTGAAGACATAACCAGTTGATAACCACATATAATGAATCTCATCATTTCACTTGAATACAACACGGTGTGGGGGGAGTCCCTTGTGCTGTGTCTCGGAAAACGGGAAATCCCGATGGTCAGCGACGGTTTCGGAAGATGGACGGCCAAAGTCTCCAGAGTTTCTTCTGAGGCGCTTGACAGCTATGGTTTCAAGCTTGTCCGCAGGGACGGTTCTCTGCGGCATGAATGGAGACATCACTCCCTCAATCTCGCCGGGGTCGCAGCATCGACTTCAATCGTCGTCCGTGACCGCTGGCAGGACGAGCCGGAAGATGCGCCGTTCTACTCATCGGCTTTCACCAAGGGCATTTTCTCCCGTGAGAACCTCCGGTCAGTCCCGGAATCTCCGCAGCAGGATTCCCCGGCGCAGGGCGGACTTCCACGGGCTGCGGACGCAGTTCCGTGTTGCGGGGCGGCGAAAGGTGCGGCCGCGTCCCTGAACTCGGCGAAGAGCGCCGGGACCACGCTCATAACCGTGAATGTTCCGGTCGTGAGCCGCGACGAGGTGCTGTGCATAGTCGGGGACGGCGAGGGAATGGAGGACTGGAAGCGGGTCATCCCTATGGATGACAGCAATTTCCCGCAGTGGAAGCTTGCAGTCTCCGCCGAGGAGGATTTCGAGTACAAATTTGTCATAGCCGACCGCAATGCCCTTGTTACTAAAGACGAGGCTTCGGCAACGAAAGACGGAGCTTCGGCAACGAAAGACGGAGCTCCGGCAACAAAAGACGGGGTTCTCGCGATAAAGGAATGGGAAAGCGGGGAGAACCGCGTCTGCATCGCCTCGGACGAGTCGTTCACGGTGCTGTCCGACATCAGCCACCGTTTCGGACTCAGAAAGTGGCGCGGGGCGGGCACGGCGATTCCGGTCTTCTCCCTGCGCAGCGAAGACGACTTCGGCGTGGGCGAGTTCCTCGACTTGAAGAAAATGGTGGACTGGGCGGCGGCGACCGGGCAGTGCATACTCCAGCTTCTCCCGATTAACGACACCACGATGACCGGTACCTGGCAGGATTCATATCCCTACAACGCCAATTCCACCTTCGCCCTCCATCCGCAGTTCATAAACCTTCAGGCGGCCGGAGTGAAAGCCGACGCTGCGTTCCGTGCGCTGCAGGAGGAACTCAACGCCCTGCCGCAGGTGGACTATGAACGTGTGAACAGAGAAAAGATCCGCCTTCTCCGCGAGGCGTACTCGAAGACTTTTGCAAAACTCTCAAAGACAGCGGCCTACAAGGTGTTCATCGCCGCAAACCGCGACTGGCTTGAGCCTTATGCCGCATTCTGCACGCTTCGGGACAGTTTCGGGACTGCCGATTTCGGCAAATGGAAGACTTATGCGAAATACTCCGCTTCAAAGATAGAGAAATACTGTACCGAACACCGCGACGAGGTGGATTTCCACTGCTTCGTCCAGTTCCATCTCGACCGTCAGCTCTCCGAAGTCCGCGACTACGCCCACTCGAAGGGAGTCGTGCTCAAGGGTGACCTCCCGATAGGCATCTCCCGCACCAGCACCGACGCCTGGCAGCACCCGCATCTGTTCAATATGGACGAGTCGGCGGGAGCGCCGCCTGATGCCTTTGCCGCTGACGGGCAGAACTGGGGCTTCCCGACCTACAACTGGGAGGAAATGGCGAAAGACGGCTTCGCATGGTGGAAGGCGAGGCTCAGGAAGATGTCGGAATATTTCGATGCTTTCAGAATCGACCACATACTCGGATTCTTCCGCATCTGGGAGATTCCTCTTAAATACAGCAGCGGCCTGCTCGGACATTTCCGCCCGGCTCTGCCTTACCCTGCCGAGGAGCTCGCTTTCGACGGATTCGACGTGGCCTCCGGAGCATTCGTGACAGCTCCTTCCGACGACCCGACAGATGTCCTCTTCGTCGAGGACCCGGTGATGAAGGGCTACTGGCATCCGAGGATAGGCGCACAGAACACCGACTCCTACCGCGGCCTTGACCCGCAGCGCCAGAGGGCGTTCAACCGCCTGCACGACGACTTCTTCTACCGCCGCCACAACGATTTCTGGCGGGAGTCGGCAATGCGCAAGCTCCCGGCGCTGCTCCACGCGACCGATATGCTCGCCTGCGGCGAGGACCTCGGGATGATTCCGGACTGCGTTGCCTCCGTGATGGCTGAACTGAAGATTCTTTCGCTTGAAATCCAGCGGATGCCGAAGAGCGCGAGCGTCGAGTTCGGCGACCCTGAGCACTATCCTTATCTCTGTGTCTGCACCACCTCGACCCACGATATGAACCCGATACGGGCGTGGTGGGAGGAGGACAGGGAGGTTTCCGGCCGCTTCTTCCGTCTGAACTTCTCCGGCGAGGCTCCGTACTTCTGCGAGCCGTGGCTCTGCCGCCACATTGTCCGCGACCATCTTGACTCTCCGGCGATGTTGACGGTGCTGCCGCTTCAGGACTGGCTTTCCATAGACGGCGAACTCCGCCTTCCGGATCCGAACGCCGAGCGCATCAACATCCCTGCGGTCAGCCGCCACTACTGGCGCTACCGCATGCACCTCTCCCTCGAAACCCTGCTCAACCAGCAGAACTTCAACAGCGAGGTCGCAACTCTGATAAAGGACTCAGGCAGATAGCCAGGCCATGAAATCGTCGACGCGGGAACGCGAGACGGCAATTTCAAACTCAGCGGGCGGTTCCGGGACAATGAGGAGCCGCCCGTTTGCCTGTTTGATGATGCTCTGGATGGCTCTGACTGAGATGATGCAGCTGCGGGAGACGCGGAAGAATCCCTTTTCAGGCAGTTCGTCCGCGATGATGTCCAGTGAGGAGTCGATGACATATTTCTTCCCGTCGAAGGTGTAGAGGAAATTGCACTTCTCTTCGGAGCAGAAATAGGCGATGTCATCCACTTTGACGGGCACTATGCGGTCATTGAGTCTCACGATGAACCTTTCCTTGCGCCTGCCCTCATCGACGGCCCGCAGCATCGAAGCGAAATCCGCCGCTCCGCCGCCGCTCTGCATGACCCTGTTCACCGCGCGGTCAAGGTCGGCGGGGCTTATCGGTTTCAGGAGATAGTCGAGCGACCCGGCCTCGAAAGCCTTGATTGCGTAGCTGTCGTAGGCCGTGGTCATGATTACCTTCGCCGTCACCGTCACCTGCCTGAAAATGTCGAAGCAGTTGCCGTCAGACAGTTCCACATCCATGAAAATCACGTCAGCCCCGTTGTCCTGCGCCCAGCCGCCGTGCATTCCGGCTCCGTTCGCCGAAGAATGTTCCGTCAGCCACTGAACGGTCTCGGCCACGGAACCGGTGCATCCGACAATCCGCATTTGCGGATACCTGCTCTCAAGAGCCCTTGCCAGCGCCCTCTGCGCCATCACCTCATCCTCAACTATCAGTACATTCATATCATCATCCTGTCTTGTGTAATCCTTCACAAATCTCCGCCGGTTGGTTTCTGACACTTACTTATGTCCCATGTCCCCGGCCTGCCTGTCATTCGCCGCCCGCGGGTTCTTTCGCGCTCAACAGCGGCAGCCGCACCGCATACTCGCCCTCCGTCTCTTCAATCACGACCTCACCGCCGCCGAGGTCGGCATACTGCTGCCGTATGTATTTCAGCCCCACCCCTGTCGATTCCGCCGCCGATGCGCGGGGAATCCGTCCGTTGCGGACTTCGAGACCTTCCGGAACCGACCGCAGCGCGATTTTCAGGGGCCGCGTCACGGACACCGCGTTGTGCTTGAACGCATTTTCAACAAGCATCTGCACGGCGCACGGAGGAACGAACTTGTCCGCATCCTCCCCGCAGATGTCAATCTCCATCTCGAAGCCTTTCGGAAACCGCGTCTTCATCAGATCCGTGAACGCCTCCACGAACTCCATCTCGTCGCGCAGTGTCACGAGCCTCTCCTCCTCGTTGCGTATCATGTAGCGGTACAGCCCGGCAAGTTTGTGGATGAACTCGCTCGCCTCAGGATTCCTCCCCTCCGCCACGAGCGAGTCCAGCACATTCAGCGAATTGAACAGGAAATGCGGGTTCACCTGCTGCTTGAGCTTCTCGTAGCGGAACTGCGCGTAGTGCCGCTTCTCCTTTTCCACGCGCATAGCCTGCTGAACCTCAATCGAATGGTTCGCGAGATAGATTATGCAGTAGGCCGAAATGTCCGTGACGAGGCACAGGACGCAGAGCTGGATGAAATCCGCCGAGGTGTCCGGATGAATCAGGCTGCCCGGGGAGAGACATACGATATATGCGACCATCTGCGACGTAATCAGAAGGAAGAGCGTGAATATGAACCAATAACATTTCTTCCCCACGCCTTCGGCAATCCGCCGGCTGAAGCGGACGAATATGATGTTGACGCAGATTATCGTGATGATTGCCGCCGAATTTGACAGAATCATCGACAGGATTTCAAGGGTGCTCCACGGATTCCTGCCGGACGAAGAGAACACGAAGATGAGAAGACGGAGCAGGAATATGAAAGTGAACGCGAATATGAGCACCCGTATCTGTGTCCCAGAGATTCCCGCCTTGCCCGAACCGCGCCGGCCGCCGTGCTGAAACGCTTTCGTGAGAGCCGCCGTGCTCCAGCCGAGAATCACCGTCGTGAGAAAGGTGACGAGCGAACTGACAGCCACAGGGTCGCGCAGCACTTTCCCGAGCAGCACGCCTCCTTCGGTGCCAACGAGAAAGCCGGCGACGTTCACTATGATTACGCAGGCGGCGGTGATTTCTATGTTGAGGCTCCGACGCAGGCACAGCACCACTGTCATTGCCATCGTGAGCAGCGTCAGCATCAGTTCATCGCTGAAACCGAAACGCCCGAAAGCATACGCCACGGCGGCGTGGACAAGCGCGAAAGCCAGTATGATCAGCCCGTCAGTCTTGGTGTCTTTTTTCATATGCGGTTCCGAGTGCTCCCGCGCCGCCGTTCCTGGAGAATGAAGCGGAATCGTGAAAACATTCTGCCTGCAAGTTAGGAAAAATATCCCGAAAACCGTTTTCTTCGGAAGAAAAATCATGAACAGCCGTCCGTTCATCCCGGAAAACTTGCATTTCATCGGCATATATCCCCCGTTCGTCGGAGAATATGACATATTTATATTACAAAATTCATATATTCGCAACCGATTGATAACACAAACGAACCGAAACCGCCCGGACGCTTTACAACTGTAACCGGAAACAGTCGCGCTGCGGACGCGGAAACATAACTGACCACTGAATGAAACCGGCCAAACCTAAATTGTCCTTCTGGCAGATCTGGAATCTCAGCTTCGGCTTTATGGGAGTCCAGATTGGATACTCGCTTCAGAATTCAAACACATCGACCATACTCCAGTCATTCGGAGCGGACCTCGGCTCGCTCAGCTACTTCTGGCTTGCCGCTCCGGTGGCGGGTCTCATCGTGCAGCCGATAGTCGGGATGTTCTCCGACAAGACCTGGACAAGGCTCGGGAGGCGGATTCCGTTCATCCTCGCCGGCGCGATAATCTCGGCGCTTGCCCTCGTGCTGATGCCGAACTGTCCGAAACTTCTGGCTTTCGCGCCGCTTGTGATGGGCGCGCTGATTTTCCTCTTCATGGACTTGTCGTTCAATGTCACGATGCAGCCGTTCCGCGCTCTTGTGACCGATATGCTCGACGATAGCCAGAAAACGGAAGGCTTTGTGGTCCAGACTCTTCTGATAAATCTCGGAGCGGTCATCGGGGCGCTGCTTCCTCTGATTATGACATGGTGCGGGGTGAGCGATACGGCCGGGGAGGGTCACGTCTCCGACCACATCGCGTACTCATACTATCTGGGGGGGGCAATACTGCTGGCCTCCGTTCTCGTAACATCCTTCAAGGTCAAGGAATATCCTCCGGAAGAGTTCGCGCTTTATAACGGCGGTTCTGACGCTCCGGAAGGCACTCCGGAAGGCGCTCAGGAAAGCGCTCAGGAAGGCACTCAGGAAGACACTCAGGAAGACATTCAGGAAGGCACTCAGAAAGGCACTCAGAAAGGCGTTTCGGAAAGTGCCGCCGCCAAGCCCGGCTTCATACAGCTTCTCAAGGGCACGCCCAAGGTGATGCTCCAGCTCGGCGTGACCCAGTTCTTCTCGTGGGCCGCGCTGTTCCTGATGTGGAACTACCTCAAGCCGGCCATCACCGGAGTCGTCACCGACAACGCCGGCACCGTTCTCGCCGAAGGCGCGACGGCCACCTGGGTGGGGGTTCTCAACGCGGTCTATCCCGTTCCGGCCTGCATCATAGCCCTCTTCATGACACAGATTGCCAACCGCTGCGGCAACAAGACCGTCTATGCGGCCACCCTCGCCTGCGGCGCTCTCGGTTTCCTCGGGCTTTCGCTGATTCATAACCAGTACCTTCTGATGCTCCCGATGGTGGGCATCGGCATAGCCTGGGCCGGCATACTCGCGATGCCGTATTCCATTCTCTCCCGCGCCATCGACGCGAACAGCGCGGGGGCATATATGGGAATATTCAATTTCACCATAGTCATCCCGCAGATTTGCATGGGGCTGCTCGGCGGGGTCATAGTCAAGTACATTTTCAGCGGCAACGCCGTCGCGATGCTCGCCCTCGCCGGGGCTCTGATGCTCTGCGCGGCCGTCAGCGTGGCTTTCATCAGGGACAGGAATGACGGCGTGACATCCGGGAAATAAGGGACTGATTACAAGAACATCCGGGAAATAAGGGACTTAATCACAAAAACAACATACAATGAAGCGTATAATCATACTTTTGGCAGGCCTTGCGTCAGCACTTTCGCTTTCCGCCCAGACCGGTTTCGAGGTGAAGGGTGTCGTGACCGATGCGACAGGGCCTGTCATCGGAGCGACTGTCATCGAACAGGGCACTTCCAACGGCGTTTCCACAGGCGTTGACGGCGACTATGCCTTCAATGTCGCTTCTCCGGAGGCGGTCGTCGAGTTCAGCTGCATAGGCTACGCCACGGTGACATTCAAAGCCTCCGAAGTGCCTGCCACGGTCGTCCTCAAGGAGGACAGCGTCTTTCTCGACGAGGCCGTCGCAATCGGCTACGGCTCCCAGAAGAAAAAGGAAGTCACAGGCTCCGTCGCCTCAATCAAGGCCGAGGACTTCAATGCCGGAGTGAAGAGCAGTCCTATGGGTCTGCTTCAGGGCAAGGTCGCGGGACTCAACATCATCCGCACCACATCTGACCCGACAAGCACCGGCTACAGCGTGCAGATTCGCGGATTCTCCACGCTCGACAAGGGCGCGGGCACATCCCCTCTCTACATCGTCGACGGAGTGCCGGTGAGCAACATCGACAACATCTCCCCGGACGAAATCGCCTCTATGGACGTGCTCAAGGACGGCTCCGCAGCGGCAATCTACGGAACCCGGGGAACCAACGGCGTGATTATCATCACCACCAAGCGCGGCGGCAACTTCAGCGACATTGCGACCACTCAGGTGGACTACTCAGGCTACGCTTCCGTCTCAATGCGCAACGGCAAGACGGGAATGGCAACTCCTGACGAGTTCATCAACATTGCGGAGACCACGGGCGGAGTCATCACCCCTCTTATCTACCGCGACGAAAACGGCGACCCGTACCGCACGGACTGGATGGGCGAAATCACCCGCAAAGCCGCTTTCACCCAGAACCACAATCTCGCCATCACCGGGTCTTCGAGCAAGTTCAGCTACCGCGCTTCCATAAACTGGAAAGATGCCGAGGGCATCGCCCGGAACAACGAAAGGAATGAGGTGATTGCCAAAATCGCCGCTTCGCAGAAAGCCCTCAAAGGCTGGCTCGACCTCAACTACGACCTGTCCTATATGCACTACCGCAACGACTATTTCTGCGGAGACTTCAAGCAGGCCGCCATCCTCAACCCGACCATGCCGATTTACGACTCCTCCACCGTCTCCGGCTACTACAACCCTCAGGGGACGGGCCAGAGCAATCCTGTGGAGAATATGAATCAGAAAGAGTCCTACCAGACCGGCAACTATTTCAGAGGCTCGGTGAAGGCGACTCTCAACATCCTTCCTGTCGAAGGCTTGAAAATCAACGCTTTCGGAGCGATTGAAGAAGGCGACAATGCCTCATACTGGTCAAACCGGCAGATAACCACCGACGTCGAGGGCTCCGGAAAGGCCGGCCGCTCGACTTCACGCAGTTTCAACAGACTTTTCGAGGCCACGGTCGACTATGTCCGTTCTTTCGGCCGCCACAACGTCTCCGCCGTAGCAGGTTTCTCCTGGCAGAACTTCCTGAACGACGAGATGTCCGTGGAGAACAAGGGCTTCCCGACGGAGAGCATGAAATACTACCAGATTGGCAACGGAGACGCGGAGAAGACATATCTCAAAGCCTCATCTTCACGCAATTCCAACACTCTCGCCGCCTTCTTCGCGAGAGCCAACTACAACTACGCCGAGAAATATCTTCTTTCCGCTTCAGTCCGCCGCGAGGGTTCTTCCCGCTTCGGAGCGAACAATAAGTGGGGCTGGTTTCCTGCGGTGAGTCTCGGATGGAGAATCACGGGCGAGGACTTTATGCGGGGCGTCAAGGGAGTCGATGACCTGAAGCTCCGTCTCGGATTCGGCGTGACCGGAAACAACCTCGCCTCCGACCTCAAGTCAGTGATGATGCTCACCAACGGCGGAACATTCTGGTACAACGGCAAATATGTCTACACCTACGGAGTGGGTCAGAACGTGAACCCTGACCTGAGATGGGAGAAAAAGTATGAATACAACCTCGGTCTCGACTATGCCTTCCTCGGCAACCGCCTCTACGGAAGCTTCGACGCGTATTTCCGCCAGACCCGGGACCTTCTCTGGGACTATGAGGTGCCGACTCCTCCGTATCAGTACTCCACCCTTCTCGCCAATGCCGGAAGGATGAACAGCTACGGCGTGGAACTCTCCATAAGCGGAGTCCCGGTGAAAACCCGCGACTGGACCTGGGTCACCACCCCGACAATCGCCTACAACCACAATGTCATCACCAAACTTTCTGACGCATCTAAGGGGTTCAATTACAAGGAGACCACTTCCGGCTCGGTGAGCGAGACGGGAATAATGAACACCAACACCCAGATTCTCACCGAAAAGGAGTCCGTCGGCACATTCTACGGCTACAAATTCCTCGCAATCAAGGACGGCACATGGTACTATTCCACCCCTGCCGGCGGTGTGATTGACTCTTCCGGAGCCGCCGAGGGCTACCGCCAGAAACTGGGAAGCGCCCAGCCGTGGTTCACCTTCGGGTGGAACAACACCGTGAGATACAAGAACCTCGATCTGTCGATTTTCATGAGGGGTGTCGTGGGGAATAAGATTTTCAATCTCACCCGCTGGGCATACGGCCCTATGGCCGCCGCGACTGACAATTTCTTCATGAAGGATGTCAAGACGGACAAAGGCGTGGTCCTCACCAACAAGGAACAGTTCTCGGACTACTACCTCGAGAACGGCTCCTACCTCAAAATCGACAATGTCACAATCGGATATAACTTCAAGTTCAAGGAGACATCCCTCGTGAACAGTCTCAGGGTCTATGTCACCGGGCAGAATCTCGCCACCATCACCGCCTACAGCGGACAGGACCCGGAAGTGGACACCACCGGCGTCTGGAGTCCGGGCATAGACTTCTGCGACTTCTACCCTACGGTGGCCACGGTGCTTCTCGGAGTCAACATATCATTCAAATAGAGGAGGACAGAAGAATATGAAAAAGATTATATATGCGATTGCGGCTGCGGCCGTTCTTTTCTCCGCAGGCTGCAATATGCTTGACGAAGTCAACTACGGCAACCCGACCGTCGAGGATATGATGACCAATGAAGACAATGTCATCAGGGTCGTGGGACAGATTTACGCGAATGTGAAATACACCCACGACCACTGGGGCTACTGGGGTCTGGTGACCATCACTGCGGACGAGGGTCTCTGCGTGCCCCGCAACGGTGCGAAGGACTGGAACGACGGGGGCTATTGGCTCAAGCAGAACGACCACACCTGGGACCACAGGGGTGACGCGCTCAAGGAGGTCTGGAACATCACCGTGGCCGGCGCCGTCCAGTGCAACCAGATCATCAAGAACCTCAACGACTACAGGGAGTCGATGTCAGAGGCGGTCTATAACCAGTACCTCGGCGAGGTGGAGGTGATGCGCTCCTACTACTTCTACCAGATGTTCGAGTGCTTCGGCCGCATCCCTTACACCGAGCAGTTCGAAGAGGTCACCGGACCGCTTCTCGAGCCTGAGGAAGTCTGGTCGCATCTTGTCGCCACGCTCGAGAAAAATGCTCCGAACATGGCGGTCGTGAATGACGCGAACCGTGCGGCGAACTACGGCCGCACCACCCAGGGCTTCGCATACGCCCTTCTCGCCCGCCTCTACCTCAATGCCGAGAGTTACGGATGCACTGCGGACAATGTGTTCAAGACCGTGGAGAAGCCTTCGCAGTACAGCGGCTCGTTCTACGACAACTGCGTCCGCTGCTGCGACAATGTGATAAATTCCGGCTCCTACACCATCGAACAGGACTATTTCCACAATTTCGCCCTCTTCAACGAAGACAGCAGGGAGACGATATTCGCCATCGTGGAGAACGGTCTCACCGACGACGAGCACGATTCAGGCAAGGTGAAGAACAAGCTCCGCATACCGTACAACACCCATCACTACGGCATCCAGTACTACTACGGCACCATTCTCGACACCTGGAACGGCTTCTGCGCCCGTCCTTCCTTCCTGGACATCTTCAAGTCAAAGACGGCGGCGGCAGTTTCCGAGAAGGACATGCTGGACAACAGCAAGATGAGGGGCTATTACAACAGCGACCTCCGCGGCCCGGGCACGGAACTTCAGGGGACCGGCAACACGAAGACCTGGGGCTGGTTCGTGGGCCCGGTGCACAAGAAAGGCAGCACCACCGAACTCTACCTCGATTCGAAAGTCGTGGACGCCGACAATCCCAAGGGGACTCCGACCGAGCTTCATGTGGGTATCACGAACATCCGCGACGCAAGCAACTTCGACGGAGCGCGGCTCAACAAATGGGAGATGGACAAGACCGGCACCTACAAGTACTGCGAGAACGACCTGCCTGTCATCCGCTATGCCGATGTGCTCTGGATGAAGATTGAGGCGGTGCTGCGCGGCGGCGCGGGTTCCGTTGCGGCTGTGACTTCGCTTCCGGAGTTCTCGACATACCTCCGCCGCTGCTTCGCCTACGATTCCGACCCGGAGCAGGCCTTCAAGGATGCCTACGGGGATGTGAACGGATGGACTCTCGATGAAGTGCTCGCGGAGAGGGGCAGGGAATTCAGCTGGGAGATGGTCCGCAGGCGCGACCTCATACGCTACGGCAAATTCAACGATGTGCAGTACGTCGCCTCAAGCGCCAAGACCGCCGTGCGCAAATGGTTTCCTATCCCATATTCCGTTCTTGAAAAGTCTCTGGTTGACGAGACGACTGGGCAGAAGATATGGACACAGACTCCGGGCTACGAGAATCTGTAGTTCCCGGACCGGACATTCATAATGTATTGAATACTAAATAATCACCAACATTTTAATCACACAAATCATGAAAAGGATTCTTTATCTTATCGCATCTTTCGCACTTCTCGCGGGCTTCTCGTCCTGCGACAAGAAGGGAACGGAAATCGATTTTGACAACCTGACCCTTGACGGTTTCTATGTTTACGGCGAAGCCACAGGAGTTGCTGACAAGGTGCTCCCGGTCAACGCGATGTCTGCCGGCTTCAATGAGGTCACCAAGGCCGTCCGCACCGGCATGTATGAAAAATACATCTACCTTGAGGGCGGAAAGGAGTTCGCTCTCATCGAGAATCAGGCAGGCGCGAAGACTTTCTACGGAGCAAACCTCACGGAGGTGAACTACGGCCTCGGCCCTGAGGACAATCCGGGAAAGAACTTCGAAGACAACCCGGATATGATGATTCTTCAGGGCGAGCTCATCATCGGCGAAGACGCTCCGGCGCTGAAAGTCGCCGAGAGCGGCCTCTATCACATCGTGCTCGACAACAATGCTGAGAAAGACCTCAAGAATGCCCAGATTATCATCCATAAGGCTGATTTCGGCATCCGTGGCGGCTGCAACGGCTGGGGATTCACAACGGGCGAGGCGGTCCGCGATGCAGCCACGGGAGTAATCACCTACACTTGGACTGACCTTGACTTCTCCGCCAACGGCACATTCAAGTTCGCTTCCTGCCATGGCTGGAAAATCAACCTCGACGAAGACGGAATCGTGAAGGCGGAGGTTTCTCTCGCCCAGACTGACGGGAAACTTACCATCAACGGCGACAACATCGTCATCGGCGAAAAGGCGGGTCTGTACACGGTGGTTCTCACCTACACCCCGAAAAACGGCGGTCTCGCCGATTCTTTCGCCTACAATGTCACGCTCACCAAGGAGTCTGAACTTCCGACAGCCTGCTATCTCATTGGCGAAGCCATCAAGGGCTGGGTGTTCCCTGGTGATGCAGTCGCGATGATTTCGGCACATTCTGAACCGGGCGCATTCTGGGCAATCCGTTATCTTGAGGCGAACAAGTCATTCAAGTTCTCTGAAATCGACACCGAATGGGGCAAGGATTTCTATCAACTTACCACCAATGAGGGCTATGTGATTTCTGAGACCAACTGTCAGGTTGCCGAGAGCGGCCTCTATATGATTGAGGTGGATTTCAAGAACAGCATAATCAATGTCCACAAGGCTGAGGTCTTCGGTATGGGCGACGCCTTCGGCGGATGGGATGAGGAGAAATATCCTTTCGAGGTTGCAGACAAGACATTAACCGTGACGACTACGGCTGAAGGCAAACTCCGTATGTATGCGAAGTCCGTCTTGGAGGCGGCGACCGGAAACTGGTGGCATCGTGAGTTCAACATCTATGACGGCAAGATTGAGTATCGCGCCACAGGCGACGACCAGGCTGCAGTGGTCGTGACTACCGGACAGACTGTAACCCTCGACTTCAACGCGGGGACAGGTTCAATCAAATAGTCTGTCTGAAAACTGAAAATCATCATCGGCCGGCGGCTCCTGATCGGGCCGCCGGCTGCAAATATGAGAGGCGATACACCTGTTACTTCCGACCGGCGTAACTGCGGAATGGCTCTCGAAAAACTCAGAAGAATGAAAAAACGCATCCTTTTCTCCGCAGCAGCGGCGCTCACCCTGCTCTTTTCCTGCTCGAAGCCCGACAGTCCGTCGGCTGAACCCGAGACCCCGCCGTCCGACATCGAAAACCTGCAGCCGGGGCTCTCCTCCGATCCTCTGAATCCGTCTGCGGACGAGGCCTGCACGCTCTACTACAAGGCCGGCGGCAGTTATCCGTTTGCGGGCTACACGGGTGAACTCTACGCCCACATCGGGATTGTGAACCTCGAATGGGAACACGTTCAGTCGGAATGGGCGGTGAACACTGAAAAGTGCCGCTGGCAGAAGACCGGGGTCGCAAACGTGTGGAAACTTCCGCTTGAGCCTTCGGTGCGCGAGTGGTTCGGCGTGGGGGATGACGAGGCGGTGACGAAAATCGGCGTCGTGGTCCGCAACGCCGACGGCTCGAAGCAGACCTCCGACCTTTTCTGCAAGGTTACGGACAGCGGCAGGGAATTCGTCCCGGCGGCCGTGACGGAGGAGGCCCTGCCTTCTGGTGTGCAGGTCGGAATCAACATCGTCGACGGCAGCACGGTCACGCTTGTGCTGCGTGACCTGGACCGGGACGGGAAGCATTATCCGCATTGTTTTCTCGTCGGCGACTTCAACAGCTGGAAGGTTTCCAACGACTGGCAGATGAGGCGTGACGAATCCTCCGGATGCTGGTGGTTCACCCTCGACGGACTCACTTCAGGGCGGGAATACCGCTTCCAGTACCATCTGATTGACTCGGAGGGCGAAGCGCTCCGCCTTTCGGACCCATATTCCGAAATCATCTACAGCAGCGACGACAAATGGATTTCCTCTTCGACATATCCCGACCTTCCGTCCTACCCGTCGGGGGCTTCGGGGCTTGTGTCGGCATTCAGCACTTCTCGCCCGGAGTATGAATGGAAAGTCACGGACTATGAGATTGAGGACAGGGACGACCTTGTGATATATGAACTTCATCTTCGGGATTTCAGCGCCACACACGACCTTTCGGGAGCGGAAGAGCATCTGGACTATCTTGAGGATCTTGGGGTGAACGCCATTGAGCTTATGCCTGTCCAGGAATTTGACGGGAACGACAGCTGGGGATACAATCCCTGCGGCTACTTCGCCCTCGACAAGGCGTACGGCACCCGCGAACACTACAAGGCCT
The DNA here is from genome assembly GCA_963607915.1 of bacterium. Taxonomy (GTDB): domain Bacteria; phylum Bacteroidota; class Bacteroidia; order Bacteroidales; family UBA932; genus Cryptobacteroides. The sequence goes on from CAVDEO010000023.1 coordinate 19,308, forward strand.
TCATCGACGAGTGCCACCGTCGCGGGATGGCGGTGATTCTCGACGTGGTGTATAATCACGCGACCGGAGTGCATCCGATGGCGAAGATGTACTGGGATGCGGCCGCGAACAAGACTGCCGCGAACAACCCGTGGTTCAATGTCGACGCTCCGCATCCATATTCCGTATATCACGACTGGAATCACGAAAACCCCGAGGTCCGGTCATACATAAAGCGGAATCTCAGGTTTCTCATCGACGAGTATCACGTTGACGGTTTCCGTTTCGACCTCACCAAGGGCTTCACGCAGCAGAAGAGCACGGAAAGCACGGCTGCGAACTATGACGCCTCGCGCGTGGCCATTCTGAAGGACTATGCTTCCGCTGTCTTTGAGGCCTCTCCGAAGGCGGTGGTGATTTTCGAGCATTTCTGCGACACCCGCGAGGAAAGGGAACTTGCGGAGGCGGGGGTGAAACTCTGGCGTAATATGAACTATGCCTACTGCCAGACGGCCATGGGCTGGCTCTCTGACGGGGATGACCTCTCGGGGATGTGGACGGGAAGCTCGTCGATGCCGTTCGGCTCGCTTGTGGGCTTTATGGAGAGCCACGATGAGGAAAGGACGGCCTACAAGTCACTCAAATGGGGGAACGGAATCACTTCCGACCTTGCGGCAAGGATGAAGCGCGAGGAACTCAACGCGGCGTTCTCGCTGCTTGTTCCGGGTCCGAAGATGCTCTGGCAGTTCGGCGAACTCGGCTACGACATTTCCATCGACTCCCCGAGCCGCACCGGTGCCAAGCCTCTCCACTGGGACTATCTTGAAGTTCCGGAGCGCAAGGCTCTGTATGAGACATATTCACGCCTGCTTGCATTCCGCCGTGACAATCCGCGCTTCTTCGACTCCGATGCGCAGTTCAGCTGGTCTGTCGGCAGCGGCGTGCCGGTCAGGACGATGACCTGCACTGCGGCTGATTCGCAAAGCTTTGTGGTCGCCGGCAATTTCGGGGTCGCGGATATCGCTGCGGCTTATGTCTCCCTCCCGTCCGGAGGAGTCTGGTACGACCGGTTCGGAGGCACGCAGCTTACGCCAGGTTCCGACAATGTTCTCGTCATCCCTCTCAAGGCCGGCGAGTTCCGCCTGCTCACCCGCTGACAAAAAAATAGACAGGTTACATAGACAGGATTTTTTAAGGATTACGTAACTTTGCGCGCTCAAATGAAAAGGATATTTTGGATTATGGCAGCTGCAGTGCTTGGCTCGTGTGCAGGAAACGGGGGCTTCGTGCCCGAAGAGACCGCCGACGCGACGGAGGAACAGGTGCGGAGGGTCGAACCGCTTTCGTGGTGGGTAGGGATGCGTACTCCGCTTCAGATTATGGTGCAGGGGGACGGGATTTCGGAATATGACGTCGCGCTCGAAGGCGGTGAAGGCGTGAAAATCACTGGAATCCACAAGGCGGAAAGTCCAAACTATCTTTTCATCGACGTCGCCATATCCCCGAAAGCCGAGGCCGGGACATATTATCTCGTTTTCAGCAGGGACGGCGAAAGCTTCAAACGCGCTTATGAGATAGGGGAGAGGGCGGAAGGCTCGGCGCAGAGGGGGAGTTTCTCGAGTGCGGATATGATTTATCTCATTATGCCTGACCGCTTCGCAAACGGCGAAACTTCGAACGACTCCACTCCTGACACGGCGGAGAAGGCCGACCGGAGCGCGTTCTTCGGGAGGCACGGCGGCGACCTCCAGGGCATCATCGACCATCTGGACTACATCGCCGAACTCGGGGCGACGGCGATCTGGTCCACTCCGCTTCTTGAAGACAATGTCACGGAGGAGTCCTACCACGGCTACGCGGCCACCGACTACTACCGCATAGACCCGCGTCTGGGAAACAATGAACTCTATCGCGAATTTGTCTCCAAGGCTCACTCGAAGGGGCTGAAGGTGATTATGGACATAGTCACGAACCATTGCGGCATCGCCCACTGGTGGATGGAGGACCTGCCTTTCCACGACTGGATTCATCAGTTCCCGGAATACACGCAGACCAATGTCTGCTTCTCCGCCAATATGGACACCAACGCCTCGAAGAAAGACCTCGAGATTCAGGAGAGCGGCTGGTTCGTTCCTTCGATGCCGGATATGAACCTGGGCAACCCGTTCGTGCTCAACTACTTCAAACAGTGGGCAGTGTGGTGGGCGGAATATGCCGGTCTCGACGGCTTCCGCGTGGACACCTACCCGTACAACGAGAAAGAGCCGATGTCGCGCTGGTGCAGGGCGGTCACGGAAGAATATCCGAATTTCAACATAGTGGGGGAATGCTGGACCGCTTCCATCCCGCAGCTCGTCTATTGGCAGAAGGACGCGCCCAACCGCGACGGATTCAATTCCAACCTGCCCGCAGTGATGGACTTCCCTCTGCGTGACGCGCTCTGCGCGGGTCTTGTCGAGGAGGCCGGCTGGGGGAAAGGCCTGACGAGGGTCTATGACATACTCTCCCACGACTACCTCTATCCCGACATAAACAATGTCCTGATTTTCGCCGGCAACCACGACACCGACCGCATCGGTGACGCGGTGGGCAGGAATCCGAAGAAATTCAAGCTGGCGATGACGCTGATGGCGACCATGCGCGGCATTCCGCAGATTTTCGCCGGGGACGAACTGATGATGCTCTCCGCCGACCGCTCTCAGGGGCACGGAGGCCTCAGGGTGGACTTCCCGGGAGGCTGGCCGGGGGACAGTCTGAATCTCTTCACCCGTGAGGGGCGCGAAGCTCAGCGCGTGAACACGGACGGCAACGCGACCTATCCGGGTCAGGCGGCCGAGCTGTTCGACTATGTGAGCCGGCTGTTCAACTGGAGGAAGACCGCCGGGGTCATCCACAACGGGCGCACTCTGCATTTCCTCTCCCGCGACAACACCTACGCCTTCTTCCGCTACGACGACTCCTCCGCCGTGTTCGTCTATGTGAACAATTCCGATGAGGAGAAGAAGATTCCGTGGAGCTATTATTCCGAGATTACGGACTCTCTCCGGGACGGCGTGGATGTGCTCTCCGGCACTCCGGTCACAATCGATGACGACACCGCAGTCGCTCCGGAGACCGCGCTGGTGGTCGAGTTCCGGAGGTGATTTTCAAGGATTACTTACCAAGCGCCTGAACGGCGAGGCTGAACGGGGAGATGGAATGCAAGACCGCTCCCGTTCAGCCTCGACGGCTGTATTCGCAGCCGCACCAGGTCTGATTATAGAAGCCATACTCGCGTATGATTTCAGCGCGCCGCTCCTGCAGCCCGCCCTTGCGCCAGTTCTGTTCCCACCAGACGAGTCCGTCCTCCGGCAGCCCCGTCTGCCGCCGGACCTGCTCCACGGCCCAGTTCCCGGCTTCGTTTATCTGCTGCAGCGACTTCCAGCGCGACGAGGCGAGCGTCGTGGTCAGCACCGTGAAACCGTGTGCGGCCGCATAACGCGCCGAGTCGAGCAGCCTGTAGCGGAAGCATTGCAGACAGCGCCCGCCCCTTTCCGGAAGGCTTCCGATGTCCGTCAGCCCTGCATCGGCCGCGAGTGTGCGGATTCCGTCGAGCCACGCCCCGTGGTCGTAGTCCGCATCGACAATCTCCAGACCGAGCGACTGCGCGAACCTCGTGCACTCGTTCTTTCTGATGAGATATTCCTCCTCCGGGAAAATGTTGGGATTGCAGTAGTAAACTGTCGGTCTGATTCCGCTGCGCAGAAGGCATTCGATTATCGCCCCCGAACAGGGCGCACAGCAGCTGTGGAGCAGAACCCTCTCCGCCCCTCCGGGAGCAGTGACTGTCATAGACGCTCTATTTTCAGCTGATGGATGTCGTAGCAGTTGTCTTTCATGCAGAGAAAGACCGTGACTATGAAAGTTTCTCCGCCGGCCTTGAGCTTGCCGATGGCATATTTCATATTCCCCTGTGACGCCTTGTGGGTGATTTCAAACGACCTCGGGGTGTATGAGGCGTAGAATGATTTGAGAATCTGCCGGGCCTGCGGTCGTGAACAGGTGTTGGATTCGCCGAGAATCGTGATTTCTACGCTGTTCGAGAACCATGCAGACAGTTTTTGCTCCTCTCCGCTCCCGAGATAGCGTGAGATGGGCACGAAGACATCAAAGCCGTCGCTGCCGCCCATCGATGCGGGGACTACACTCTGTGCGGAGATGTTTCCGCAGCACAGTGTCACGACCGCCGAAAGCAGTCCCA
>CAVDEO010000024.1:0-18368 GCA_963607915.1 bacterium
AAGACCATCGCCATTGACCCGGAGAACAATTCATCGAGCCGGTATTTGATAGTCTGATGTCCAGTTTGACAAACATGGTGTTCGCACCAATGTTGAATATGACACACAGACTCGTTCTATGAACAAACATAAGGAACAGCTTCCGTGCCGAAAAGTAAGACTGGTATTCATTGATTATTGCCGGATTCTGAGTAAATTAGTCCGGAAATTTCGACTGCATATGGAAGATCGTAACCCTGCCGCTCTTGCACTGAGCGATGAGATGATGGATATGTTAAGGCGCACAAGCGAAGCCAACGACGAAAACCTTCGGCTTTGCCGGACTCTTCTGGTGGGATTCAAAGTCACCAGGGAGAAGGACTTGGACTATATGGACAAATATATGGACCATCTGTTTGATATGATGGAGCAGGGGAGTGAGGAGGAAAGGCTTTATCGGGACTATCTGGCTTACATCGACAAATTCGATCCGGAAGAATCCCATGAACGTTTCCTTAGTCTGGAAGAGTCTCTGGGCTACTGGTCGCCTGTGATTTTCGCCGCGTATCTGACAGCCAAAGAACTCCACGAAGGTCAGAAAGACAAGGGCGGCAACGATTATTTCACTTCGCATCTTTACAAGGTCGGATGCGCCTGCCATTCCTGGAAAGAGAAGGTTGTAGGGTTGCTGCACGATGCGGCGGAAGACACCCCGAACGATGTCGAGAGCATAATCGGCATGGTGAAACAGAATCTGGGCAGTTTGGCAGACAATCTTAAGAATATTGACTGGAATCAGATAATCCCCTATGGTACGGCTGCCGAACTTTGTCCGTCTCCGGGTTACTCCATCTTTTTCCCCTCAGATGACGACTGTCGGTAGTATTGCATCAGAACTTCAGATTCCTGTAATTTGTCAGTTTGACATCAGCTACGGAATTCTCGAGATTCCCTGCATAGATGATTTAGGAAAGTTTACAGAGGAAAGCCACATTATGAGAAAAATAAAAAATACCTATCTTTGCGCGATTTTCAGTAAGCGTTAAAAAATAAAACTTTGAACTTACATACAGACAAGGTCAGCAACATCAAGTTAAATCTTTTGAACAAAATTCTCATGAAAAAGACATTGTTCAGAGCCATGCTCATCATCATGGGCGCGGCCGCAGTTATGGGATGTGACAAACAGAATCAGGGCACCCCGGACATCGCTGAAGACTCCGCAAACGGAGTGTGGGAAGGTCCGATGACCATCGATGAAGCAGGGAACACGACGGTTGAAATCATCAATATCAAGAACGGCGAGATTGCGGAGTTCTACGAAATGGGCTACACTCTCGAGAACGGCTATGAAGTCAAGGACAAGGAGACGAGCGCCATCGGGATTCTCAGCGGTGACAAGAACAGCCTCACCAGCTTCGTCGTCACCATTGACGGGAATACGGTGACATTCACCCGCGAGGGAAACTCCCTCGTATGCGAAGCCGAAACCCCGACCGCCGGCGTTTCAGCTGATTCCGGTGAGGAAGAGGAGAATCTGACGGTATATAACCGCAACGGCTATGACATCAGCCACTACAAGAATGTGAAACTCTCGCCGTCGCTTCTTCCGACGGACGAGGAATATGCCGGGCCGAGCAAATTGAGCGTCTCGCTCAAATCAACCGGGAATGTCGAGATGCTGACCGCAGGCATCGACTGGATGGAACTGCTCGTATGGGCGGGCAAGACCGCCGCCACGACGGCCTGGGGCAAGGGTGTCGGCGTGCTTCTGGACATGCTCTTCCCGGCAACGGAAGACACCCGGCTTGACACCATTCTGGAAAAGATTGACGCAATCAGCGAACAGCTTGCGCAGATGACTATTCTCTACCATAACACCACCTACGAGTCTTATCTGAACCAGCGCAGTAAGATGATATCCGAACTGGAGAACTGCAATTCCGTATATTTCACCCGTCTGAGCAAAGTCAACACCGAAGATGAGGCTCAGGCCGAAGCCGAGGTCAAGGTAATCGTCCTCGACTGGGCCAAGAATACGGTAGGCGGCAACCCGGTGTGGGCGCAGGGATTCAACTACATCGATTTCCTGCTCAAAACCGTCGTCGAGCAGAAGGACATCTTCAATATGTACGATCTCTACACCTACAACACCACTCCTTGGGAGAATATGGGCTATGCAATCAGAGAAGGTCTGCGCGCCAGCGACATAGCGATAGCCGCACAGACCCTGTACCTGACCCAGCTCTACCACAAGGTGAGGGAGGATCTCGATGACGCCTCACGGGAGAAAATCCTGTCGGACAACATCGCCAAGTTCAACACATTCTCCGAATACATTATGAGCCGCCCGGTGGAGCACCACGACGACAAGGGCATCTGCCAGATTTATGGTGCGCATTTCGTGATGGAGTCCTACCCGCTCGACTACCCGCAGTACCGCAATCCTTCCTGGAGCACCATCCCTTGCAGGTGGACGTCCGACAGCTACGGGTACTTCATGTGGGGTCCGAACCAGGCTGAAAACTACAACAAGGCTCTCAAACCGGAAGAGGTGGAATGCATAATGAATTATTATGCAGGAAGCGACCGTTCTCTCGGCGACATCTTCAAGGAGGACGCGAACATCAAGCTGGGAGCCAAGATTGTCACCTCGAATTTCAACGGAGTCGTTCCGCTTCAGGGCGGAAGCTATTCCCAGGGGAATAACGTCGGAGTGGACAAGGCCATATTCCTGAACACCGCAAAGACCGCAGACGACATAAAACCGCTGGCTTGCGGTGAAGCCCACTGCGAGATGAAATATGAATATATCGTAGTGCCGCGGCTCTATCTCGTCGGATGGTACACGTTCAACGACGATTACAACTGGGTACGCACCAATGTCATAGAAAGATAAGGCGGATTCTCCGTTTTCCGCGTCTGTTTTTCACAGAGACCTCCGTTTCTATTCCTGACGGGTGATACATGCACCGAGGGCGTTGAGACGGAGGTCTATGTCTTCATAGCCCCTGTCAATCTGCTCTATGTTGGATATGACGCTCGTGCCTTTGGCGGACATCGCCGCGATGAGGAGGGCGATTCCGGCGCGTATGTCCGGGGAGAGCATCTGTCCGGCCTTGAGGCTGATGCGGTGGTCGTGGCCGATGACCACGGCGCGGTGCGGGTCACAGAGAATAATCTGCGCCCCCATGTCAATCAGCTTGTCCACAAAGAAGAGCCTGCTTTCGAACATCTTCTGATGAATCAGCACGCTGCCCTTGCACTGGGTGGCCACGACGAGCATCACCGAGAGAAGGTCCGGTGTGAGTCCCGGCCATGGCGCGTCCGACACCGTGAGTATGGACCCGTCGAGGAAGGACTCGATTTCGTAGCATTCCTGTTCCGGGACGAAGATGTCGTCATCCCTCTGCTCCAGCTTTATGCCGAGGCGGCGGAAGCATTCCGGGATTATCCCGAGATTTTCGTGTGAGACATTCTTTATCGTAATCGAGCTGCGGTTCATCGCCGCCATCCCGATGAATGACCCGACTTCAATCATATCCGGCAGAATCCTGTGCTCCGCCCCGTGGAGTTCGCCGACTCCGTTGATTGTCAACAGGTTCGAGCCTATCCCCTGAATGTCCGCTCCCATCGCCGCGAGCATTTTGGAGAGCTGCTGGATGTACGGTTCGCAGGCGGCGTTGTAAATCGTGGTCCGGCCTTCCGCGAGAGTCGCTGCCATCAGTATGTTCGCCGTTCCCGTGACGGAAGCCTCGTCCAGAAGCATATATGCCCCTTTCAGGAAACTGCCGCTGCAAGACGCTCTTCCGGTCGCGTCCGTATTCCCGCTGCGGCCGGCACCGGAGTGCTTGCAGGAGAGGTAGAATGCGCGGAGTTCTGAATCGTAGCTGAGTTCCGCGCCGAGGTTGATCATTCCCTGGATGTGCGTATCGACCCTGCGCCGTCCGATTTTGTCGCCGCCCGGTTTCGGGAAATATGCGTGCCCGAAGCGTGCCAGAAGCGGCCCTACGACCATCACAGAACCCCGCAGACGGGCGCATTTGCGTACGAACTCCCCGCTGCCGATGTATTCTTCGTCAAGATTGTCCGCCTTGAAAGTATAGATCCCCTTTTCAAGCCGGTGAATCTCCACGCCCATATCCTGAAGCAGCAGAATGAGGTTCTTCACATCCAGAATTTCCGGTACATTGCTGATTTTCACCTCCTCACGGGTGAGCAGGACTGCGCTGATGACTTCGAGCGCCTCGTTTTTCGCGCCTTGCGGCATGATTGTGCCGCTGAGCTTATGGCCTCCTTCTATTACAAACGAACTCATATTGTTTGTTTTTTGTTTGTCTTTTTGGTCTATATCCATTTTCTCATCGGTCACATACTCCAGTATGCTCCCTCTTCAAAAATGAATCTATCCTCAAAAATCCTTCACAAATCCATATCGACATGCGAATGCTGAAAATATTTTTTGAAACTCATATCCCTTGGGGGCTTACAATCTGAAACCATTTCGGGCGATGACGTTTCCGTGAATGCAAATTTAACGAAAATATATTATAAGACAACGGATTTGACCGGAATATGCCGGCGGCGCGACATTTTGAAAATCGGAATATTTGTTCTAATTTGCCGCGTTTTTGTAAGTAAGCGTTAAAAAATAAATTGGTGTAGATTTGTGAAGGATTACTAAATGAAAAGATACCTTCATATACTGCTGATATTGTTCCTGTCCGTTCTCCCGTTTGCGGCGCCCGCCCAGACAAGGACGGTCAGCGGAACGGTGAAAGACAGCGACGGCGTGCCCATGCCGGGAGTGAGCGTGATGTCCGGAAGCGACGGAAAAGTTGGCGCGGTGACCGACATCGACGGAAAGTGGACACTGACAATCTCCGGGAAGTCGCCGGTGCTCGTGTTCTCGTTCCTCGGGATGGAGACGCAGGAGGTGAGGGTCGGCGAAGGGCAGAAAGTCGTCAATGTGACGATGAAAGAGGCCGGAACCATGCTCGACCAGGTGGTGATTACCGGCTACACCCAGACTTCGACCAAGAAAATGACAGGTTCAGTGGAGGTGCTCACGACCAAGGACCTGATTGACAAACCCCAGTCGTCCATCGACGCGATGCTTCAGGGGCAGCTTGCGGGAGTGAGCGTGAGCGCGACTTCGGGACAGCCGGGGCGCACGCAGGAAATCCGCATCCGAGGACAGGCGACCCTCACGGGCGACCAGAGTCCGCTCTGGGTGGTCGACGGCGTGCCTCTTCAGGGAGAGATGCCGAATGTTTCCGACAGCCAGCTCAAGACCGGCGGTCTGGAGGACTTCCTAATCAACGGAGTCGGAGACATAAATCCCAACGACATAGAGAACATATCCATACTCAAGGATGCTTCGGCAGCCGCGATTTATGGCTCCCGTGCGGCCAACGGTGTCATCGTGGTCACGACCAAGCGGGGTGCCGACGGGCCGATGCGCGTGAACTATTCGGGGAATGTCTCCGTGACCTTCCGGCCGCAGAGGGACGCTGAACTGATGAACTCCGCCGAGAAGATTGCCTGGGAGCAGGAACTCTGGGACGAGTTCTCCGCAGAGCGCTTCGGGGGGGGCGGGACATATCCCGTCGTCGGCATCGTCGGAATGGTGCGCTCGGGCTACGGGAAATACGCCTCGATGGCCGGCGACAAGGCCGCGCAGGATGCATATCTTGAAGGGCTGAAGTCCCGCTCCACCGACTGGTTCAGCGAGATTTTCCGCAATTCCGTCTCCACGAACCACCACATCAACATAAGCGGAGGTTCACGGAAATACAACTACTATGTGGGACTCGGCTACACCCACGACGCGGGTCTGCTCATAAAGGACGACTACAACCGCTACAACCTCAAGTCCAACTTCACCTTCACTCCGAACAGGATTCTGAAGCTCGACCTCGGACTCGACATATCTCGTCAGGAGTCTCAGGCCCCGAACCTCAGCGACGTGGACCCTTTCAGCTATGCCTACTACGCAAACCCTTACGAATACTCCTACAACGAGGACGGCTCCTACCGCGCAGACGAGACCTGGCAGGTGCTGAACCAGGCCAACGGCAGTTCTGTCGTTCCGGTCTATAACAAGGGCTACAACATAATGCGCGAGCTGAACGAGACTTCGAGCAAGACCGGCAACTGGGCGAACACAGCGCGTGCCGGAGCCGAGGTCAAATTCCTTGAACAGCTCAAGTTCGTGGGACTGCTGTCCTATTCCTTCGCGAACAACCGGACCGAGAAAATCAACCCGAAGAACACCTACGCGGCGTGGAGCGAGATGCTGGACTACGACAAGTCCTTCAATTCAAGTCTCTGCTACGGCTCCATAATCCAGAACTCCCTCACGCGCAACTCTTTCATCGCACGCGGACACCTCGCCTACAATCAGGAATTTGCGGACGGAGTGCACGCCCTCTCGGTGATTGCCGGAGCGGAAATCCGTGGAGAGAACTCCAACACTCTCTACGCCAAGAGACTGAACTACGACTCCAACACCCAGACCACATCGATGCCGCAGCCTCCTACGGGCAAGAGCCAGCTTGAGTCGTGGCTCCGCGAAGTGGAGCAGCTCAGCGGCGAGTATTGGTCAAAGAGCCGCTATGCCTCGTTCTACGCGTCCGGAGACTATTTCCTCCTGAACCGCTACATACTCAATTTCTCATTCCGCACCGACGGAAGTTCCTACTTCGGAAGCAAGAAACAGTTCAATCCGACCTGGTCCGTGGGAGGCGCGTGGCACATCCAGCAGGAAAAATGGATGCAGTGGGCGTCCCGGTGGCTTGACAGGCTGATTGTCCGCGCCGCCACCGGATTCACCGGGAACATCAACAACGGTGTCGCGCCGCAGCTCGTGATGAGCTACTGGCAGCAGCAGTACCGCAAATACGAGGGCGAGTCCCTTGACATCGCGACATTCTCCGGCACTCCGAACCCGAACCTCGGATGGGAGAAGACGCAGGACTACAAGCTCTCGCTCGAATGGGGGCTTTTCGGAGAGCGGCTTTCCGGAGTCGTGGAGGGCTACAGGCGGGTCAGCACTGATGTTGTGGTCAGCTCCCGCATCCCGAGCATCACCGGCTACACCTACCAGAAATACAATTCCGCCGACATCTCCAACAGCGGAATCGAGTTCACGCTCAACGGACGGCTGCTCGACACGAAGGACTGGAAGATAAACGCTTCCGTGAACTTCTCCTGGAACTACAACATCGTCACGCGCTATGAGAGCGTCGACAAGATGACCTCGTCCACACGCTACTGGGTGGGCTATCCGGTCAACGCCCTTTTCATCGGGAAGCTCGACGGGCTGAACTCCGAGGGTCTCTACAAGTTCGCGCTGCGGCCGGATGCCGAAATCTCCAAGCTTTCCGACTACCAGAACGCCGACAACTACCGCTTCTACCTCGGGACGACCACCGCTCCCTACACCGGCGGATTCAATCTCAGCGTTGCGTGTAAAGGTTTGAGCCTCAGCTGTTTCGCGGCCTACTCCGCCGGAGCGAAGACTTTCGAGAACCCTGCTGTGCCGGGTTCTTACGGCTCGATCACCCGCACAGGAGTGGATCCAGAGCGTCCGCAGACGGTCTACAGCGACCTCTACACCAACCACTTCAATGTGCGCCGCGACCGCACTGACCGCTGGACGGAGACCAACAGGAACGCGAAATACCCACGGATTTACGATGCCTACGGGACCGCCTACAATTTCGACCGGGACAACCCGTTCAGCAGCGACATCATCCGGGGCGCCTATGTGAAGGACAATTCCTACCTGAGAATCAAGAACATAATCCTGTCCTATTCGCTGCCGCAGTCCGCCGTGAAGAAAATGAAGATGAACTCATTCCGTATGAACCTTTCGCTGAACAATTTCTTCACCTTCACGGACTATGACGGACTCGACCCGGAGACTCCGGGGGCGGTCTATCCTGTGAGCCGCAGCGCGACCTTCGGACTTGTGATGGGGTTCTGACGGACCCCCGGGTTGCCGGGAGAATGTTTTGTCAGGGAGAATTTTTGTCAGAGAGAATTTTTGTCAGAGAGAATTTTTGTCGGACAGGTACTTGAGAATGATTTGACGATGAAAAGATATGTGATAATATCGCTTATGCTCGCGGCCGCAGCGCTTTCCGCCGGCTGCAAACGCTTCCTTGACGTGAAGCCGCAGGGCAAGGTCATCCCGCAGACCGAGAGCGAGTATGCGGCGGTGCTGAACTACCGGCTGAACAACATCGAGGCCGGGGCGTATGACTATGCCGTGGGGACCGCAGCCTGCATCTCGATGTACGAGGGCTTCGCTGACGATTTCAACGCGAACCTCGCCGTCGGCAACCTCCCGATTTACGCCGGAACCGACTTCAACAAGCATCAGGACATCTACCGCGACCTCTACGCCGTCATCAAGGACTGCAACATCATCATCGAGGCTATGGATGCAAAAGACAGCGACGATGCCCGTATGCTCTCCGCCGCCTGCAAGGGACTGAAGGGCGTGAGCTACTTCCAATTGATGCGCAACTACTGCAAGGCCTACAAGCCCTCCACGGCGGGAAATGAACTCGGCCTGTGCATAGTGGACGAGTTCGACATCGAATACTATCCCGAGCGCTCAGACCTCCGCACCACGGCGGAATATGTCGTGAACACGCTCAAGTCTTCCATAGCCTACGGCATCACCGATCCGAAATATGTCTTCAACTCCGATGTTGTCAAGGCCTGTCTCGCGAAGACATATTTCTGGATTCAGAACTGGACTGAATGCCTTGCGCTCTGTGAGGAGCTTGTGAAGACCTATCCTCTGGAGGAGCGTGCGGACTACATCGCGCAGGTGAACAGCGAATATGAAAAGGGCGCGTCTGTAATCATCCGCTCCCATATCAACGACAACAACACCTCCTCCGCATCAATCCGCAGTCAGGCGGTCGCCGACCTCCGCTCCCGTCCTCTCTCCGCCTCGCTGGTGAAGCTGTTCGACGCGAAAGACATCCGTCTGGAGAACATATCCGCGAAATGGAAATGCCTGAAGGAGCCTTCGGCGAAACTGCGTTCGGCGGAACTTTATCTTATGATGGCCGAGTGCCAGGCTCATCTCGGACAGACTTCGGAGGCTCTCGCGACACTCAATCTCATCCGTTCCAAAAGGGTTGAAGGCTGGACTGACTGGACTGAGGCCACGCTCCCGGAGGTCGATATGAATCAGAGAATCACCGTGGACTGCGAGGGCAGGCCGCTCACGAAGCTGACGGCGGCAATCCTGAACGAACGGCGGATGGAACTCTTCGGCGAGGGCGACCGCTGGTTCGAACTCAAGAGGAACGGCACTCCGACGTGGAAAATCATCAACGACGCGACGGGTGTCTATCAGAAATACACGATGCAGGAATATATGTACACGTTCCCGATAAACAAGGATGATACGGAACTGAAGGATTACATCAAACAGAATGAAGGCTATGTGGAATACAGCGAATAGATTGAGGGCGTCTGCGGTTGTATGCGGGTTGATCCGGATTCATGCTGTGGAGGGATTGAGCCGGGTCTCAGTGTTTTTCGCGCTGCTGGTCGCTTTCGCGGCGCTCCCGTCCTGCAGCGGCTACGACCCGCTTCCGCCCAAGACCGATGCGGCGACTTCCTACTACATCCCTGCGGCGGAAACTCCGACCCAGGCCGAGATTGACGCGATGAAGGCCGAACGGGACGAATACAATGAATTGACTAAATAGGTTTTTAATTATTAATGTTTTATGCGTATGAAAAAGATTACTATCGCATTCGCAGCCGCGCTCGCAGTTCTGAGCGCCTGCGAGAAGACCCCGGCTCTCCCGGTGGTGCAGTTTGACAAGGCTAATTACATTCTTCCGGCAGATGAGCCTGTTACGGTGAAAGTCGTTTCGGATGCGGCGATTACGGAAGATGTCACTTTCACCGTCGGCGGTACGGCGGTAAAGGATGCCGATTATACGATTTCAGTGGAGAACTCGGTCGCTTTCGCTGACGCAGTCGAGGCTTCTGTGGTCATAACTCCTCTCAACAACCTTGAAGACAAGAACATAGTGCTTGAACTTTCCGCGAAGAGCGGTTCATACACCATCGGGCAGAACGCCAAGGCGACCATTGTCATAACTCCGAAGGAGAAAGTCTATTGCAGTTTTGCGAATGCGGGCACGCGACTTTCCGGCACGACTGAAAAGACAATCTCCCTGAAACTTATCGGTGCTGTCACCGGTGACAAATTCCAGGCATCGGGAGAAATCAAGATTCCGTTCACAGTTTCCGGGACAGCCGTTGAAGGCACTGATTATGAGATTGTCGGCGGTGAGAAATTCCTTGTTGCGGCAGACGGAGCGAAGGTTGCCACCGTCAAAATCAAGTCAAAGCACGAGACTGTTCCGGAGACCATTCCGACATTGACGCTCACTCTCGCCGGCAGTGAAAGATTTCTTGAAGGTGTAAACGCCTCTACGGATATTATTTTCGGCGGAGTACTCCAGTTTGCAGAGGTTGTCGGGAAGTGGGCTTATTCAAGCTATCCGCTTCACGATGACGAAGAGGCGGACAAATCCACCTTCGATGCGCTTATTTCAGAGGTCGACGACACTTGGGAAGAGAATGTTCCATGGAAGAACACTTCGTCAGATGTGATTGAGTTCAAGACTGAGGACGACGTGAACAAGCTCACGGTAAGCGGTACGGGCGACATCTTCGACTTCCTTACCGATGCCGAAGTGACAGGAATCAACTCCTATCCGTACACCTGGTATTACTACTATCCTGAAAGACCGTGGGACAATTCCGTGGAGATCCATCTGTCAAAGGTGAACTACGATTTTGCAAAGACTTCAACGGACTATAGAGCCGGTCGTATCATTCTTAATTTGAGTGATGATGGTCAGACATTGGACTTGATTATTCCGGCGGGCTATTTGCCAAATGAAGAAGCCGCAGAATATACTAAGAACTTTGATCCTGTAAAGGGCTCGTATTTTAAGGGACTGCGAGCTTACGAGGACGGTTCTTTCTGGACAATGTTTCTTGACGCTGGATATTGGGATTTGTATTATGTTTTTACAAAAGTCGCTGAATAATCCGCTGAATTGCAAATAGAAACACGCCTCTGCTGCCGGTTGTAGCGGAGGCGTGTTTGTGTAATCGCAGGCGAAGTCTGATAAATAAGGCGGTGGGGCAACTTACTTATTTCTTGCGGATGATGTTCAGCCCGTCGCGGAGGGGGAGTATCACATTCTCCACTCTCGGGTCGGCGGCGACCATCTCGTTGAAGGCGAGTATCCCCTGCGTCTGACGGTCTCGGGAGAGCGTCTCGGCGCAGACCTTGCCGTCCCAGAGGACATTGTCGGCGAGAATCCAGCCGCCGGGACGGACGAGCGGGAAGACGAGTTCGTAGTATTTGCAGTATTCGCGTTTGTTCGCATCGATGAACACAAGGTCGTACTGCCGGCTCATCAGGGCGAGCGTCTCCTTGCAGTCTCCGATGTGGAGCGAAACCCGGTCGCCCACTCCGGCGCGTTCGAATCCCTCGAGAATCAAATCTTCAAGCTCGTCGTTCAGTTCAAGGGTGTCAAGATGGCCGTCTTCGGGAAGGGCGGAGGCGAGACAGATTGTGGAGTAGCCGGTGAAAGTGCCGAGTTCGAGAATGCGCCTCGCCCCGCTCATCTTCACGAGCAGCCGCAGCAGTTCCCCCTGCACGCTCCCGGACAGCATCCTCGCGTGGTTCGTGCGGATGTTCGTCTGCTTCTCGACCCAGGCAAGCGCCTCGCTCTGCCGCGCCGAGTGCTCCGTGATATATCTGTAAATCTCTTCGTCCATATCTACAAAAATTGTTGTTTCAGTAGGTCTTGAAATAGAGGGATTGTATAAAAAGATGAAGAGCAAGGCGCACGAGGAGTCAAAACCGCAGCAACCTGACGGTTGAGAGGATTTTGACGACGACTGCAACGAAGCTGTTCGCTGTTCAGACAATCCCGTTTGCAATCCCGCCCTTATGGGGGTCGTGGACATGAATGAGAGTCCGCGTCCCGTCAGCCTCAATCCTGTACAACTTCTGGTTGGTGTCCGGACTGCGCAGCCCCCCGAGATCCCGGATGTACGGCCCGAGCTTTATGTAGTCGAAGTTCCGCGCATCAATCCCGGCGGGCAGTTCGTCCCGTCCGGAATACCACGCCGTCCGCAGCCCCGGCCAGAGTTTCCGCACCCGGATTGCGCACAGCTCCACCTCCTCCGGCGAATTGTCTCCGCCCATGAAACAGACGCAGGTCACGCAGGAGGCATAGCCGCCCACGACCGTGTCCAGCCCGCTGAAATCCTCTCCGCTCCCGTCCGGCGCAGTTCCGCAGAGAACATCCCCGATGTCCTCCCAGAGCCACTGGCTGTGACAGCCCTCGCAGCGGTTCGGACAGCCGGTGATGTTCACCGCAAGCGTCACCTCATCCGGAATCTCCTGACAGACAATGTCATAATTGTAGAATTTCAACATCTCCCCTCAATGAAAATATGCGGTTCCCTTGCGTCCGAATCAAAACCGCAATACTCTTGTCCAACGCCGCCATTCGCTACTTTGCGACTTCCGCCTCCTTTGCGACTTCCGCCTGTTCTATCTCTCCGTGATCATGCGCATAATACCTCCGCGCCGCCTCAGCCTGCCGAGCCGCCGAGAAGTTGCTGACCCGCTTCATATAACCGATGATTCTCGTGAGGTAATCGACATTCTTGCTGTGGCACTTCGGGCACTCGTGCAGGTAGCGTTTGTCGATGTGTCCGCAGTCGTTGCAGATGGTGTTCGGGATGTTGAAAGTGAAGTAGTTGCAGCCCTCGTGAGCGGCGACCTTCAGCAGCTGGCGGTACTGTTCTTTGCTCAGGTGCTCGTCGAGGTTCATATGCAGAGCCGAGCCGCCGGTGAGATGCTCGATGTACTTGCGGCCGTGGAGACGGAACTTGTCGATGATGTTCAGCGAATTGTCCTCCACGATGTAGAAGTAGCTGTTGTAGCAGTCGCGCGGGACCATATACCCGTCTTCCCTGTCCCACTTGGCGTGCTTGACCCCCACATTCTCCGCAGGAATCATCTCGCAGTTGAAAAGGGTCTCCTTCGTGCGGTATTTCTTGTTGTATTTCTCGATTGTTCCGAGAACTTTCTGCACGAATTCGGTGTACTGCGGATTGTCGGTAATCGGGATTCCGAGGAACTCCGCTGCCTCCACAAGCCCGTTGATGCCCACGGTGAGGTACTGACGGGCGATGTTGATGTAGCCCGCGTCGAACAGCGGCAGCATCCCCTTGGTCTGGAGCATCTTGAGGTTCTCGTTGTAGCCGAGCTGAACCTTGTGGACGAGATCCGTGACCTCTTCGAGATAGCTGATGTAGTCAAGCCCGTTCTTCACCGCGTACTGTATGCAGCGGTTGAGGTTGATGGTGAGCACTGACTTGGAACCCGTCGAAACGCCGCCGGCTCCGAGGGTGTAGCTGAAGCCGTTGTCCTGAATCTCATTGCGCAGGCGGCAGCAGCTCGCGAGCGAGTCCGCGTTGTCACTCATATATGTGAAGAAAGAATGTCCTTCGGCGTACATCTCCGCCGTGAAGTCCCCCCATTCCTTGTCGCGCACGTCGCCGTCCTTGGTGAGCAGCGACATCGTCTCCACCGGGAAAGTGAGCGGAGTCTTGAGCCTTTCCGCGTTGAACCACTTCATGAAGCGTTTCTGAAGCCAGCTGAGTCCCTCCCAATCAGGCTGGCTGCCGTCAGGGAAACGGAACTCCCCGAACATGCTCTCGAAATAGTAGCGGTCGTAATAGGCTATGTTCCAGAACACCGCCTGGAAATTACGGGCGCCGGTAGGCTGGTTGATGGAATAGACAATCTGCTCGAAACTGTCGGTGATGACCTTGTCGAGCGTCCTGCGCTTGAGCGAAAGGTCAACAACCTCGTCGGCGCGCCTGTAATAGTCCTCCCCATATTCCTTTCCGATGAAATAGTTCATGTACATCAGGAACTCCGGAGTCGCGCAGGCACCGCTCAACATGCTTGAGACGATGAACACGAGGTTCACGAATCCGCCGCAGAACGACTTGAGATTGGTCGGCCTCGTCGAGTTCCCTCCGATTGAGAGCGTGCCTCCGAGCAGCCACGGATACATCGTGATGCTGGCGCAGTAGTTCGCGAGCGAGGTCTCGTCATTCTTGTATATGAAATGGTTCTTGAGCAGCTTTATGTATTTGTCCGCGAACTCCTTGCCGTACATTTCCTTGAGACGGTCGCAGAGAATCCTGCGGTTCATCCTGATGAATCCACCCTTAGGCAGTTCACCCATAAGCGTGGCGATGTTCTTGTTCTCGACATTGGCGTTAGCGTCGAACTTGCTTCCCGTCGCCGGATTGGCCGAGTTGCAGTAGTCGATGAGGAAGTTCAGCTTGTCGCGTGTGTCGCGGTCCTCGGCGTGCCTCTGGCGATAGAGCATGAACTCCTTGGCCACCTTGAAATATTTCTCGGCCATCAGTCCCGTCTCCACCTGGTTCTGGATTTCCTCCACCGTCATCCCGTTCGTGAGCCTGACGTGGGATAGAATTGTCGTGAGGTCGTCGTCCGTCGCGAATGCGCCCACCGCGAGGAATGCCTTTCTTATCGCGTTCTTTATCTTGTCTACCGAAAAAGGCACGTGTTTGCCGTCGCGCTTGATGATGTAAATCTCTGAACTGCTCATAATGTCTTCTTTTGTCTTTAGGTTGTCAGATATATCGGCGGTGAAACCCAATTTATTGGAAATCATCGTCTTGCCTCAATAAGGGCTCTGTTTCTTTGCAGAAAGGATAACAAAATTAGACCTTGCGGATGAAATAGTCAAGCAGTGGGCGCGGGAATTATTCACAAAGTTATCAACAATGCCGCCCGAGCCGTGTGAGGGCACGGATACCCCGCCCGCGAAGATTACATCTCCGGCTCGTGTGAGGGCACGGATACGGGGGTGACTAAAAAGTCCCGTAGGGACCGCGCCGGAGGCGCAAAATACCCCTGACAGGGGTCGCAGACGTTAGTCTGCGGGGGTTAGGAAGTCCGAAGGATGGTGAACAAAACACTTTTTGGTCACCATCATTTCGCGGTCGGTGTATAGTATGCCGTCGAGGTGGTCGCATTCGTGCTGGAAGATTACGGCCGTGAAACCTCCGACGGTTTCGGTGACTTTGGACCACACGGGGGCGGATGTCGGGATGCCGCCCTGCAGCTCCGTGTGAACCGGACGGTTCACCTTCGCATAACTGATGACCACGGTGTCCCATCTCTCGACGAGTCCCCGGCGGCCGGGTATGGAGAGACAGCCTTCCGGACCGGTGCGGCGGCTGCCCCGGGCTTCGAGGATGCGGATGTCCGGATAGACCTCAAAAGGTTCCCCCTCCTTGTCGAAGCGCTGTACGGCCACGATTCTCCGGCATATCCCCACCTGAGGGCCGGCAATCCCCACGCCGTCCTGTTCCGGGCTTGTCACCGTCGCGACCATCTGCGCGGCGAGCCTTGCACAGGGTGACAGGCTGTCGGTGAACATCGCGTCCAGCTCCTCCTCCGGGAAGTCCGTGCAGCGGGTGCGCAGCACAAGCGAGTCGGCCTTGTCATAGACCGTGAGCACACGCATGATACCGTCGGCTCCGGCGGATTCAATGGTTCGGAGTTCATCGCGCGTCAGCCCCGTGTCGCCGCAGGCTGTCGCCATGACGGCGGCGGCAATCACCTGCATGAGCATAAAAATATTGCCGTAAACTTTCATATTCCATAAAATTTACGGCAAATATAACATCTTTGACCGAAATCCGGCTTATGCCCTGAAAACACGGCTGAAGCCTCTCGGCTTGTAATGTGCTGGCCTACAAGAAAATGAAATAGAGAAGGACATAGACCGGAAGGAGCACGATGAGGGAGAATCTGGTCATGTAGCGGAAGAATGTCGGCATTTTGATTCCCTGGCTCTCGGCGATGGACTTCACCATGAAGTTCGGGCCGTTGCCGATGTAGGTGAGGGCTCCGAAGAACACGGCGCCGATGGAGATGGCCTTCAGAAGAATTTCCGGTATGCCCGCAACGAACATCGTCCCGTCCATCATTCCGTTGACTATGCCTGCGTGGGCGGCGGCGACGGAAGCCGGAAGACCTTTTGCGAGGCTGTGGAAGGCCACGGCCGTCGGGGTGTTGTCAAGGAACGAACTGAGCGCGCCCGTGGAGAAGTAGAACTGCCAGGCTTCGCTGAAGCCGAGGTTCGCGGCATTCTCCTCCATGTAGATGAGCGCCGGAGTCATGGTGACGAAAATTCCGAGGAACAGCCACGCCACTTCGACAATCGGACTCCATGAGAACTTGTTCATCCCGTAGCGGACATCGCGGCTGGTCGTGTAGAGCGAAACCCCCATAAGGGCGAGAAGCACGAGCTCCCGGAGGGACTTGACCCAGAAATGAGCGTCTTCGGCACCCATCTGCGGGATGAAACTCGGGTTGATGAACGCCACGGAGAGAATGACGCCGCCGAGATACCAGAAATTGCGCCTTCCCCTGAAACGTATCGGCTGCCTGTGTTCAGGAAGTTCGAACGCCGACGGGTCTTCTTTCTTCGAATAGTGGAATCTGTCGGCAAGATAATATATCAGAAGCAGCACTCCGCCGGTGAAAAGCCACTCGGGCAGCATGTTGAGAAACCATGTGAACGAGGCGCCCCTGAGGTAAATCATGAAAAGAGGCGGGTCGCCGAGAGGGGAGAGCAGACCTCCGCAGTTGGCGACGAGCGCGATGAAGAAAAGCACGGTGTGTACCTTGTACTTGCGTTTCCTATTCACGTCGAGAAGCGGGCGTATGAGCAGCATGGCCGCTCCGGTCGTCCCCATGAAGGAGGACAGCACGAATCCGGTCCCGAGCAGAGCGGTGTTGATGCCGGCGGTCGGCCTGATGTCACCGGTGACGTGGATGCCTCCCGTCACGACATAGAGCGTGAGCAGAAGAATCACGAACGGTATATAATCGAACAGAATCTGGTGTTCGAGTTCCCCGGCGAGTCCGTGCAACACGAGAAAAATCGCCACGGGCGCTCCGAGAACGAGTGAAACGAAAAGTTTGTGGGAATTCTTCTCCCACCATTGTCCGGCGAACAGCGGCCCGATTGCAATCATAATCAGCATCAGGGCGAAAGGAATCATCGCCCATGCCGGCATAGACCATTCGGCAGCTGTCGCAACTGTCTCTACGGCTGTAAGTTGTGTCATAAATCCAAATTGAATTGCAATTTTCAAAAAACCTCGCAAAGATACCTTTTTTTTGAGTCGGGACAAATGATTTTTGTATATTTGCGCGGATTTGTAAGAAACATGGGCGACTCTGTCATCCCGGGAAAACTCATTCGGAACGGAATCATGGATTGCGCCCCAAAACCAGACGCAATGAAAAAATCGGCAACACTCATCCTTTCGGCCATCCTCCCGCTGGCGCTTTATGCTCAGGAGTCTTCCGAACCTGCAAGATACTCCGTCGAGACCGTCCCGCAGACGGAGATTCTCTCGTGGAGTTATGTCACCGACCTTTCCGGAGTCGTGTCCCCGTCCCAGAAAGACAGTCTCAACGCTCTCTGCCATTTTGCGAAAGATTCCCTCGGGACGGAAATCGCGGTTGTGGCGCTTCCTGCCATCGACAACGGGAAGTACGGTTCTCTGCACGAGTTCGGCGTGGAGCTGTTCAACAAATGGGGAATCGGCGGGAAGGACAGCGAAAGGGGCCTTCTGATTCTGCTGGCGACGGCTCCGGGCGAGCGCGAAGTCGTGTTCAACACCGGATACGGCATCGAGGGGGTGCTGCCGGATGTCTATTGCAAGCGCATCCAGTCGGATGTGATGATTCCGTACATGAAGGACGGAGACTATGGTTCGGGGCTTATTGCCGGGGTTTCGGCCGTGAACGGGATTCTGAGCGGGGACATTGTCCCTGACGGACATACGGACGAGGATGACGGGCTGCTCGGTGGGCTTCTCTTCGTGTTGGCGGTGCTTGCCGCCATCTGGGGAGTCGCGGGTGTCTGGCTTCCGAAACGTCGTCGCAAGAAGATGGCGAAATCTGTGACATGCTGCGGGTGCGGAGTGACCGGGGATATGAAATATGTGCGTACCGAAATCGTCGAGCCGGCTTCAACCAGGAAGATGGGGCTGATGAGACATGTATATATATGTAACCGTTGCGGGGCGGAGAATCATGTCGATGAAAAAATCCCCCGCCGGCGTTCCGGCGGAGGAAACTCAGGTTTCGGAGGAGGAACCGTCGGAGGCTTCGGCGGAGGCTCTTTCGGAGGCGGTTCTTTCGGAGGCGGTTCTTTCGGCTCCTTCGGAGGCGGCAGCACCGGCGG
>CAVDEO010000024.1:18527-23259 GCA_963607915.1 bacterium
GCACTGCGCAGAAACTGCTCATGCGCGGGCGTGCCTTCGTTCTGAAACGTAGGACCAGAGCACCCAGAATGCCGTGAGGGCGAGGGACATCGGGACTCCGACCGTGAGCAGCTCGTTCAGGAAGACGCGTACTCCGCCGACCTCGTTCAGCGCGGTGAAGAACGGGAAACTCCAGCTGAGTTCACCGTTGATGATGTGATCCACGATGAGCATCACCGTGCCTCCCCAGAGCATTTTCTCAAGAGCGGGGACATTGCGTTTGAACAGGTTTGACTGCGCATCGCTGATTGAATCCCTGTTGTGACGGCGGTAAATCGTGGTGGCCACCGCCTGGGCCATAGGTACTAAAAAACAAGCCATATTATCATTTTTTTGCGAATCCTTTTTTCGTGGGGAAGGTTTCAGGTGGCCTCCATCTGTCTGATTTCCACCTCGTTCCCGCGGAGCAGCACCGTATCTTCACTGCCGCAGCGCGGGCAGACTTTCGCGAACTCCACTGTTGGATATTCCTTCCCGCAGCTCCGGCATATCGTGACGGCCTTCGTGACGTTCACCTCCAGGGCGCAGTCCCTCATAAGTCCGTCCTCCTTCGCCACAGCCCATTTCCAGCAGTCCTCAAGGTAGTAGGGGACGACGGTGGAGACCTCCCCGATGTCCATAGTCACCTTGCTGACCCTGCTGCATCCGTTCTCGAGAGCGGTTTTCCGGACTTCGCGTATTATGTGAAAGACTATCCCCAGTTCGTGCATAATCTATAGTCTACTCCCCTTTCTTGAGAAGAATCTTCACACCTCTCTTGAGTGCATAAGGAAGCAGCGCGCCGACCTTGTCCTCGGACTTGACCATCCTGCTGCATTCAGGGTGCTCCCTGTGGAGATGAATCGCGTCAAACGCGCACTTGGTCGTGCAGATTCCGCAGCCTATGCACCTGTTCGGGTCGACCACTGAAGCTCCGCAGCCCAGACATCTCGCTGTCTCCCTGCGGACCTGCTCTTCGGTGAGGGTCAGGTGGTACTCCTCGAACGGCTTGCGGTCTGAAGCGTCGGCGGCCGTCTGGCGGGACGAGTTGTCGTAGGACTCAACGAGAATGTCGTCCTTGTTCAGCTCTATGAAGTCGCGGCGGTTGCGGCCTATGGTCATATGGCCGTGCTGGACATAGCGGTGCAGCGACTCGGCCGCCTCCTTGCCCGTGGCGATGGCGTCGATGGCGAATTTCGGTCCGGTGAGGCAGTCGCCCCCGACGAAGATGTCCTCCTCGGCGGTCTGGAGCGTGAGCTTGTCGGCGACAGGATAGACTCCCCTGAAGAACTCGACTTTGCTGCCTTTCAGCAGGTCTCCGAGTTCGACGCTTTGACCTATGGCGAAGATGACCGTGTCGGCTTCCAGTTCAAATGTCTGAGTCTCGTCGAAAGTCGGCGCGAAGCGCTTCTCCTCGTTGAACACGCTGAGGCATTTCTTGAACCTTATCCCGCGAACCCTGCCTTTCGGGCCGCCCCCTGCCGAGTCCTGACCGGAAGCCCCTGCGGCATTGCCTGTGCCGAGCACCTCCGCAGGACCCCAGCCCGGATTGATGACGACTCCGTCCTCGCGGGCCTCGGCTCTCTCCTCCGGTGATGCCGGCATGATGTCCTCCGTTTCAAGCGAGAGCATCGTGACTTCCTCCGCCCCGCTGCGTTTTGCGACCCTCGCCGCATCGATGGCGACATTTCCTCCGCCAACGACGACGACCTTCCCGGTCATCTTCCTTTCTCCGGTGTTCGCCCCGTGGAGGAAGCCGACAGCCGTCTCCACTCCTTCAAGATTTTCGCCCGGGATGCCCGGAAGACGGCCGCCCTGGCAGCCTATCGCCACATAGAAGGCCTTGTAGCCCTGCTCGCGGAGCTGTTCCAGACTTATGTCCCTGCCGACCTCGACTCCGGTGCGGATTTCCACTCCGATTTCCTTCATTATGTCAATCTCCGCGTCAATCACATCCTTGGCAAGTTTGTAAGACGGGATGCCGTAGCGGAGCATTCCTCCCGGCTGAGGGTTCTTCTCGAAGACTGTCGGGAAGTAGCCCATCGTCGCGAGATAGTAGGCGCAGCTGAGTCCGGAAGGCCCGCCGCCGATGATGGCGATTTTCTCCTTCCAGCGTCCCCGGTTGGATGCCACCACGATTTCCGGAACGAAGCGCCGCTCCGCGTTGAGGTCCTGCTCGGCGATGAATTTCTTCACCGCGTCTATCGCCACAGGCTGGTCAATCGTCCCCCTCGTGCAGGCGCTTTCGCAGCGGCGGTTGCAGATTCGTCCGCAGACCGCCGGGAACGGATTCTCGCGTTTGATGAGTTCGAGAGCTTCGGTGTATTTCCCTTCGGCGGCCTTTTTGAGATAGCCCTGTACGGCGATGTGCGCCGGACAGGCGGTCTTGCACGGGGAAGTCCCCGAAGGATAGCAGTTTATGCGGTTGCGGTCGCGGTAGTCCTCGCTCCACATATGTTTGCCCCATTTCGTCGCATCCGGAAGAACCTGACGCGGATATTCCTGTTCACCGTGCTTCGTGCAGAGCTTCTGTCCGAGTTTCACCGCTCCGGCGGGGCAGTATTCCACGCATCTTCCGCAGGCCACGCAGTCTGCGCTGCTGACCTCCGCGACATAGGCGCTGCGGGACATGTTCGGAGTGTTGAAAAGCTGCGATGTGCGCAACGCATTGCATATCTTTACATTGCAATTGCATATCGCGAAAATCTTCCCTTCCCCGTCGATGTTCGTAATCTGATGCACATATCCGTTCGCTTCGGCACGGCGGAGGATTTCCATGGCCTCGTCATAGCTGACTGAGCGTCCGCGTCCGGTTTCGGCGCAGTAGTCCGCCATATCCCCGACGGCGATGCACCAGTCCTCGTAGTCGTCGGCGCAGCCCTCGTCAAGTTTCTTGCGCCCGTAGCGGCAGGAGCATATCGACGCCCCGATGTGACCCTCGTAACGCTTGAGCCAGTAGGAGATGTGCTCTATGTCAATGGATTGGTTCTCCATCGAAATCGCCTTTTCCACCGGAATCACGTGCATTCCTATGCCAGCCCCGCCCGGAGGGACCATCGCCGTGACATGCTCCAGCGGCAGGAATGTCATCCTCTCGAAGAACATCGCGAGTTCCGGATGGCGGTCCATCAGGTCCTTGTTCATATTCGTGTATTCGGCCGAACCCGGGACGAAAAGCGGCACCCAGTATTCCCTGTCCTTGCGCTCATATTCCGCTCCCGGCACCGGTCCGTCGTCGGTGTAGCGGTCGCCGTAGTCGTATTCGAGCATTCCGAAATAGGCGAGGCTGTCGAGAAGGCTGTCGAACTCCTCATCTGTCGCGGTGTAATGTTTTTTGCGGTTCCATTCGACCAGCAGCGGATATTTCCTGTGTTCGCGGACGGTCATCGGCTTCTGCGAAATGATGTCCAGCAGCAAATCGAGCGCGGCCTCGCGGGTCTTTGCGTCCATCTCGTCCTCGAAGATGCAGGCGAGACCCCAGTATTCCGGGTCGTCGGTGGTCACTCCGTGAATCTTCGCGGGAATCCTGTCGGTGACTTTCCTGACGAATTTCAGAAGTTTCGGATTGGGATTCTTGTCGCCCTTGTGTTTCGGGACGTACCTTGTTGACATTTCTGGCATTGCGGTTATGTTTTATGTGGTTTTACGGTTATTATGTTTTATGTGGATTATGCTTTATGTGGTTTTACGATTATTATGTTTTATGTGGTTTTACGGTTATGTCCTTGAGGATTATGTGTTTGCCGATTATGTTTCAACGCCCGTTTCGGCGGTCGCTCAAATGCCTGAGGTTCTGCATCTTCAGTTGTTCTTCCACGCCGCCACCTCTCTGACGAGCCAGTCGGCGAAGCTGTCCACCCCCTCGCCCGTGCGGGCGCAGATCGGGATGACCTCGGCCTTCGGATTCCGCAGACGGATATTCCCGACACAGCGTTCCATGTCGAAGTCGAAATATGGAAGGACATCGGTTTTGTTTATGAGCACGAGGTCGCAGACTGAGAACATCAGCGGATATTTCAGAGGCTTGTCATCCCCCTCGGGCACTGAGAGAATCATCGCATTGCGGCAGCTTCCGGTGTCGAATTCGGCCGGGCAGACGAGATTCCCGACATTTTCGAGAATCGCGAGGTCGATGCTCCCGAGCGGCAGGTTGTCAAGCCCCTGGCGGGTCATCTCCGCATCGAGGTGGCACATCCCTCCGGTGTGCAGCTGGATGGACTCGACTCCGGTCGCCTCCCTGATTTTCACCGCGTCCACATCGCTGTCGATGTCGGCTTCCATCACCGCCGTCCGCAGCCTGTCCTTGATGAGATTTATGGTGCTGATGAGCGTCGTGGTCTTTCCGCTCCCGGGCGAAGACATCAGATTCAGGAGGAAGACCCCCTTCTTTTTGAGGTCCTCCCTCAGCCTGTCCGCCTCGTGTCCGTTTTCTTCGAACACGCTCTTCTTGATTTCTATGACCCTGACTTTGTCGTTATCCATTGCTGTGACGATGTTTTTGATATTCCGTCTCTCCGGATGTGTCCATGTCCCATAATTCCCGATGTGACTGTGTCCCACAATACCGGAGACGGCGGCATTCCACAAATGTAATAAAAAATATTTAAATCGTATTTCCGGTATGCCGTCACAGCAGCGCCGAGGCTTCGGCGACATCGTGGACGCGGAGAATCGAGGCTTCGGCGACATCGTGGACGCGGAGAATCGAGGCTCC
>CAVDEO010000025.1:0-23132 GCA_963607915.1 bacterium
GGCAGCCCTCGGCACCGGCCCGGACTCTGTCGCCTTCCTCGCCCTCGCCGAGAAAATCACCGGGAGAGTCACCGAGAGAGTCACCGGGAAAATCGCCGTGAAACCCAAATAATCAGGCTCATCGGATTTCCTCGTTCGGCAGGGTGAGGACTACCGTGAGAGCAGTTCGAGGAGAGTCCGGCGCTCGGCGCGGAATGCCTTCACGTCCGAAACGTAGTTGTACGTGTCGGTCACGACACGGCGGCAGAGCGCGTCGGCTTCGGCGGAGGATTCCTGTTCGAGCATGCGGAGCAGTTCGTAGTCACGGATGCCGTCGCGCATGGCGGCAAGACGGATTGACGGATAGACTTTCTGATAGCCCGGCCAGATGATCCACATGTCACCGGCAGGATAGGAGCCGCCGGCATCCTCCCACGGGTCGCCGGTCTTCGCTCCGGCCCAGTAGTTCAACCCCCAGTGGAGGAAGCCTGTCGTGTCATAGCGGTAGTTGAGCCAGTGTGACAGCCTCGTCGGAAGAAGAGGGATGCGGATGAAGCGGTTCAGTCCGCTGCCCTGCGGACTCATACACTGATAGAGCCACCGCGTCTGTCCCTCAGCCCAGCCGTAGCCGGTCTCGCCCTCAAGGTGGAAGAATCCCGGGCAGGCGAAATCAATGCTTTCCGCGCTGATTTTCGAAGTCTCAAGCGGATCCATAATCTTTATTCTCGGCCCTCCCTTGCGGGCATAGGACGCGAGGTGCATATAGCCTTCCGCATAGTCGTCCTGCGGCTCGTCGAAAAGAGTCTGGAGATAGACGTCAATATAACTGCGCCCGTCGGGGAGTTTGTTGGATTCGAGGTATTCCTGAAGTGCGGCGAAATAGAGGGAGACATAGGCCTCGGCCTCCGGACTGTAACCAGCATCCTTCTGACTCACATACACATAGTTCGGAGTATAAGTCCCGTCTCCCTTGTCAGTCACGACGATGTTTCCGTCTCCGTCAACTTCCATCCCGGTCACGGTCATATTCGCCCTGGCTCCGCAGATGTTCTCCCCGTGGACATAATGCAGATCCGGGCAGGCGCGGGCGAACATCTCGATTTCCGCGCCGAGCCTGCTGAAATCCGCCCGCATCTCGAACTCGCCCGCAGCATTCTTGACGATGGTGGGATTCGTTTCGTAACGGTGGAAGTAGAGAGTCTTGAAGCTGTTGGTGCCGTAACCGGAAACGAACGGGATGACAGTATTCTCGAGCATACTGTACACACTGTGCATTTCAGTGCTTTCTCCTCCGTTCATCGCGCTCAGGTTCGGGTTTATCCAGTGCACCACATCGAGGGTCTGTTTTTCCGGGAGGGTCACGTCATAGACCTGAACGGTGAAAGGCAGTTCCACGCTGTCCGTCCCCCGAACCGAAGCCAGACCTGTATAAATTCCCGGCTGAGCGTCCCGCGGAATATCGAACTCAATCCAGAACGCCGACTTCTCTCCGGCGGAGAGGGAGACGCTCCAGTCTTCCGGCGGCATAAGCGCGTCCGGAATCTTCTTCTGCGCGGCCGGATATCTTGTCGGAGGCGCGCCTCCAGCCCAGCTGTCCCAGTGCTCTGATGCCGTCACATCCCTCACCCACCAGATTTTCGGCGTGAGAGACAGCCCGTCCGCGCCTTCGGGGGCGAATCTCGTGACGGAAGGAGTCAGAGCCCCCTGCGCCGTTTCGGCGTGTACGACAAACTGCACGGTAGCAGTCTCGCCCCTCGCCACACGGACGGTGTCGGTCTCGAAGTCGAACTCCTCGAAAGAGACCGGTTTCGTGAGCGGGTCAAGCTGCGAAATCCAGAGATTTCCGTGGGCGAGAACCTTGACGGAGCCGCTGACATCGCCTGCCGTGGCGAAGATTTCCGCGTAACCGCTGCCGACGGCCGTAGCCTTGCCGGAAGACGGATCTATGCTCACAATCTCAGGGTCTGATGACGACCATACGACAGCATCCGTACTGCCGGAAGGGGAGACCACCGCCGAAAGGACTGCGGATTTGCCCGTTTCGACAAGAAGCTGTTCCCTGTCTATGCTGACCGACTCCGCCGGAACGCGCGAACTGACCACGGTGACGAGACAGACAGCGCTCTTCCCGTCAACGCCTGCGGTGACCTGCGTTTCTCCGATGGCGATGCCGGTCACGGTTCCGTTTTCATCCACCGTGGCGACGGTCTCGTCCGCAGAAGACCAGACGAGCGAGCGCCCGGCCGTGGCGTTCCACTTCCGGATTGTTCCGGTGAGAGTGTAACTTCCGCCCTCCTTGACAGTTATGCTCGCCGGGCTTATCTCCACCCCGGACACGCCCTGCTGTTCCGCATTCAGATTTTCCGTCAGGTCGCCGCATCCGGCGAACAGCGTCAGCGCCGCCGATGCGACGGCCGCATATTTCACGATATTTTTCATCTCTACCATTTATTTTCATCCGCAAGGCGGGATATTCTCATCCGCAAGCGGAACTTAAGTCATTTCATCCGCAAGGTAGGACTTATCATTCCCCGCCGGGTGTATTATTTTCCGAATTTTTCCTTGGACCGTCATCATTCCTAACACCGGCGTCATCCCCCGTGCCTCCATTGTCTGCCGAACCCGGCCTCATTTCCTTCAGATCTTTCGGGGATATGCCGAACTTCGCCTTGAAGCGCTTGCTGAAATACTTCGCGTCGCTGAAACCCACCGAATAGGCGATGTCGGAGACTCTGAAATTGTCCGAGCGTTCGCTGATCATCCTGTAGGCCGCCTGCAGACGGGCGTTCAGGAGGAATAGCATCGGTGATGTCCCGGCGAGTTCCTTGAACTTCTCTGTGAGCACGGTGCGGGAAGTCGCCATAGCTTCGGCGAACCGGGGCAGGTCGAACTCCGAGTCTCCGATGTGCCCGTTCACGAGATCCATAGCCTTCTGGAGGAAGACCTTGTCGGACGAGGTGTATTCCACATCCTTGAGTTCAAAGACCATCCTGTCCTCGGACAGTGCGTCCGCACGCGCCCGCTTTTCCAACAGGTTGTGAATCAGCGCTGAAAGGACGGAGTAGTTGCACGGTTTGGTGAGGTAGCCGTCCGCCCCGCTCTGGTAGCCCTCTATGCTGTAGTTGTCGCCTGTTTTCGCCGTGAGAAGGATGACCGGGATGTGGCTGAGGGTCTTGTCCTGCTTTATGCGCGAGCAGAGTTCCAGTCCGTCCATCCCCGGCATCGCCACATCCGAAACCACAGCGTCAATGTGCTCCTTGCCGAGAATCTCCAGAGCCTCGGCGGCGCTGTTGCAGGTGCGGACATTGAAACGGCGCGACATGATGCCGTCGAAAAGTTCCGTAAGGTCCTCGCTGTCATCGACGAACAGCACCACCGCCTCGCTCTTCACCACGGTTTCGTTGAGCGTCAGCGCCAGCGGCATATTCCTGTCCTCCCCCGCGCTCTCGTCGATTTCCTCCGCGCTGTAGGCGTCCTTCCCCACCGGGAGCCGCACGATGAAGCGGTTGTGCACGGTCTCGTTGCTCTCCACGCTGATGCTGCCCTTGTGGAGGGTCACGAGAGACTTCACGAGCGAAAGCCCGATTCCCGTACCTATTGTCTTGAACTGGCGGTATTCGCCTTCATAGAACCGTCTGAAAAGCCCGGCTATGGTACTCCGTGACATGAGTTTACCCTCGTTCGAGCAGATTATCTCCACCCACCGTCCGTCTTCGACGGAATTGAGTTCGACGGTGATTTTCCCGTTTTCGGGGGTATATTTCACCGCATTGGATATGAGATTGTAGGCAATCTTGTCTATTTTGTCGGTGTCGTACCATCCGAAAATGTCCTTCGGACTGCAGCGGAAGGATATCTTGAGGCTGCGTTTGCGGACAAGAGGGGCGAAGGCCTCGACGCAGTGGCGGATGAAACGCGCGAGATTGCCGTAGGAGACTTTCAGACGCAGGTTGCCGCTCTCCGCCTTACGGAATTCAAGCACCTGCTGGACGAGCCTCATCAGACGCACCGCGTTGACGGACATTATATTGTAGAGTTTCTTCTCGTTCGCGTCCCTCGGCTCTATGCTTTCCACCGACGCGAGAATTATGCTCAGCGGAGTGAGGAACTCGTGGGAAACGTTCGTGAAGAACTGGAGTTTCGCCTGATTCACCTCCTCGGCCTTCTGTTTCTGGAGTTTCTCCATCTCAATCCGGCGGCGGAAACGGTAGCTGCTGCGGACGACGAGGAAAGTTACGACTATTCCCGCGACAATGATTACGGAATAGATGAGGAACGCCCACCACGAAAGCCAAGGATTGCCCGGGATGTTCACGGCAAGGCGGCGGCTCTCCCCCTCCAGGGCCTCCCCGCTGCGGGTTCCATAGACCTCGAACACATAACGCCCGGGCTTCAGCCCCTTGAACACGGCTCTGCTGCCTCCTCCGTTCACGATTCTCCACTCCCCCGCGCCTTCCTCTCCGACAGGATACATCCTGTAGCGGTAGATGTCCCCCGACGGATTGAGATAGTCAAAAAGCGAGAAGGATATCTCAAGTTCGGAAATGCCCCGGGAAAGCACGACCTCGTCCGAAAGCGGCACGCTGCGGCCGTCCGCGCTTATCCCCGTAATCTCAAGGGACGAGTTCACCGTCTCCCCCGCCGGAGTTTGGGTGCAGTCGAAAAAGCGTATCCCCCTGAAACTTCCGAAGGCCATGCAGTCCCTCTCCGGGACATACAGACAGGCGTTGTGGTTGAAGAAGTCAAGTCCCCCTTCTGGCGAGATGCTGCTGTAGGAGATGGAGGAGAAATTCTCGCCGGCATCGCAGACAAAGGACAGAAGGGCGTTGGCCGTCGTCACCCAGATGCGTCCGTGAGGGTCTTCCGCGATGTTCGTTATGCCCTGTCCGTCAAGGATTACGAAAGTCTCCTCCTTTCTGAACGATTCCCCGTCGGCACTCAGGCTGTAAAGCCCGTTCCAGGTCGAACCGGCCCAGACCCTGCCCTGCGAGTCCGCCGCTATGCAGTTGAAACTGCCCGTCCCGCCGCATCTGGAGGCCGGGTAGAATTTCACGCTCCCCTTTGAGGTGCAGCGGAGAATGCCGTCATATGCCGTCGCAACCCAGACCTCCCCCTCGGGGCTGACGGACAGGGCGGAGATTTTCCTCTCAAGCCCCGGAAGCCCTCCCGAAAGGGCGCCGAGCGACTTCACGGCGTAAGTTCCGCCGTCCATCATATACACGCCTTCACGAGTCCCGATCCAGACATTGCCCTCTCCGTCTTCGGCAAGGGCGGTGATGCAGTCGTTGCCGAGTTCCGGGCAGGTGGTGGAACTCAGCACGCGAACCTCTCCGGTGGAAGGGGTGTAGAGCCACAGCCCCTTGTCATAGCTTCCGAAAGCGATTTCCTCCCCGCTGCGGAGCGGGAGCATAGCGTCGAAGTTGTTGGTGTATTGGAGTCCCTCGAAGTCGCTTATATCCTGATAGTTGCGCGAACTTCCGTCCCCAAGGTCAAGACGCGCCATCCCGTGCCCCGAGACCCCGGCCCAGAGAACCTTCGGATTTTCGAGAAGAAGACTCCTTATGGAACTCGTGCTGTATTCCTTTCTTATCGATGCAAGATTCCACAGGGAACCGGTCTCCGGCAAAAGAGTCTCCGCCTTGCAGACGACCCCGCCGAACATCGACACCCACATGCTGTTGTCCGCAGTCCGGAGGACGCTGTTCACCTCGTTGAAAGGGAGGCTGCCCGGAGCCGCATCGGGAGAGAAATTCAGGAAAAGGTCCTTATCATACCCCCCCCCATTGACTTCAGGGGTCTCCGCAGAGGCTTTCCCGTCTGCTTCCGGTGCTGAATACGGAAGAATGCTGAGTCCGCTCCTGTTCCCGACCCAGAGATTGCGCTGAGGATCGGGCGTGATGGCGTAGATGACATCATCGAGAAGACTCCCGGCTCTTGAAGTTTCGTGGCGGTAGCTCCTGTACTCGAGTTCCGGAGTGTATTCCCCGGTGATGCGCGCCCGGAGAAGCCCCCGTCCCCAAGTCCCAATCCAGAGATTGTCCTCCCCGTCCGATGCGAGGACATATGCGGCTGCAAGGTCACCGCCGGAGTAGGAATACAGGCGGCCGGAATTCATGTCATAACGGAAAAGGCCGGAGGACCATGTCGTTATCCAGAGATATCCATAGCGGTCGATGAGAAGGTCGATGACATCGGTGACATATTTCCCGCCTTCGCCGGTACGGAAGTCCATACGCGTGAAGGTGTCGGAATCCGCATCCTTGCGGTACACGCCCTTGTCTCCTCCTATCCACACCCTTCCGAGAGAGTCCCGCTCCATGTCAGCCACATTGATGTGCCCCGTGAGGGAGTCGTCAATCCCCGTGACCTCCCCCGTCGCTGGATTGAGACGCATGAGCCCCCTCTCAGTGCCGAGAATCATGTTCCCGGACTTTTCTTCGATTATCTTCCTGAGATAGCCGTCGGCCTTGCCGCCGTCGTGGTCGAGCGGATAGGCCTTCATCCTGTAGCCGTCGAAGCGCACGAGGGAGCTGTAGGAGACAATCCAAACATAACCCCGTGAGTCCTGATAGAGGGTGGAGACGTCGCTGAGGGTGATGTTGTCGTCGTAAACGGCCTTGAAGCGCAGGTTTTCCACGCCCGCCTCCGTCCGGGACGGCGACGCCTGCGACCGGGCGTGCGCTCCCTGTGACCGGCTCTGCGATGTTTGTGACAGGGCGTGCGCCTCCTGTGCCGGGAGCGGCGACGCCTGTGAAAGGACTGCGGAAATGAGCAGTATGGAGGATATGCAGACGGCCTTTTTCATCAACTCGAATGTTTTATAGTACACCGGATGACCGCGCCAATGGCAGTCACTGAACTTTCCGGTCGCCCCGGAAACCGGCCGCTATTCCACGTCAGTGTAGGAATACCAGTTCCTGAGTTCAACTCCGGGAACAATCTCAGCCCTGTGGGTGTAGGTGACTTTCTTCTCCCCCTCGAAGCCCGCCGCAGTCACGACCGCCCGGCCATCGACCGTGAACGGCCCGGTGTAGAGCAGGGATGCCGCCGTGGGGGCTGTCCCGTCAAGGGTGTAGCGCAGCTCCGCGGAAATGTTCTCGCAGTCCAAAGATACGGCAGTTAATCCGTTTTCACAAACGCGGGAAGTAATCTCAGGCTCGTCGTGAAGGTCATACGGGCGTATCCCCCTCTGCCTGAGACCCGGCAGCTGGGCGTTCACCCTCACCTTGAAGTCCTCCCAGTCCTTTTTGGACGGGTCAGCCCACGCGAGTTCCGAAACGGCGAGAAGGCGCGGGAACATCATATACTCGAGGTGCTCCTCGTCCGGGATATATTCGCACCAGGTGCAGCCCTGGACTCCGACGACATTGTCCCGGTTCTCCGGACGGATGAAACCTATGGTGTCGATGCTCTGAGGAGAACCCTTGATGATGGCCTGATTGAAAAGCGCATCCTCCTCCGAGGTCGGCTGGGCAATGAAAGAATACATCTTCTTCAGAGGGCTGTAGCCGTACATCGCCTTCTTCTCGTGGGCGGGAACGGCCTGATACCAGTCGAAGTAGAGCACCTCGCCAGGAGTCATCACGGCGTTCAGTCCCCGATTGGCGGCTTCGATTCCGCCGTGCTGCCCCCGGTAGGAATAGACATATGTTTCCTGCGCGAGGTCATGGTTCTTGAGAATCTCGTCCCATCCGGCCATAGTCCTGCCATTTTCGCGGAGGAAAGCCTGAAGACGCGAAATCGCATGGCACTGAAGCTCGTCGTAGGATTTCATCCCCTCCTTTTCCATCAGCGCACGGCAGCGCGGGCAGGTTTTCCAAGCCTTTTTCCTCGCCTCATCTCCTCCGATGTTGATGATTTTTGACGGGAAAAGCTCCAGAAGTTCTGAGAGCACGGTCTCGGCGAACTCGTAATACTCCTCGTTGGCCGGGCAGAATTCTCCGTTTCCATAACGCTCGCCGGTGCAGTTAAGATGGGGATAGACCGCAAAAACCGCCTCGGAGTGCGCCGGCATGTCGAATTCAGGGATTATGTTGATGTGCAGCGAATCGGCATAACGCACAACCTCGCGGATGTCGTCCTTGGTGTAGAACCCGCCGTAGGCCCCCGGGGTGTCGGCAGTGCAGAACAGGCTTTCGGGCATCGCGTTCCACTTGTCCCAGTCCTTCTCCACTCTCCACGCCCCGATTCCCGTGAGAAGCGGATAGGCGTCAATCTGAACCCTCCATCCGCCGCCGTCGGTGAGATGCCAGTGGAAATTGTTGAACTTGTAGAGAGCCATCTCGCGGAGAATCTTCTTCACCTCGGCGACATTCCAGAAGTGCCTTGACGCGTCAAGATGAATCCCCCGGTAGGCGAAGCGCGGACGATCCTCGATTACGGCGCAGCGGATGCCTTCGTCGGAGCGCAGCTGACGGAGGGTCTGCATGGCGTAGAATATCCCGGCGGAGTCCGCCGCCTCGGCTTTCACCCCTTTCCCAGACACCTCAAGACGATAGCCCTCAGCCCCGAGTTCCTCCCCGAGAGACGGATTTATGGAGACTTCCACCCCTTCGGAACTTCCGTCGGCGGGAACATCTCCCCCTGTATAGAATCCTTCGTAATAGTGCGCGGAAAGCGGCGAGGGC
Organism: bacterium; assembly: GCA_963607915.1. Classification (GTDB taxonomy): domain Bacteria; phylum Bacteroidota; class Bacteroidia; order Bacteroidales; family UBA932; genus Cryptobacteroides. Next base: position 8,607 of record CAVDEO010000025.1, read on the forward strand.
ACGATGTAACTGTACTCCACTTCCTTCTTTCCGCAGGAAACGAGGCAGAGCAGAGCCGCGGCAAAAGCCATATGCAATCTGAATTTCATACGCAGCAATCCGTTTTTACCAGCCGACATTCTGAATGAGATTGCCGTTCTTGTGCCTTTCGGTCTCGGAAATCGGATACCAGTACATCTTGTCGTCCCAATAGCGGGTGGCGACGGTCTTTCGGGTGGATGTATAGCTGTCGTCTCCGGTGCGGACGATGTCCAGTCCCTCCGGTGTCTTGGTCACTTCTCCGATTTTCCACCTGCGGATGTCCCAGTAGCGGTGTCCCTCGAAGCAGAGTTCAACCCTGCGTTCGTTGCGCAGACGCCCCCTGAACTCGGACTCCGAAAGCCCCGACGGAATATCCGGAAGGGAATACACGGCGCGGAGCGTGTTGAGCGCGGCACGAGGGGAGAGAGTGTAGGACACTCCCTCGAGACTGCCGGTGAAATCCGGATCCTTCGTCGCCTCGAAAAGCGCCTCGGCGTAGTTGAGCCAGACTTCGGCATAGCGGAAGAGTGGGTAGATGTGCTGGTAGCTTATGAGGTTCCCGGTGGTGAAACTCGTCGCCTCCTGAATGTATTTCTTCAGATAGAACGAAGTCGGCGAGGCATTGTCCTTGGGCTGTCCGTTCTTTCCTCCATAGAAGCTCTCCACGGCTTCTCCCTTGAAACTGTCGCCGTTGCACAGAACCGCATCGGCAAGGCGCGGGTCGCCGCTTTCAAAGCATTCCACGAGATTCAAGGTCGGGCAGGTGCCGGAGTTTCCTCCCTCGTAGCCCACGGGGAAGTTGTCCGCCTCATAGGTGGAGGATGTGGACTCCCGGACCCCGAAGATGAGATCTTTGCTCTCGGCATTGTATTTCTGGCTCATGAGGATGTAGCGCGGGGAGGCTGATGTCGTGCAGTCCGCGATTATCTCCTGCGCCGCCTGTGCGGCCTCGGCATATTTCCGGGCCGATGCGGCGGAGTTGTTCAGCGGGCTTGCAGCGTAGAGGAGCACACGGGCGCGGGCGGCCTGGGCGAAGCCCTTTGTCACGCGGCCGAGTTCGGAATAATATGTCCCGGAGTAGGTCGCTGGAAGATTCTTCGCGCATTCCTCGAGTTCGGAGGCGATCCATTGGACGCTCTCCTCGTAGGTCGCGGGGACGAGACCGTTGACCTCGGCCACAGTGTAGGTCCTGTCCGCGAGGATTATGTTCTGATAGCGCTTGAGGAGTTCAAAGTGGAAGTACGCCCTCAGAGCCCTCGCCTCCCACGGATAGTTCTTGAGCTGCTCGATGTAGTAGGTGTACTGCTCGTTCCATTTCGCGATTTCGAAGTCCTCCGGGCAGTTCTCCAGAAGATAGTTCGCGGCGCGGATGCCGCTGTAATAATGCGCCCATTTGTCGTCCACGACATTGTTCGCGGACCAGCTGCCGTCGTAGTACTTGCTCAGCGTGTCGGGGCTGTTCGCATAGACAGCATCGTCTGTGGCGCACTCCCGGAAGGAGCAGAAGTCGCTTTCGAGGTAGCCATAGACATTCGTCATCACCTCCTTCACCTTGTCGAAGTCGCTGAACTGGTATTTCTTGGTGTGGTACTGGCTCTCCCCGAGTTCAAGGTCGGAGCAGGAGCACAGTCCCCCCAGAAGGGCGGCGCCGAGAGCGATGATTCCAGATATCCTCATTTTCATAATCTTCTTCTCCATTAGAAATTAACCTTAAGACCGACTGAAATCGTGCGTGCCGTCGGGTAGTTGAAATTGACGGCCTCGGGGTCGAGAATGCGGATGTGGTCTATGCTGAAGAGGTTGTTGCCCCTGAGATAAACCCTCATCCCGTCCATCTTCATCTTTTCAAGCGCCCTGCGCGGAAGGTCGTAGTAAATCTCCACTTCGCGCAGTTTCAGGAAGGCACCGTTCTCTGTCCAAAGGCTGCTCGCGAGGTAGTTGTTCTTGTTGTCGAGCGAAGTGAGACGCGGATATTTCACTCCGGTGGTGCGGTTCTCGCTCCAGTAGCTTCCGAGATAATGCTTCGAGATGTTCTTGTCGCCTCCGTAAAGCGGCTGGTAGATGCTCGAAAGAGCCGTTTCGACCGTGGAATTGCCCACTCCCTGGAAAAGGGCGCTGAACCCGAGCCCCTTCCACTCCAGTCCGAAGCTGAAGCCGTAGTAAACCTCCGGGAGGACGGCGGAGAGCTGGTAGCAGCGGTCGTAGTTGTCGATTTTACCGTCCCCGTTGAGGTCACGGTACTTCACGTCTCCCGGCTGCACGCTCGCGAAAGTGTTCTCCGGAAGGTCCGGCCAGAGATTGCCCGATTCGTCGAAATCCGCCTTCTGATAGAATCCGTCGGCGACGAGTCCGTAGAACCTGCCGATTTGTCCGCCCTGCTGATAGAGGTAGGCATAAGGCTGGTATGTTTCGTCCATCCGGTCTATGCGGTTGCGGGCGAATGAAACCGTGCCTTTGAGAAAATATGAAATATCCCCTATCGTCTGATTCCATCCCAGAGCGGCGTCGACTCCGTAGTTCGTCGTCCGTCCGTTGAATGTGTCGCTCGCGCCGATTCCCAAGACTTCCGAAACGGTGCCCGTCGCCTTGGTGCGGATATATTGCCTGCGGTTATAGAACGCGTCCACCTCTCCCGTAAGTCCCTTGAAGAAGGTGAAATCAAGGCCTATGTCAGCCTTCGAGTCCAGTTCCGGCTGCACGCCCGTGGACGGGAGAGAACCTTCAGTCGCGCCGTTTGTCACCGTAGGCTGGACGAAGATGTAGCTTTTGCCCGTTCCGTTGAACTGTATGTCCATATCATACGAAAGGAACGAATCCATTCCCACGAGACCATAGGATCCTCTGAGTTTGAGGAAGTTGACGACATCCGAATCCTTGAGGAAATCCTCGTTGGAGATGACCCAGCCGAGAGATGCCGCAGGGTAGAAGCGGAATTTGTCTCCGGACGGCATCAGACTGCTGCCTGAGGCGGTCGCGGTCAGGGTCGCAAGGTAGCGGTCGGCGTAGTTGTAGGATGCCGTAAGTATGTAGTCGTGGTGGGAGAAACTGCTGTTCGCCCCCGTGAGGGACTTCTTGTCGCGGTTGAAGAGGAAGGCCGCATCTATGTGATGCTCCCCGAAACTGCGGTTCCAGCCGAGCTTGGCCCAAACCGCCATCCTCATATACTGCGAGCTGAGATAGGTGCTGAAGGCCATCTCCGTGGCGTTTCCGTACTGGGAGACTTCGTAGTCGCTTATGTTCCCCTCCGCATCGTAGAGCGGGCTGAAATTGTAGTACACGCTGCCGAAACTGCGGTCATCGTTCACGTCGGAAGAGTTGTCATAGGCTGCCCTGACCTCGGCGGAAAGCCCTTTGACGAGCATCGAAAGATCCTGACGGATTGCGAGGTCCGCCGAAAGCGAACGCGAGAACGTAACCCTGCCGGCCGTGCCGAGAATGTCCTGCACCGGATTGGAGAACTTGGTTGTGCGCGCCCAGATGTCGTTGTACATCACCGGGAAACCGACGCTCGGAGCCGTGTAATAGCTCTGTATGCTCCGCGACTGCGGGCCGGAGAGCTGGCGTATGCTTGCGGCGAGGTTCACGAGAACCTTCGTCGATGAGGTGACATCCACATCGAGGTTGGTGCGGAGTTTCAGCGCGTCGTAGGCGTACTGGTTGTCAACGCCTTCGAGCAGCCCGGTGTTCTTGTAGAAGCCCCGGTTGGAGTTGTAGCCGGCATAGACGAAATATCTGATGCGCTTCCCAGAGCCGTCCATAGTGAGTTTCGCCTCGTTGTTGAAGCCGGCGCGGCGGAAGATGCGGCTGTTCCAGTCCGCTGTCGGGATGACTGAGGACGTGCCGTCGGCGATTGAAGCCACGTCGGAGGCCGAGAACCACGGGGAAAGCCCGTCGTTGCTCCGAGCCTCGTTGAGGGCATTGGCGTATTCGAGCGGGGAAGCCATCTGAGCCATTCTGAACGGGGTCTGAACTCCGAAAGAGTACTCCGCCTTGAGATTGAGCTTGTGGTTGCCGCCCCGGCGGGTCGTGATGAGGACCGCGCCGTCAGCTCCTCTGATGCCGTAGATGGCAAGAGACGCCGCGTCCTTGAGCACGTTCACGCTCTCCACCTCATCGATGTCGATGGTGGAAGGTTCTCTCGGTACTCCGTCCACGAGGACAAGCACCGAATTGCCGCTGAACGAGCCGTTGCCTCTGACGGACAGCGACGGGTCGCAGTCACTCGGCCATGCTCCGGTTCCGTTCTGGCGGACGGCGAGTCCGGGGATGATTCCGTAGAGGGCGTTCATTATCTGGGTCTGCGAGGACTCCCCGAAGTCCGCGCGGGTCGCGCCGCTCAGGGCCTGGCTGCTGATTTCCTTGTTCACTGCCGCGCCGTATCCGAGGGAGAAGACTCTGTGGCGGTCTTCAAGCGGAACGGTCATAGTCTCTCCGCTGACCCTAATCCTGCGGAAGTAGGTGTTATAGACTGAAATCTCAATCTGAGAGCCTTCCGCGGCATAGAACTGCACGGTTCCGTTCCCGTCCGTCGTGAGCGGGGCGGACATCTCCGGAGCCAGCACCTCGGCATTCCGCACAGGCTGCCCCTTCCCGTCCACGACATGGAGCGTCACAAGCCCGTCCTGTCCCCGGAGCGAAGCGGCGGCCGCGAGAAGAGCAAACAGCGATATAATTATTTTTCTCATATTATAATATTTTTCATTCTGAGCCGCATACGCGGCAATCCGCCTTTTACGGCATTCCGGACTACCATCCCGGATTCTGCACAAGCCCGTAGCCCTTGTTGATTTCGGAAGTCGGGAACGCGCTGAAATACCATTTGGTGTCCCAGTGGGTCTTCCAGTAGCGCGCGTCCTCGGCGGCCGGAGCGGAGTAGTGGAATGTGGATGCGTATGCGTCGATGTCGTCATTCGCGTCCACGACCCCGTCGTTGTTGGTGTCGGTGGTCGGCACTCCGTTCTTGATGGTTATCTTTATCCCGTAGAGAGTCTTCTGGAATATGTCCGCACGCTTCCAGCGCACGATGTCGTACCAGCGGTTCTCCTCGAAGAAAAGCTCGCGGGCCCGCTCGTCGAGAATCTCCTCGCGGAGCTGCGCGTCTCCAGCAAGCGGCTCAGTGTAGGTCGGAAGGGTCTTCCCCGCCTGGGTGACGGCGAGAAGCGCGTCATTCATTTCGGGCAGCCCCACCCTCGTGCGCACCTTGTTGAGCCATTCGTATGCCTCGTCCTTGCGCCCGAGTTCATTCAGAGCCTCGGCGTAGGTGAGGTAAATCTCCGGAAGACGGAGGTAGGAATAATTCGCCGAACGGTTCATGAAAGTCTCGTCGTTATAGTCCCAGATGTATTTGCGCGAGCAGAATCCGGTCACCGCCCTGTTGAGCAGTTCCGCACCCCTCTCGAGTCCGCCGACCCACATCTCGGCCGCACGGCCTCTGAAATGGTCGCCGATTATCATCACGGATTCGTAGAGGCGCGGGTCTCGGTCGCGGAACGGGTCGTCCTCAATCTTGCTGTCGCGTCCGGAAGCGCCCGCCCAGTCGGCATAGCGCACCGGAGTGCCGTCGGTCTTCGGGAACATGTCCACGAAATTGAGGGTCACGCATCCGCCGCCATAGCCTCGTCCCGCGTTGCCGTGGTCGTCCGAAACGCCGAAGTAGCAGCGGAGGTAGGTGCTCGCGAAGGTGTCGTAGTGGCGGCCGGTCTCGATGAGAATCTCACCGTTCCCCCTGTCCGCATAGCTCGTGTTCCAGGCGTTGCGGTAATCGTCCGAGGTCGTGCCCGACGCGGATACGAGGGCGTAGGCGTTGCCGTTGGCCTCATTCTCGTCGATGAACGCCTTGCAGGCGTCGGCCACCTTCTGCCAGCGGTCCGCATCGTAAGCTCCGAACCAGTACATCTTCGGAATGTCCTCGGAGGCGACATGGTCCGCGTTGGCCCGGCGTGCGGTCGGGGTCTGGGCACTGTAAGGTTCGCCCGAGTTGAAGACCGGGGAGGCCGCGAAAAGGAGGGCGCGGCATTTCAGACCCATCGCGGCGGCCTTGGTCATATGTCCGTTTCGCGCCGCAGTTTCAGTCCACGGAAGAAGTGGAGCGGCCTTGTCGCAGAGTTCCACGATGTAGTCGAGAGTCTCCTCGGCGGTCTTGCGCGAGAAATCATAGCTCATCACGTTCGCCGCATCGACGGAACTTTTCAGGAGCGGGATTCCGCCGTAGTTGCGGAAGAGGTCGAGATAGTGGGAGGCGATTATCACATAGGCCTCGCCCTTCCCCCGGGACTTCTCGGCGGCCGTCATATCGGGAACCTTGTCCACATTCTCTATATAGAGGAACGCCCTGCGTATCCCCACCCAGTTGTATTCCTTGTCCGGGACGAAGCCCATCTTGGTCCAGGAGACCCCGTCCTCGGCGTCGGCGCTGTAGTTTCCGTTGGCGTATTCCTGTCCGCCGCTCGACCAGTCGTTGTGGGATTCCATCAGGTCGGTGATGGAGTCGAAGTTGTCGTTGTCAAGCTGGCTGCACGCACGGTCATAGCTCCCGCCGTTGTTGAAGCGTCCGGCACTGCTCAGCGGCCAGGCGCTGTTGTGCACCGGCCAGCCGCAGCGCATTGTGCTGTAGGCTGAGACGAGCGCCCTGTCGGCATAGAGTTTTGAAGAGAAAATGGTGTCTATCGTGACGTCCACTCCCGGAGCCTTCTCGAGGAAAGCGTCGCCGAAGCGCAGGTCGTTGCAGCCTGCCGCCCCCAAAAGCACGGGCAGCGCGAGAAATGCCGCCGACAGGGAGCGCAAAACCATATTCAAATTTATCTTTTTCATCATCTTACACATATATGATGTATATCCTTTCCCATGGGAATGAAAATCGGTGGATTTCCGTTTCGTCAGAATGATATGTTGAATCCGATGTTATATATCCTCACATTCGGATAGCTGTAGACATATTCTCCGCTGAGGTTGGCGCTGCCGGTCATTTCCTCCGGGTCTATGTCTATGTCCGCGAGTTCGGAGAAGAGGGTAAGCAGGTTGTAGCCGCTGATGAAGGTCCGGAAGGAACTGATGCCCATCTTACGGAGGAACTTGCCGGAGAAATTGTAGGAAAGCTCCACATTCTTGAGACGGAGGTAGGACGCGTCCATAAGCCAGATGTCCGAACTCTGGGTGTACCACGACTTATTCTTGAATGTGATGCGCGGAAAGCGTGAGTTCTGGTTCTCCGGAGTCCAGCGCCCGTCGGCGAGATATTTCAGCAGGGCGCGGTCGTTGGTCATCCCGAAAGGCTCCTTGTACTCGATGCCGAGCACACGGGAGGCGTTCCACGCGCCCGTCCACTGCATCGAGAAGCCGAAGTTGCCCCAGTTGAAGCCGGCGATGAGACCGGCCACATATTCCGGTCTCTGGCCGTATCCGAACCAGGTGTTGTCGTCGTCGTTGATTTTCCCGTCGTGGTTGAGGTCCTTGAAAAGGGCGTCGCCCGGACGCGGGTTACCGATGGTGAGCTGCGGCACCGTGCCTCCCTTGTCGATTGTGAGAAGCTCCTTGGTCACAGGGTCGAAGTCGTCCTCGGTGAGGTAGCGGTCGAAGATGAATCCGTAGGTCATGCCCGTGCGGCGGCCTGTCTGTGCCATATATTCCTCATTTGGCGAAACTTCGTCCATATAGAGAATCTTGTTGCGTGAGAATGAGAAGTTTCCGGTTATGTTGTAGCTGAAGTTGTGCGCAGCCTTGCTTCTCCATCCGAGCGAAAGTTCATATCCGTAGTTGTCCACCTCGCCGAGGTTGAGCATCGGAAGGTTTATGTCCGCGATGTCGGGGAGGGTGTTGCGGGTGGAGAGGATGTCGTAGCGGTGCTCGTAGAAATAGTCCGCCGTAAACGAGAGCTGCTGGCGGAACATCACGAGGTCGATTCCGTAGTTCTGCTTCCGGCACTTCTCCCAGGACACCACGGGATTGCCCACCGCGTTCTCCACGGCATCCTTCAGCACCACGCTGCTGTACATCGAGCCGAACTGCCAGGAACCGTATTTCCCGAAATTGGCGTTGGAGTGGGACGGATTCCAGGAACCGTTGAGGTAGAGGAAGCGCGCCCCGCTGTATTTGTCGTTTCCCACAAGTCCGTAGGAAGCCCTGATTTTGAGGAAGTCCACATATTTCCGCGCTGGCTCCATCCACGGTTCTTCGGAGATGACCCAGCCGACGGAACCGGCCGGGAAGAAGCCGTAGCGGTGACCCGGGGCGAAGTTCTCGGAGCCGTTCACTCCGGCGTTGAGGTCGAGGAGGTAGCGCCGCTTCCAGTTGTAGGTGACGCGGCCGACATAGCCCACATACCCCGTCGGAATCTCCGGGAAGTTGGAAGGGTAGTAGGTCTTGGACTGGTTGTAGAGGAGGAGTCCGGTCACTTCGTGGTTGCCGAACTGGCGGGCGTAGTTGATGCTGCCCTCAAGGTACCAGTTGCGGCCGTGGGAAGTGTAGTCAGAGTAGGACAGAGGCTCGTTGAGGTCGTCCACGCCGGAAGTGATGTAGACGTGCTCGTTGTCGAACATCGGGTTGTCGATGGACATTCCCGGCTGGGTGTAGTGACCCTTGTAGTTGACGCTCTGCCAGCGTTTCACGGCAGCCGTAGGAGTGCGGTTTACATAGAGGGTGTAGGTGGAGTTATATGAACCCTTGAGGTTCAGTTCCAGACCCTTCGTGATGAAGTCGAGCTTCTGGTTCAGGTGAAGGTCGAGGTTCAGGGTGTTGGCCGTGCTTTCGTTGTAGCCGTAGCCGTAGTAGAGGTCAAGACCCGAAGAGCCGCCGCCGATGGGGATGTAGTCGCCCACGACAGGCCGAGTGTAGTGCCCGTCGACGAATCCAGGGCTGGAGTAAGGGGTGCACCAGGTTATGTACTGCCATATGTTGCTGCCGTAGCCGTTAGGTTCGTGGCGTTTGCCCACTCTTCCGCCGAGGTTGATTTTCAGGAGCGTCGTCTTGCTCAGGTCCACATCCACGTTCGCGCGGTAGTTGTAGCGGTGGTAGGTGTAGTTTGAGCTGTAGTTCTCGAAGCTCTTGAGCATTCCGTCCTGATAGAGGTAGCCCACTGAGACGAAGTAACGGACTCTGTCCGCTCCGCCGGAGACGGTGATGTTGTGCTGGGTCTGCCAGGCGAGCTTGTTGAAGAGATAGTCGTCCCAGTTGGTGCTCGGGAACATTACCGGGTCGGAGTTGAGACGGAACATCTCGGTTACTGTGTCGGAGAAGGTGAGCGGGGTCGAAGGGTCGTTCCAGTTGTCGGAGAGCTGGGCCTCGGAGAAGACCTTGGCGTGCTCATAGCTGCTCGCGGTGGTGAGGTGTCTCAGGGCCTGGGTGAGTCCGAAGGAGGAGCTCCAGTTGATTTTCGCCCGGCCCTCCTCGCCGCGCTTGGTGGTGACGAGAATCACTCCGTTCGCACCTCTCACACCGAAAACCGCCGTGGAGGCCGCATCCTTGAGGACGGTGATGTTGTCAATCTCGTTCGGGTCCATCTGGAAGAAGGAACGCTCCACTCCGTCCACGAGGATGAGCGGCTTGGAGGCCTCGTTGGTCAGGGAACCGGCTCCGCGGACATATATGTCAGGGTCTTCCGCTCCCGGCTGACCGGAAGTCTGGATGGTGGAGACGCCGGTGAGCGCTCCGGAAAGGGAGTTCGCCACGCTCCCGGACGGCGACTTGAGGAGGTCGTCCGAACCGATGGAGGTGATTGCGCCGGTGACGGAGGTTTTCCTCTGCTGCCCGTAGGCCACCACCTGCACGCCCTCGAGCATATTCATGTCGTCGGAGAGCGTGACGACAAGGTCCTTCCCCTTCACGCCCGTGACCTCGACGGTCTGGTAGCTGACATAGGAGACCTCGAAGACGGCTTTCACCCCCGCCGGGACGGTGATGGAGAACTCGCCGTTGATGTCCGTGCCGACTCCGGTCTGAGTGCCCTTGATGAACACTGAAGCGCCGATGAGCGGTTCCCCGGTGTTCGAATCCAGAACGCGTCCCTTATAGACCGTCGGCTGGGCCTGGACGGCGGCAAGGCTTCCCTGCGAAGGCAGTTCCCGGGACTGCAGCCCCAGGCCCGCAAGGCAGAGAGAAACCGTAAACAGAATCTTGGCAATTCGTGTCGTATTCATATCCATCTGCGTAAGTAATCGTCAAAAACTAATCGTCAAAAATGGCGAGAAGCCGTCCGGTCAGGGGCGGCTCCCCGAAAAATCTTATGTCCGGACGCCCGCAGGCCTCAACCTGCCCGGCGGCATCAAGAACTCAAGGGGGTGTCCTGGCCGGACATCCCCGGAAAATCAAACTACTTCGCGTCAACCGCGAGAACATAGGTGGTGGCTGTCGGAGTGAGACTCTCGATTACCGACTTGCCGTTCACGAGGAGGGACGGGCAGAACGTACTCTCTACATTCGAGAATCTGTTTCCGAGTACCGCCGCCTCTTTCCACCCGAGTTTGTGGGCGAGCCAGAACATCTGCTTGAGACTGTAACCACGGAAGTTGAAACCATTATTACTGTAGAGCGCTGCATTGCTGACTCCGACATATCCCGAAGCACCATCCCAATTGCAGACACCCGGAGCATTAATCATAAATGCCAGTTTACCGTCATATGTCAGCCCCACGAGATTGTGCACCATGTAGAAGTTGGATGCCCAGCCTGCTCCAAGCACACCTTCTCCGGAAATGAACTGCGCAGAGTCGTTGTTGATGAAATCAAGCCTTCCCATAACTTCTCCGTCACGCACTCCCCATCCTGCGACCCAAGCCAAATCCGGAGCATCTATTTTCTCCGTGGCTGAAGCGAGCGCGGCATCCACATCCGGCTTGCTGCTCTGGAACGGAACGGCATAGAAGCCGTCAGACTTCTCTCCCGCCGTGGCAAATGAAACCGCTCCGTCATCCACAATCAGCGACGCCCTGTATTTCTGAGCACAACTGATGGTGTTCGTTCCCTCCGGGATGTCGCCCGGATAATTTACCACCGAGCCGTTGTCTTTCACCAGATAATCCAACTTACTCGCAGTATCAGCAGCCTTGACCCAACCGCTCGTGACCACCGCACTCGAAACCGAGGCCGGGTCGGAGATGTCAGCCTTGAGGTCTGCCGTTATGCTGCCGAGATCCATCGTCACAATGGCAATCTGACCATAACCGTTCATCGTGGCGCGATCGGATGCCCAATCACCGGGGAAACTGAACACATCATCCTCATAGTTGTCATCTCCATAAGCCCAATCACCCTTCAATATCTCCCAGTTATAGACATGATTCTGAAGACCATACATAACCCATGTCGAGCTGACGGCGTTTTGCCAGTTTCCATCCCAGTTGGTGCTCAGAATGGAAATCGGCAGATTGCTGATTGCATCAGCCGAGTAAACCTTGATGAAGGACTGGCCGGCGGTGACGAAATCGGCGGAGACATCGGTGAATCCGAAGGACTCCGGTGTCGGGATGGCCTTGTCAAACTCAAAAGTCAGAGTCCTGAAGGCTCCGGCGGTGAAAGCCAGCGTGCTTGCGGAGGCCGAAGTCTTACGGTAGCCGTTCACTGAAAGGGTGAGCGACGAGGCCGCAGCGCTGAACGGCTTCAGGGCGATGTAGAAATCCGCGCTCCCGCCGTTTGCGATGGTCTCCCCTCCGTTGACATTGAGCGTCACAGTCGATGATGCCGCAGCCGAAGCGGTGTAGGCGGGAGTCTCGCCCGTGATATCCACGGTGAAATCACCTACAATGGACTCGGGGGCGGTGAGGGCGACATCGGCGACCGTTATTGGCACACCGCTGTTGTTCTTCACCGTAACCCTGGCCACTGCGCACAGGTTGGTCATGGTGAGGGAAACCCGATCCCCTGTGCTGACATCAGCCGCCGCTCCGTAAAGAGGAAGGGAGGTGCCGCAAAGGTGGGTCGTGGCGGAATTCCCGTTCTGCGTCTGGTTTTTCCCGCCGAGCTTCACAGAAACCGCTGCGGGGTTCTCGGAGGCCGCGGAATAGGGATAGACCGCATACCACGAGCAGGCCGCACCCGTCAGTTCCCCGGAAACGGTTCCCGTGAAACGGCCGGTGGCCGCATCGGCAAGAGTAAATTCCCCGTCGGAGACCATGCCCCCGTCAGAGGTGTGGAAAACATTCATCCTGTCTTCCGCAGTCCAATTTGTCACAAGACCGTCATTTGCGGTCTTCACACCGACAACACCGGCAAAGAGTTCAAAATCCACTGCGCCTCCGCTCTTCCGGGATGGCTCCTGAGTCTCCTGCAAGTCTTTCTGACAAGCAGCGAAGTTTAATGCTGTTGACATCAAACTCAAGGCAAATACAAATCGTTTCATAGTCTCATTGAGTTTAGTGTCAGAAAATGACGGCATCGTCACCTTCATCATCGACCCACGGGGCGATGGAGGAACTGGTGCTCGATGCAAAACCGCTCTCGGAGCGAAGGCTCTCGCAATGTAGGGAGGGACTTTCATACCTCCCCCACTTTTTGTCTGTCGTATTGAACATCATTGCCGGTTATTGTTAATGTGTCATCAGTTTATGCCTATATGTCCGCTACTTCGCGTCAACCGCGAGAACATAGGTGGTGGCTGTCGGAGTGAGACTCTCGATTACCGACTTGCCGTTCACGAGGAGGGACGGGCAGAAAGTGCCGCTGACTTCTTCGAAAACCGAACCCAACACGGCGGCATTCCTCCAGCCGAGTTTCTGGGCAATCCAAAGCAGCTGCTTGAGAGAATATCCCTTGAAACAGAAATCAGCATAGCCGGGATATCCATTAGGTTCAAGACCGGTGACACCGTCTCCGGAGAAAGCACCGCCTTCATTGATCATGAATGCAAGTTTTCCGTCATATGTAGTTCCCACAAGATTACGGACACGATAGATGCCCTCATAGCCCATACCGAACACACCCGGCGCGTGCATATATTGAGTACCGTCGTTGTTGATGTAGTCATTGTAGCCCATTGCCTTGCCGTCGCGGACACCCCAAGCCTGAACCCAGGCGATGTCCGGCGCTTCAATCTTCTCGTTGGCAGCATTCAGTGTCGCTTCAGCATTCGGCAGTTCTGACTGGAACGGAATGGCATAAAATCCGTCTGACTTTTCTCCGGCGGTCGCAAAAGAGACAACACCGTCCTTGACCAGAACAGAAGAACGATATGCCGCCTCGCATCCTGACTCTGGGGTATTTACCGTAGTTCCGTTGTCCCGGACAAGATAGGACACCTGAGATTCGTGTTTATTGACCCAGCCGCTCGCCACAATCGCGCTGTTGATTGAAGTCGGGTCAACACCGTCTGCCGCAGCCTTGAGGTCCGCAGTAACTTTGCCGGCATCCACGGTGACTATCACTATGTTTCCGAAGCAGTTCATTGTCGGACGGTCTGAAGCCCAATCCCCCGGGAAGGCATACAAGTCATCCTCCGCATGAGCGCCGTTATACCATGCATTCTCACTTGGCCATCCGCCGCCTTTAATCCAGGAACCGGCCCAGTTGCTCCAGTCCGCTGTTTCAAGAAGGAAGACTGGAACACTCGCAATCTTTGAAGCCGAGTAAACCTTGATGAAGGACTGGTCGGCGGTCACGAAAGCTGAAGAAACATCGCTGAAGCCCATCTGTTCAAGAGGTGTCACATATGATGTCACATCGAGAACCACCTTGTAAACGCGGTCGCCACCGAGCTTGAGAACGAGATCCTGTGAGTTGCCCTGAGCGAAGTCATAGACGAGACTCTCCGGGAGTTCCACGCCTTCCTGAAGCGCACCCTCGTTGAATACGAGTTCGATGTTGTTGAAGTCCATCGTCCCCTCGTTGAACTTGATTGTGATGGTCTTCGTTGTGTTGTCCACGGTTATCGCCTCGCCGGCGTTCAGACCCTTGACCTGAATCTTGGACGCGTCGACGATAGGGAACGCGTTTGAAGAGAATGAAACCGTGTACCTCACGACCGCATTGTTGTGGTCGGCGAAACGGAACACCGGAGTTTCCTGAAGGTTCACGCCCTTGAGCGAGGTCGGATAGTTGAGCGTCCAACCATCATTGAGTTCGAGAGTCACGTCGCAGCTGGAGAAATTCTCGGCGTTGTTGAAAGTGAAGTGGATTGACTTGTCCGTGTCGGAAACGACTCCGTTCACGGTCTCATCGCCGCTTGTCACGGAAATGGACTTCAACGGATTCTCCGAATAGACAATCTCGGATTCCTTGTTGCAGGAAACGGCCAGCAGAAGAGCGAGGCCGCCCAAAAGATAAGAGATTTTTTTCATAAAGAAATGTTAATTAAGTGGTTTATAGTAAATTAACTTAACATCAATCTGCTCAGGGCTACGCCATGCACCCTGTACACACGGCCCCGAGGTCATTAAGTGATGCTAAGGTACGAACCGCCCGACCCCGGAAGGGGCAATTTTATACGGAAAATTCTCCCCGAAAATCATTTTGAGAAGAATCGCAGTTTTTCAGCGGCTATCATTCGCGTCCGGGTTGAAATCTATTGCATTTCAAAGGCTT
>CAVDEO010000026.1:0-12418 GCA_963607915.1 bacterium
CAGTACTTCCGCTTCGGAGCGGTCGCTGTGAAATACAATAAATGACAGAGATGAAATTCAACTCAACAGCGAATATCCTGTCTGTCGCATCGCTGGTGTGGGCGCTTGCCGCCTGCACCGCGTTGGACAGCGAAAAATTCGAATTCACCGAGTTCGGCATATCCGAGAAGGAGATAGTTTTTCCGGCTAAGGCCGAGTACAAGGACGGGAAGGTGGTCACCGACCTGAAGACCGTGGTCGAAGTCCTCTCCAACCAGAACTGCACGGTCAGCTACTTCGACTCCGAGGTGGACTGGATGCGCATCCGTGACTGCGGAACCTGGCAGATATGCAGGCAGATCGCTTTCGACGGTGACGGGAAATTCCGTATCGAATGCGATGTCAACGGAGATTATGCCCGCAGCGTGAAACTCATCGTGTCCTGCCCCTCCAAGGTGGACACCATCTTCGTGAAACAGGAGGGCAAGCGTACCCCGAGCGTGAAACTCGCGTCAAGTTCCCTCGTGCTGGACGGTGACGCGGCCGGAATCGGAAGCGTCGCTTTCGAGACCAACGTGGATGATGTCAGCGCCATTCAGACCGTCATCAGCTACACCGGAGCCGAGGAATGGGTTTCCTCCCTGACGGTCGGCGAGGGGAAGATAGATGTCGCCTACACCGCGAACCCGGACGCGTCCTCCCTGCGCACCGCTTCCGTGGAAGTTTTCTATGAGGACGGATTCGGAGTGCGGTACGGACAGACCCTGTACCTCATTCAGAAGACATCTGACAACGGACTCGGTAAGACGATGAGCTTCAGTGATGTCCGCGCCCTCGCCTCCGCCGGGAAATCCGTGGAGATTGAAGACTATGTCATAATTGAAGGCTATGTCGTAAGCGACAGAAGCGGCGGGAACTCTGGTGAAAACGAAAAGGTTTCCACCACCGGCACCGACCACAGTTCCTGCCGGAAGAAATTCTGCATCGAAAGCCTTGACGGCAGCTGCGGTTTCCTTGTGGAGACCGTCAGCGAAGAGGACAACATCTTCGAGCGTTATGACAAGGCCACGCTGCTGCTTAAAGGCACGGCTCTCCGTCTTGACACAGACCCAGAGCGTTACGGAATCAGCGGTTTCACCTCCGCCAACATCATAGGCCGCGAGTCCGGTCTCTCAAGCGCCGTTCCCGGGAAGGAGAAATCTATCTCTGAACTTACGGACGACGACATCTACACCCAGGTGACTCTGAAAGACTGCGAGTTTCCTGTCCGCAAGGGACCTCTCGCACCTGTGAACGAAGCCTACACGCTCGCGAGCGGGAAAGGTTTCCTGTCGAAGTATCCGAGACTTGTGCGGGACATCGACGGAAGCAGCATCTACACCCTCACCAACACCACCTGCACCTACCGCCGCGACGGAGTGAGACTCCCATATGGCTCGGGCACGCTGACGGGAGTGATTGTCCACGAGCAGTTCACCGGCTATGCGTACGCGGATGCTTATGACGACGATCTGAACGGAGATATCGGCCGCTACCAGATTCGGCACCAGTCCTGGTCCGACATCGCTTTCGACCGCGAAAAGTCGTTCTCGACCATATTGGCGGAGTTCCGCTACGCATCTGAGTTCAAGACCGTCGACGGGCGGAGCTGTTTCTATGCGACTGAGGGACAGCCGGAAGCGAGCTTCTGCCACACGTCCGGAACCGCCGTGGTGCATTGCCCTTCAACCGCCAACTACATAGGACAGGTGGGGACAAGCGCCGGGACTGAGCCTTTCAAGAACCATATCGGATGCGACGCGTCTCTTGAGGAGCCTCTCGGATACTCTTTCCCGTCCGGTTATGTGTTTGACTATTCCAAGACCAACAGCGACGGGAAGGGCAAGGTGGGCAGCAACGGAGCCAACACAATAGACGGAGTCTCCTCGAAAATCTATGACGGATGGCGTGCCCTGACATGGTGGAAGGACGACACGTCCGGCGCGGAATCGTGGCTGATTTCATTCTCCACCTCCGGAATAAGCGCCTCGCACCTGTCGATGCAGCTTTCCACCTGCGGGGCTGTCACCGACGCCGTCGGAACGACTCCTTATTTCTGGAGCGCGTGGTGGTCGCTTACGGGAGACCTGTCGGACGACGGAGCGTGGACGAAGATTGCCGATTATGTGGTTCCGGACGGAATCGTGAACGGCGCCGAGCGTGACTGGCAGCTTCCGGCGATGAAGCAGTATGACTTTCCTCTGCCTCTCGAGATGCTCGGACAGGAGAAAGTCTACATCCGTCTGCGCCCTGCAAGCCGTGTGGCCAACGGAGCGGACTTCTGTGAGGGAATCGCTCCTTCAGGGAAGAAATCCGGCAACGGAATTGATTATTTTGCAATAAGATACAATTGATATGAAAGGAGCTTTCTTAAGTTTTCCCGCCGCCTTGCTGCTTCTGACGATGTGTTCCAAGGCGGAACCGGAGAAAGCCGTGACCGAGTTTTCGGATCTGCCGCAGAGGGAGAAGACGGAAATCAAGGTGATGTCGTCCAATGTGCGCAATTCAATGTATGACACGCAATGGTATCAGCTGTGGAAAAACCGTGCGAACGCCTACATCGCGATGCTCAGTGACACCCAGCCGGACATCATAGGCCTGCAGGAATTCAACGATGCCGTGGCGGCGGATCTTTCCGTGGCGGCGGAATATGAACTGTACCGTGTGACTGAATATGACGGCTCCGACCCGACCGTCACCGATGAACAGCTTCCGGCCAATGCCGTAATGTTCCGCAAATCCAGGTTCGACCTGCTTGACAGGGGCGTGTTCTATTACAATGAACAGGATCCGTCGAAGCCCTGCCACTATCCTATGGGGGCATCCGGCTGGCAGGTCCGCGGCTGTCTGTGGGTGAAACTTTCGGTGAAGGCCACAGGTTCCCTCGTCTATTTCTTCGCCACCCACTACACCCACGACCCTACGGAAATAATCGACCCGGACACCGGCGCGAAGCACTACAACATCGAGGAACGCCGCAAGGCTTCTGAACTCGCCGTGGCTCAGATTGAGAAAATCGTCACGGAGAAGGATGCCGCAGTCTTTCTCGTGGGCGACCTGAACTGTTCGCTCAAGGACGGCGCGACGCGCAACGGCCCGAGAAGCCTGGAACCCCTGTCTGAATATATGTGGTCCGCACGCGAAGAGGCGGCTCTTTCCGACGGGGGAATAAGCTACAACGGCTTCCAGTCTCCGGAAACGGACGGTCAGGAGGAGTATTCCAAGGCCATAGGAAATATCGACTTCATATGGTTCAGGGGCGCGGACGCCCTGGATTTCCGTACTGTCAACGGCCACGGATACGGCGTCTATTTCGTGTCCGACCACTATCCTGTGACTTGTACGTTCCGCTTCTGACATCTCAGTCCTCCGTCAGTCATCAGCTTCTGATAGATATTATGATAAAAAAAACAATAACTGCCATTATCTTGTCTATGGCCGCGGCGGCTTCATCCCTGTCCGCCGCGCCGAAGGCATATACCCTAAAATCTCCTGACGGGCGACTCGAAATGCACATCTCAACCGTGGGCGGCATCCGCTACGACGTGCTCCACGAGGGGACTCCGCTGCTTGAACGGTCGCAGGCCTCGATGACGCTCGGCGACGGGACTCTCTACGGCGGCCCCGACACGAAGGTTCGCCGTGCGCGCAAACGTAGCGTCGATGTTTGTTCCAAGGCCGTGGCCTACAAGAAGTCCGAGGTGCGCGAAAACTTCAATGAACTCGAACTTGACTGCGGAGCCTGCAAGGTGCTATTCCGTGCCTACGACGACGCCTGCGCCTACAGGTTCATATCCCTTTCCCGCACTCCGTTCTCCGTCATCGACGAACAGGCGGATTTCCGTTTCGCGGGAGACTGGGACGCTCAGATTCCATATATCAACAAGAAATGGAAGGGCAGCCTCGAAGACATACTCGTCAACGATTTCCAGTGTACCTACACCCGCTCGAAACTTTCGGGATGGAAGGAGCGCTGGAGCATAGTCCCGCTTCTGGTCGAATGTCCGCAGGGAAAGAAAGTCGTGCTCACTGAGGCCGACCTAATGAACTACCCCGGGATGTTCCTCTACAACTACAAGAAAGGAGGGGAGACGACGCTCAGCGGCTATTTCGCCCGCATTCCCGACAAGACCGAAATCGGCGGGCACAACATGGTGCAGGAGATGGTATATACCAGGAAGAACCATATCGCCGAATTTGACGGCGCGACGCCGTTCCCTTGGCGCGTCATCGTCGTTTCCTCCGAGGACAGGGAACTTACGGATTCCGACATCGTCTGGAAACTCGCGACTTCCGCCGCTGACACCGACTGGTCGTGGGTGAAGCCGGGCAAGGTCGCCTGGGAGTGGTGGAACGCGTGGAATCTGAAGGGCGTGGATTTCGAGACGGGAGTAAATGACGAGACATACCGCCACTACATCGACTTCGCCTCGGAGAATGGCATCGAATATGTGATTCTCGACGAGGGCTGGGCCGTGAAATATGCCAACGACCTTATGCAGGAAGTTCCTGCGATACACCTTTCGGAACTCGTCCCGTATGCCGCAGAACGCGGAGTGGGAATCATACTCTGGGCCGGGTGGTGGCCGTTCGCCAAGGATATGGAGAATGTCTGCCGGCACTACTCGGAGATGGGGGTGAAGGGCTTCAAGGTGGATTTCATGAACCGGGACGACCAGCCGATGACCGACTGGTTCCGCAGGGCGGCGGAGATGTGCGCAAAGTATCACCTGCTGATGGACTTCCACGGCTCCTACAAGCCTACAGGCCTTCAGAGGACCTATCCGAATGTCGTGAACTTCGAGGGCGTGCACGGGCTTGAGCAGATGAAATGGAGCGACCCTTCTGTGGATCAGGTGACCTACGACGTGACCATCCCGTTCATCCGTCAGGTGGCCGGACCGATGGACTACACGCAGGGGGCGATGCGCAATGCCACGCGCAAGAACTATTTCCCTGTGCGTTCCGAGCCGATGAGCCAGGGCACGCGCTGCCGTCAGCTGGCGGAATATGTCATCTTTGAGTCGCCGCTGAACATGATGTGCGACTCTCCGACGAACTACAGGGCCAACCAGGAGTGTACGGACTTCATCTCCGCGGTTCCGACCGTCTGGGACGAGACTGTCGCGATTGACGGGAAAGTCACGCAGTATGTCGCGATGGCACGGCGCTCGGGCGACATCTGGTATGTGGGGGCGATGACGGACTGGTCCGCCCGCGAGATGACGCTCGACCTGGGTTTCCTGCCGGAAGGGGAGTATGAGATTGAGATTTTCCGGGACGGCGTGAATGCCGGAAAGATTGCGTCCGACTATAAACGGGTGGTGGAGACGCTTCCCGCCGACAGGAAAGTTTCCGTGAATATGGCTCCGGGAGGCGGCTGGGCCGCAAGGATTGCAAAGAAATGAAGAATTGACCTGCCGGACGGCAACGAATCAGTCAGATTAATATGAAACTGAAGAAGATAAAACTGGGACTGTTCCCCAAGGTGCTGATAGCCATAGTTCTCGGCTCTCTGCTCGGCCTTGTCGCGCCGGACGTGCTCGTGCGCATACTCAAGACTTTCAACGCGCTCTTCGCGCAGATTCTCAAGTTCATCGTGCCGCTGCTGGTGCTCGGGCTTGTGACCCCTTCCGTGGCCAATCTCGGGAAGGGCGCGGGAAAGATGCTGATCGCCGTGATGCTCATCTCCTACCTTTCGACGGTCGGCGCAGGATTCTTCTCCTACGGCTGCGCGAACGCCCTGCTTCCGCACTATCTTGACATCGGGGAACTTTCCGCGGACACTTCCGCCGGCAAGACTTTCACTCCCTACATCGAGCTGAAGATACCCCCGATCTGTGACATTCTGACGGCTCTGCTCCTGTCGTTCATGGTGGGGGTCGGGATAATATTCACAAATTCAACGGCACTCAAAAAGGGTTTCGATGAATTCGGAGACATCGTGAAACTCACAATCGAGAAGGCCGTCATCCCTTTCCTCCCGTTCTACATCTTCACGATGATGTGCGAGATGAGCGCCTCCGGAAAACTTTCGGTCGTGATGGGCTCGGGAGTGAAAATCATCGCCACGGGAGTCGCCCTTTCAATCTGCTACCTCGTGCTCCAGTACCTCATCGCCGGCGCTATTGCCAGGAAGAACCCGTTCAAGTGCCTGTGGAACATCATTCCGGCCTACCTTACGGGTTTCTCGCTATGTTCAAGCTCGGCCGTGATTCCCGTCACGCTCGAATGCGCGATGAAGAACGGCACGCGCAAGGACATCGCCGATTTCGTGATTCCGCTCTGCTCCACGGTGCACATGTGCGGCTCGACCATAAAGCTCACGGTCACTTCTGTCGCCGTGGCCTATATGTGCGGTGTCGAAATCACCACCGGAGTGTTCATCAATTTCGCACTGATTCAGGCAGTCGCAGCGGTCGCCGCTCCTGGGGTGATGGGCGGCGTGCTGATGGCCTCAATCGGGCTGCTTGAGTCGATTCTCGGGTTCACGCCGGAGCAGTGTGCGCTGATGATGACAATCTACCTCGCCCTTGACGGCTACGGCCCGGCCTGCAACGTGAGCGGGGATGCCGCCGTGGCTCTTGTCATTGACCATTTTTTCGGAGGACGTGAAAAATGAAAAGATTTCTGAAAATATGCCTCGCCGCCGTACTCATCGTCTCGACGCTTACAGTCGCCGATGCTGGACGCAGGCGGAAGAAGGATGCCGTGACAAGGCTCCGGCTGATTTCCTACAACATCAGGATGACGACACCGAAAGACACCGGGCTTGCGGATTGGGACGCACGCAAATTCGCTTCAATCAAGATGATACGCACGGAAAATCCGGATGTGTTCGGTCTGAACGAACCACGCTGGCCTCAGCTGGACTATCTCCGGGGCGAGCTTCCGGAGTATGACAGTTATGCCGAGGACAAGGAGGGAGGTCTGAAGGAGTCGCAGTGCGAGGCCATCTTCTGGCTCCGGGACAGCTACAGGCTGCTTGACAAGGGGATGTACTGGCTCAGCGACACTCCGGAGAAGGTTTCCAAGGGCTGGGACGGCAACCGCCGCATTACGGTCTGGGTGCACCTTGAGGACAGGCGGACAGGGAAGGATTTCTGGTGTTTCTGCACGCACATGGACCATCGCGGAATGACGGCGCGGCAGAAGGCGGCGGAACTGAATGTCGCGAAGATGAAGGAAATCGCCGGGGAGAAGTCAGTCGTTTTCATTTTCGGAGACATGAACTCGCAGCGGGACAAAAAGACAGGACAGTTCCTCGAACCCTACGACGGCTGGATGGACGACGCCCGCAAGAATGCGAAGGAAACCGATGATCACCGCACCTACGGCGGCTTCAGCGATTCAGCCCGCAGCCTCTGGCTCGACTACATCTTCTCCCGCAATGCCACGCCTCTGCGCTACCGCACCCTCGACAGCCCGTCGGCCTACGGACTCGCCCACATCTCCGACCACTATCCCATCTGCTGTGACTACGAGTTCTAAGCACTTTACTTCATCACCAGTTCCACTGGGCAGTGGTCTGATCCCATGATTCCGGGAAGGATGGAGGCTGAGACGAGGCGCGGGGCGAGTTCTGCGGAAGCGAGGAAATAGTCTATGCGCCAGCCCACATTCTTTTCGCGGGCCTTCATCCGGTAGGACCACCAGGAGTAGGCGTCGCGTTCGTCGGGATGGAAATGACGGAAAGTGTCGATGAAGCCGCTGTCGAGCAGTTCGGTCATCTTAGCCCGTTCCTGCGGGGTGAATCCGGCCGATTTCGTGTTTGTCTTCGGATTCTTCAGGTCGATTTCCCTGTGGGCGACATTGAGGTCGCCGCAGATGATTACCGGTTTCGGTGTGCCCCCGTCGTGCAATGCGTTCACATATTCCCGGAACGCGTCCTCCCATTCCATCCGATAGTCGAGCCTTTTCGGAAGCTCGCCGGGAGTGTCCGGGTTCTGGGAGTTCGGGGTGTAGCAGCATACAAGGTGGAAGTCCGGCATCTCGAGGGTTATGACGCGGCCTTCGCTGTCGTGTCCGTCGCGTCCGATTCCGTAGTGCACGGCAAGCGGCTCCTGTCTGGCATATACGCAGACCCCGGAATATCCTTTTCTGTCGGCATAGTTCCAGAAACTCCGGTAGCCCGGAAATTCGAGGTCAATCTGCCCCGCCTGAAGTTTCGTCTCCTGAAGACACACGAAATCGGCGTCAAACCCGATGAAGATGTCCGCGAAGCCCTTCCCGCACACGGCCCTCAGCCCGTTCACATTCCACGAAATAAATTTCAGCATATTATTCCAAATTCCATTCAGTGCCATCCTTGGTATCTTTTATGGCAATCCCCAGCGCATTGAGATTGTCGCGGATGCGGTCGCTCGTGGCCCAGTCCTTAGCCGCCTTCGCCGCCTTGCGTTCCTCCAGCACCATATTCACAAGTCCGTCAATCACTTCCATCGGCTTGCCGCCGCCCCTGGTTTCCTCATCCCGGAGTCCGAGCACGCCGAACACAATGTCGTCGAACAGGCGCAGCAGAGTCTCAAGCTCCGCCTTGCCGAGATGTCCCGGCTGCCCCTCCCTGGCGGTCTTGGCCGTGTTTATCATCTTCACAGCCTCGAAGATTCCCGACAGGGCGACTGATGTGTTGAGGTCGTCGCAGAGAGCCTCATAGACTCCCTCGCAGAGTTTGGCGACGGCTTCCGAAGTGGCAATCGACACCCAGGCGCCGACGGATGCAGCCGGACCGGAAGCGGCAGCAAACGAATCCGGTGCGATGTCAGTGATAAATTCGCCGTATTTCAAAGCGTCCGCCGTATTCCCGTCCTCACCCTTCACGACATGCTCCACGCCGGCGCTCTTGCACAGGGCGCAGAGGTCGCGGTAGGCCTGCATCACGCGTTTCAGACCCTTTTCGGCTCCCTGAAGCGCCTCGTTGCTGAAATCCAGCGTGCTGCGGTAGTGGGCCTGAAGGATGAAGAAACGCACCGTCATCGGGCTGTAGGCCTGGGCGAGAAGCGGATGCGTCCCGTTGAACAGCTCGCCGAGGGTTATGAAGTTGCCCAGCGACTTGCCCATCTTCTTCCCGTTGATGGTGATCATATTGTTGTGCATCCAGTATTTCACTCCGGAACAGCCTCTCGACGCCACATTCTGGGCAATCTCGCATTCGTGGTGTGGGAACATCAGGTCCATTCCGCCGCCGTGGATGTCAAACTCCTTCCCGAGATACTTTTCGCTCATGACCGAGCATTCCAGATGCCAGCCCGGGAAGCCCTCGCTCCACGGTGACGGCCACTTCATCAGATGCTCCGGAGCGGCCTTCTTCCACAGCGCGAAATCGTATGCGGCCCTCTTGTCGTCCTGACCGTCGAGACTGCGCGTCCCCTCAAGCGTGTCATCGAGCGTGCGGCCCGACAGTATGCCGTAGCGGTGGTCGCGGTTGTACTTGACGACATCGAAATAAATCGAACCGTTGCTTTCGTAGGCATATCCCGAATCCAGAATCTTCTTCACAAGTTCCTCCTGCTCAATGATATGCGCCGACGCCCTCGGTTCAATCGACGGCGGCGCGACATTCAGCGAACGCATCGACTCGTGGTAGGCGAGCGTATATTTCTGGACGACCTCCATCGGCTCCAACTGCTCCAGCTTCGCCTTCTTCGCAATCTTGTCCTCGCCCTCGTCGGCATCCCCCACAAGGTGCCCCACGTCGGTTATATTCCTGACATACCGCACTTTATAGCCGAGATGGCGAAGCAGACGGACAAGGACGTCATAGGTGATTCCCGGGCGTGCGTGCCCCAGATGAGCCTCCCCATAGACCGTCGGCCCGCAGACATAGAGTCCCACCCGCCCCGGATGAATCGGCTCAAAAAGTTCCTTTTTTCTCGAAAGCGTGTCTGTAATATACAGATTTCTCATATCCTATATTTTTATTCCGTTCTTCCGGGTGTCTGTCTTCCATATATGCGTCGGCGGGCAAAGCCCGAATCAGACAGCCCCAATTCGCGAAGTTAGTGATTTTGTTGCGTATGTCAGCAAATATTTTCGTACTTTTGCGCGGAGATATGGAAAAATCACAGAAAACTTTCGCCCTCGTGACCGGCGCATCGTCCGGAATGGGACTCGAATATGCAAGACAGCTTGCTGCAAAGGGACATAACATCCTCGTAGTCAGCAACAGGGATGAAGACAACCGGAAAGTCGCGGAAATGCTCCGCTCCGAATACGGGGTCACGGCGGTTCCGTACTATGCCGACCTGTCAAAGTCCGAGAACTCGCAGGCTCTCTACGACTGGACGAAGGAAAACGCCTATGTGGTTGACATTCTGGTGAGCAATGCCGGAATGCTGGTGTTCAACAGGCTTTTCAACACACCGGCGCAGAAAGTCGACCTGATTGTGGGAGTCCACTGCCTCGCCACCACCCACCTCTGCCGCCTTTTCGGAAATGACATGAAAGAACGTGCGGAAGCGCTTTCGGCCGGGCGTGTCGCGGCGGCCGTCGCTGCCGGAGCGAAGCCGGGAAGCCGCAGAGCATGCCGTGCGGGCCGCCTGAAACCCGGAGAAGCCGGGCGCATACTCATCATGTCCTCGCTCGCCGCCTACCTCCCGTATCCGACAATTTCAACTTATTCCGCCACAAAGGCCTACCTCAAGAGTCTCGGCACCTCCCTCTGGCACGAGATGCGCGACTACGGCGTGACGGTCACCACCGTCTGCCCTTCAGCCGTCGACACTCCGCTCATAAAGCTCGCCCCGAACCTCCGCAAGCTCGCCCACAGGCTCGGCGTGATGATTTACCCTCAGACCCTTGTGCGCAAGGCTCTCGCCGCCATGTTCCGCGGCCGGCGCATCATCGTACCGACCCTCATCGCCAAACTCGCCGTGGTCTTCTGCTCCCTTCTCCCGCAGCATTGCGTCTATCGGATCGCCCACATCCCGGTTCTCAGGAAGAATGTCCTCGACAAGGTGTAAGTTTCATACGCTCCCTTGTCGCGCCGGCCTGAAAAGGTGACGGCAGAGTTCCGGAATGTCACCGACGCGTACGATTTCGATGTCCCCGGAACAGAAGTCGAGGTTCGAGAAGGAGGAGATGAAGATGCGGCGGTATTTCAGGCGCGCGGCTTCGGCAATCCTCCTTTCGGTCTGAGCCACCGGACGGATTTCTCCGCTCAGACCCACCTCACCGGCAAAACAGATGTCGGACGGAATCGGGATTGGACGACAGCACGGCGCTGACGATGGCGAGGTCGCAGGCCGTCTCGGTGATTTTGAGCCCCCCGGCCATATTCAGAAAGACATCCTTGACACTCAACTTGAAGCCTGCGCGTTTTTCCAGGACGGCCAGAAGCATGTTCAGCCGGCGGGTGTCGAAACCTGTGGCGGAGCGCTGCGGCGTGCCGTAGGCCGCCGTGCTCACAAGCGCCTGGACTTCAATCAGAAAGGGGCGCGTTCCGTCGAGAACCGCACCGACCGCGATGCCGCTGAGATTGTCCGCATGCATGGGAATCAGCAGTTCTGACGGATTGGGGACTTCGGCAAGTCCGACGCCCGTCATCTTGAACACCGCGATTTCAGAGGTGGAGCCGAAACGGTTCTTGATGCTGCGGAGAAGCCTGTACGCCCCCCTGTTGTCGCCCTCGAACTGGAGCACGACATCGACAATGTGCTCGAGAATCTTCGGCCCGGCGATGCTCCCCTCCTTCGTGATGTGGCCGATGAGAATGACCGGCACTCCGGTCTCTTTCGCGAAGCGGAGCAGCATGGCCGCAGTCTCCTTGATCTGCGGGACTGAACCGGGCGAGGACTCGACGGCCTGGGAATACATGGTCTGCACCGAATCGACGACCATGAGATCAGGCATAAGGGCGCGTGCCTCCGCAATCACGTTTTCCATAAGGGTCTCGCTGTAGATGAGGCAGTTGGAGAAGTCGGCGGATCCTGAACCCGTACCTGCGGCAAGCCGTTCCGCACGGAGCTTCACCTGTTTCGCGGACTCTTCGCCCGTGACATAGAGTGTCTTGAGATTCGGACAGTTCAGAGGAATCTGCAGCGAAAGGGTTGATTTCCCGATGCCGGGTTCGCCGCCCACAAGCACGAGAGACCCTTCGACCATCCCGCCGCCGAGTATGCGGTCAAGTTCCGCGTTGTTCAGTGAGACTCGGGACTCGCCTCCGGTCTCCACGGCTGACAGCGGGCGGGGCTTCGACACCGTCCCCGCAGAGTTCACGCCGGCCGCTGCGGAAGGTTTCTTCCCGGTCGCCACAGTCTCTTCGACCATTGTGTTCCATTCCCCGCAGGCCGGACACCGTCCCATCCATTTGGGACTCTCGTTCCCGCATGACGTGCAGAACCACGCCGTTTTGATTTTTGTCGCCATATGGCAGTCTCAGAATAAGCGTTTGCCGGAAATA
>CAVDEO010000026.1:12436-22429 GCA_963607915.1 bacterium
ATATCCTGTTCCGGATGACAAAAAAAGATATTGTTCCTTTCAGGACAATATCTCCAACTGCGGAAAACTTCCCGCTTAGGTCATGTTGCCGGGAAATTACTCGGCAACGACTGTGCTGTCGCAAGCTGTGCAGCAAGTGTTGCATGAATCGCAGCACTCCTTGCAAGGCTCTTCGGCAGCCTCGGCTTTCTTGCAGCAATTGTTGTTGCATGCGCAAGAAACAGATGCGAGCGCAACGGCCGCAAATGCCAGAGACATGAATACCTTTTTCATGACAGAAAAAATTTAGTTAAACAATACCCATGCAGAAAAGAGGGAATAATACCATTTGCTGTCAAACTTTCCTGCAATCCGCGAAAGTACACATATATTTGTAAATCCGCAAATATTTTTCTCAACCGTAACAAAATTCTGAAAAACTCTTGCCTTTCCGGGAAATTGACTTACATTTGCACTAACGGCATCGTTAGACAATATTGTTAATAATTGGCGAAAACGGATATATCTATGATTTACAGGACAATGGCACTCGCTCTGATGTTGAGCATCTCGACGGTCTCCGCGCAGGAGAGGCTTTCGCTCCGTGAATGTCTCGACTATGCTCTGGAGCACAATCTCGCTCTCCGGAAAGGAAAGCTCTCAAGTGCGGCGGCAAGACAATCCCTGAAGGAGGTGACGGGGACTCTTATGCCTCAGGTCAGCGCATCGTCCGGCATCAGCTACAACATACGGAAGACCACCGTCGCAATGCCTAATTTCGTGAATTCTATGCTGCCGGAGGCTATGCGCGACCCCAATGCGCCGAAGTATATGACGGTGACGATGGGAATGGACTGGAATGCCAACTGGGGGGTCGTGCTTTCGCAGCAGATACTCAACTTCCCGATCTTCAATGCGCTCGACATTGCCGGACTCGGAGTCCGGATGAGCGGAATGGGGGAGGAGACCGAAAGGGAGGAACTCATCGCGCAGACGGCGTCTCTCTACTGGTCCATACTGATTCTCAGTTATGCCGTGGAGCGTTTCGACGAGAGTATTTCCCTGATGGACAGGACAGTGCGCATCTTGGAGGCGAACGAGGAAATCGGTCTTGCCCGGCCTGTGGACATCCGGCAGATAGCGGTGAACAGGACAAATCTGGAAGCGGAGAAAGAGTCGATGATGCAGGCCATAGTGATACAGAAGAACCTTCTGAAACTCCGGATGGGATTTCCGATGGACGGGGAGATTGAGCTGGCGGAAATGGATGTAGAGGAGATGGAGAGTCTGCTCTTCCGGGAGAATCCGGGAGCGTTCGATGTCAGCGGACTGCTTCCTTTCAGGATTTTCAAGGCCAGACAGAAAATGCTTGACCTGCAGTACCGCTCGGCCGTCTATGAGACGCTGCCGGCTCTGAGCCTGAACGCCCACTACAATATGAATTATATGGGGGACAGGTTCAGGGGTGAGACATTCCGCCATTTTCCCGTTTCCGCGCTGTCTTTGAACCTCAGGTTTCCCATTTTCACCGGGCTGTCGAAGTCGGCGGGCATCAGGAAAGCCAAGATAGAAAAGGAGGCCTCGCTGCTCGAAGAGGAGATGCTGGCGCGGTCGCTGTCGATGGCCTACGGCAATGCTCTGTCCTCGCTTGAACAGAGTCTCACGACTATGGAGTCGCAGCGGCGCAACAGGGAAATGGCCAGGGAACTCTTCACAGTGGTGGAAGGCAATTACAGGGAGGGGCTCGCCTCCCTCGCCGACCTGCTGAACGCAGATGCGGCGCTTATCCGCGCCCAGATGAACTATGTCAATGCTCTCGGAGGCTGTATGAAAGCATATGTCGAGCTTAAGAAGGCGGACGGGACAATCTCTGAAATCACAAGGTGAAAACGGATGTGAATGCTATGAACGCTGATACGATAGGAATGCCATGAAAACGAATGTGAAAAAGGCGGCAGGAGTTCTCGCCGCCGCTCTGATTCTTGCCGGGATGGCGGCTTTATTGGTGACCAACAGGAAACGGATGAAAGAACAAAGCACTTCTGAGGCCGTGCTCGACAGGACTGTGCCCGTGTCTACAGTGAAGGTGGAGAGGGCGCGGCTCGGGGACGGGTTTACGGCTAACGGAGTGACACGGGCGTTCAGAGAGCTGACTCTGAGTCCGGACATATCCGGGCGGGTGACGGAAATCTATGCGGACGAGGGGGAGCGGGTGACAAAGGGTTCTCCTTTGCTCAAGCTGGACGACGAACTCCTCCGTGCCGACTGTATGGCGGCGGAAGCCGCCCTTGTGGCTCTCCAAAAGGACGAGCAGCGCCTGAGCCGCTCCAGCGAGGCCGGCGGGGCGACGCTTCAGCAGCTTGACAACATACGCACGCAGCTTGTTGCCGCTCAAAGCCGGCTCGCAGTCAGCCGGCGCAGATGCGGGGACGCGGTGCTGAAGTCTCCGATGGACGGAATCGTGAACCTCCGATATGCGGAAGTGGGGGCGCTGGTTTCCCCTTCTTCGCCGCTCTTCGAGATTGTGGACGCAAGCCGCGTGAAGATAATCTGCCATGTCCCGGAACACCGGCTGCATCTTCTTTCCGTGGGGCAGAAGATTCGGGCCGCCGCTGCAAACGCGCCGGGAGAGGATTTCTCCGGCAGGGTTGCGCACATCGGACTCAAGAGCGACAGGGGGCTTAATTATCCGGTGGAGCTGCTTCTGGACGGGGATTCGAGGCTCAGGGCTGGAATGTATATGAAAGTGCATTTCTGCGAGGACTGCGGACACGAGACCATACTCATCCCCCGCAGGGCGGTCATCGGCAGCGCAAAGTCCCCTGTCGCCTACGCGGTCAGGGACGGAAAGGCCAGCAGACGCATTCTGACGCTGGGCGCTATGCGTGGAGATCGCGTGGAAGTGCTTGAGGGGCTTGAAGAGGGTGAGGAGATAATAGTGGCAGGGCTTATGAATGTGGGGGAGGGTGCTGAACTGAGGATAGTGAGCGAATAAAACTTTTGTCAATACATAGAACCGTTGTGAACGGATAAATCCCCGGGATTATGAAAATATCCGAACTGTCCGTACGGAGGCCGATCTATGTGACGGTGCTCTTTCTGCTGATAAGCATACTCGGTGTCCTGGCATTCAGGTCGCTGCAGTCGGAACTTATGCCAAAGTTCACTCCGCCGTCACTGAACGTGACGGCTGTCTATCCGGGCGCGTCTCCGTCCGAAGTGGAGAGCTCGCTCACCCGCAAGCTGGAAGATGCCCTGTCGTCGCTGCAGGGCATAGAATCTATGCGCTCGTTCTCATTCGAGGGGATGGCGATGGTGTTCGTCTCGTTCAGGTACGGCACCGACATTGACGAGGCGATGACCGATGCCGGGAACAGGATTGCCTCGCGCAGGGCACAGCTTCCCCCTGCGGTCCTTTCACCGGCAATCAACAAGATTACGGTAGATGACAGGGCGGTGATGACCCTTGCCCTGAGTTCCTCATTGGAAATGGAGGATTTCAGCGACCTTGTTGACAGGAGGATTATCCCGGAACTTCTGAGCATCCCGGGAGTCGCCCGGGTCGAGTCCATAGGCGAACGGCCACGGGAGATGCAGGTGAATCTGGACCTCGAAGCCCTGGATGCTCTCGGAATGAGCCCTGTGCAGGTTATGGGGGCTATACGCGCCTCCAACCTAGATTTCCCGACAGGCAGCCTGCGCAATCCCCGTACGCAGACCTCCATACGCCTGTCGGGCAGACTCGTCTCGGCTGACGAGATGCGCTTCCTCGTGCTTGCAACTCTTCCCTCCGGCACCCAGATAAGGCTCGGAGATGTGGCGGATGTCGTCGAGGCGGCGAAAGATGTGAAGAGAATCGCCCGCGTGAACGGCGGAGAGACCATCCTGCTCAACATTTTCAAGCAGGGGGACGCGAATGCCATAGGCTTGAGCGACGATGTGACGCGGGTCGCGGCCGCACTTGAGAAAACATATCCGGACTCCGGCCTCAGCGTCAGGACAGTTTCCGACACTTCCCGCTTCACGCGTGAGTCCATCCGTTCGGTCTTCACTGACCTGCTGCTCGCCATTCTGCTGGTCGCGCTGGTGGTTTTCCTCTTCCTGCACAATCTGCGCGACGCGCTGATTGTGATGTTCGTGGTGCCGGTGTCGCTCATAGGGACTTTTATCGGGATGAGGCTTTTCGGCTTCAGCCTGAACCTTATGTCGCTGCTGGGGATGTCAGTCGTGATAGGTGTGCTGGTGGATGACGCCATAGTGGTGACAGAGAATGTCCACAGACATCTGGAGATGGGGAAAAAGCCGGTGGAGGCGACTCTGGACGCGATGAAGGAGATAGGTTTCACTGTGGTGAGCGTCACTGTGGCGCTGGTGATCGTTTTTCTTCCCATCGCCCTGACGGAAAGCCTTGTCTCCGACATCCTCCGACAGTTCTGCGGAGTCATCATATTTTCCATTCTGCTCAGCCTCCTCGCAGCACTCACTCTCGTGCCACTGCTGACTTCAAAGTTCGGAAGAATCACTGCTCCGGACGCTTCAAGCCTCACCGGACGGCTGCTGCTCGGCTTCGACAGGGGAGTGGGGCTTTTCGCCGACCGGGCCGAAGGGCTGCTCAGGCGGGCGCTGGCGCATAAGAAGATGGTGGGGGCGGCCGTACTCTCGCTCACCCTCTTCGTCTGCGCCCTCTTCCCTCTGGGATTCATAGGCTTCGAGTTTATGCCGGATGTGGATCAGAGCGAGTTCTCGGTGCTTCTGGAGATGCCCAAGGACATCTCCATCGAAGAAGCGTCCGTCTTTGTCCGCAGGGCGGAAGACTACCTGCTGGAAAGGCCCGAGGTCACGGAAGTCGTGTCTATGACAGGGCTCACCAACAGCAGCAACGAGAGCACGCAGGGGACTCCTTACCTTGCGGAGCTGGGGGTGAAGACAGTGCCGCCTTCGCGGAGGGGGAAATCCGTAAAGCTGTTGGCGATGGAGCTTCGCAGGGAGCTGGCTGACCATCTGGTGGATGCCGGGGTGCGGACATTCCACGCATCGCTGCACGGGGCGGCCAACAGTTCGGCGATGGAATATGTTCTCTGGGGCAGTTCGGCGGACTCCGTGGCGCTTTTCGGGGAATATGCGCTCGATGTGCTGCGGAGCATCCCGGGCACGGCCCAGCAGCAGCTTTCCACCGGAGGAGGTATGCCGGAAGTGGTGGTGAGAGTCGACAGGGACAAGATGTCCGCGCTGGGACTCACGCTTGACAATGTGGGGCTTGCGCTCCAGATGGCCTTTCAGGGCAATGCGGCTCTCAAGTTCTTCCGCGATGAATATGAATACGACATAAACATCAGGGCCGATGCCCTTTACCGCGATGATGCCGATGATGTCTCCAATCTCACTTTCATCAATTCACGGGGCGAGAGCGTCAGCCTCTCCCAGTTCGCCACCGTCTCGATTGACACCGGCCCCGGACGGATAGAGCGCTACAACCGCAACCCGTCCGCCACTCTAAGCTCCGGCGTCGCAGGACTTTCGCCGGGGGCGGTGTCGCGGCAGTTTATCCGTGCGGTCGGAAGCCGGGCGGAGGAGATGGGAGTCAGAATCGCCGCCACTGGCAATATGAAGTCCATGTCCGAGTCGATGGGGGTGCTGGGGCTTGCCCTGCTGCTTTCCGTAGCCCTTATGTACCTCGCGCTTGTCGTACTCTACAACAACTGGTCTGACCCGCTCGTAGTGATGCTTCCGGTTCCTCTCGCCGTTCTCGGCGCGATAGCTGCGCTCGCCCTTTCCGGCACCTCGCTCAACATCTATGCGATGCTTGGAGTGGTGATGCTGGTGGGGCTTGTCGCGAAGAACGCGATTATCCTTGTGGATTTTGCCAATGAACGGCTTTCACAGGGGGACGGTGTGGACGAAGCTCTGCTCCGGGCCGTGAGGCTGCGCACACGGCCCATTCTGATGACCGCAGTTTCCACGATAATAGGCATGATCCCGGTCGCGGCGGCTTCGGGGTCGAGCGCCGAACTGCGCAACGGCATAGGCTGGG
The DNA here is from genome assembly GCA_963607915.1 of bacterium. Taxonomy (GTDB): domain Bacteria; phylum Bacteroidota; class Bacteroidia; order Bacteroidales; family UBA932; genus Cryptobacteroides. The sequence goes on from CAVDEO010000026.1 coordinate 18,447, forward strand.
TCATCATCGGGGGGATGCTCCTGTCCACCATCCTCACTTTGATTGTCGTTCCTGTCGTGTTCAGGCTCATCCACAGGAAGGCATAGACATCCCATGACGGAGTTTTTGTGAGGATTTTTCCTGCGGCGGCGAGGATTGCCGGGGATTACTTACTAAATTTGCGGAATGAACAAGGAACAGGAAATTCTGCTCGCCGCGGAGAAAGAGTTCTTGCGCTGCGGATACGACGCCACTTCCACGGCCGTGATTGCCAAAAACGCCGGGGTCACCCACGCGATGGTGAACTACTACTACAGATCCAAGGAACAGCTTTTCGTGAAAGTGCTGGAGGGATGCCTGCAGGAACTGCTCGAAAGGGTCAAGCTTCAGATGAGGGCGGACGGCGATTTCGTGGAGCTTGCCGTGGGGAGCGCGGATGTCCTCTTTGACTGTTTCCTCGCCAAGAGGAGGCTGCCGTTTCTGCTGCTGGACCTCGCCCGCACCCATCCTGAGTTTCTGGACCGCTACAGGGAGACTTTCCGCACTGTCTGCGGAGAGAGCCTGAAGCGTCACGCCGCCTATCTGGAGCAGCAGATTTCGTTGGGAAGGGTGGCCGGCTGCAAAGTCAGCGATGTCTTCGATACGGTGATTTCGCTTGCCTCAGCCCCCTTTCTCTTCAGTCCTATGCTTGAGAATGTCCTCGGCCTGTCCGCGGAAGGGGTCGAGTCCGTACTGGAGGCTCACCGCGCCGAAATGATAAGGATTATCCGCGCCCGCTATTCCCCGGCGAAAAACTCATTGTGAAGCTCTTCCGGGGGGCCTGCGAAGACAAGGCGGCCTCCACCGTCTCCGGCCTCCGGGCCGAGTTCTATGACCCAGTCGGCGGCACGTATTACGTCGGCGTTGTGTTCGACCACCACGATGGAATGGCCTCTGGAAAGCAGCGCGTCGAATGACTTGAGGAGTTTCTCCACATCGTAGAAATGAAGTCCGGTGGTCGGCTCGTCGAAGATGAAGAGGATTTTCTGTTCTTTGGACTTTCCGGTCTGCTCGGAATTCATCAGCATGAAATAGGCGAGTTTGATTCTCTGGCTCTCGCCGCCGGAGAGCGTGCTGCTGCTCTGGCCGAGAGTGATGTAGCCGAGACCGACATCGACAAGCACCTGAAGTTTCCCGGCGATTCGGCGCGCCGTCTGGTCGGACTGTGCGCCGAAAAACCCGATGGCCTCCTCCACGCTCATGTTCAGAATGTCGTCGATGTTCTTTCCCTGATAGCGGACCTCGAGTATGTCCGGCTTGAATCTCTTTCCTCCGCAGGCCTCGCAGACCATCGTCACATCGGCCATGAACTGCATGCTGATTTTCACGAAGCCGTCGCCCTGACATTCCGGGCAGCGTCCGCCGTCCTGATTGAAAGAGAAGAACGACGGAGTGTAGCCGTTGATTTTCGCGTACTGCTGGTCGGAGAGGAGCCTGCGGATGTCGTCATATATCTTGAGATAGGTCACGGCGTTGCTTCGCGAACTGCGGCCTATCGGATTCTGGTCCACATATTCGACCTGAGTGATGCGGTCGGTGTTGCCGGAGAGCCGGCGGAAAGTTCCCGGAGCCGGTCCGGCGTGGTTGATTTCGCGATAGAGGGCGGGGTAGAGTATGTCGCCGACGAGCGAGGATTTGCCGGAGCCGCTCACCCCTGTCACAGCCGTGAGCACTCCGAGCGGAAATCTGACATTTATGTCCTTGAGGTTGTGTTCCATCGCTCCCTCGACGGTAATCGAGTAGTTCCATCCGCGTTTCTGCCTGCTTATGCGCGGGAGGCGTCCGCTGAGATACTGAAGCGTGAGCGACCTTTCAACCGCCTCTGTGATATCCGCCGGCGCGCCCGTGGCTTCCGTCGGCGCGTTTGTGATCTCCGTCGGCGCGTCTGTAATCTCCGTCGGCGCGTCTGTGATTTCCGTCGGCGCGCTCGCGGCTTCCGCCTTCCCGTCTGCGGCCTTGAGCGCGTTCAGAGCATCGTTCAGCACGCCCTCGAAGACGATTTCCCCTCCGTGCACCCCGGCTTTCGGCCCGATGTCAATCAGAAGGTCGGCCGCCCTCATTATGTTCTCGTCGTGCTCGACAACCACGACGGTGTTTCCGATGTCCCTCAGTCTCTTGAGTACCGAAATCAGCCTGTCCGTGTCACGCGGATGCAGACCGATGCTCGGTTCGTCAAGGATGTAGAGCGAACCCACCAGCGAGTTTCCGAGAGCGGCCACAAGGTTGATTCTCTGGCTTTCCCCTCCGGAGAGCGAGTTCGAGCGCCGGTCAAGCGTGAGGTAGCCCAAACCCACGTCGTCGATGCAGTCGAGCCTGTCCAGAACCTCGTCAATCGCCTTCCCTGCGACGCTGCGCTCATAGCCGCTGAGTTCAATGTCCCTGAAAAAATCCCTCAGTTGCCCGACATTCATCTTCAGCAGTTCGTGGATGTTCTTCCCGCCGACTTTCACATAAAGAGCCTCCTTTCTCAGGCGGCTTCCTCCGCACTCGTGGCAGACGGTTTTCCCGCTGTAGCGGCTCAGCATATATTTGTACTGAATCTTATACTTGTTCTGCTCGACCCATTTGAAGAACTCGTTCAGCCCGACAATCGAATCCTCCTCGCTCGCGGCCGGGCAGCCGTTCCAGATTCTGTCCCGCTGTTCCTGCGTCAGATTGTGATAAGGTTCGAAAATCGGAATGTCATATCTCGCGGCGTTTTTCACCAGCAGGTCTTTGAACCAGCCCATCTTTTCGCCCCTCCAGCAGGCAATCGCGTCGTCATAGAGCGTCCTGCTCTTGTCCGGCACGACGAGATCCTCGCTGATTCCGATGATTTCTCCGAGTCCGCCGCATGCCGGGCAGGCTCCGAGCGGGCTGTTGAAGCTGAAAAGGTACTCGTCCGGCTGCCTGAACTTTATCCCGTCCAGTTCGAACCTGTCTGAAAACTCCTCATTATGAATCCCCTCCGCATCCTGCCAGCAGACAGACATCCGTCCGTCGCCCTTGTCAAACGCGGTCTGAACCGAAGAGTGCAGGCGAGTCGCGAGTTCTTCCGAAATTCCGTTCACGCCAAGCTTCAGCCGGTCAACGAGCAGTGAGAGTTTCTCGGGGAAGTCTCCGCTCTCCGACAGTCTCATCACGTCTTCGATGCTCACCTGCCGGTCCGTGAAGAAGCGCGAGAATCCCTCCTCCTTCAGTGCAAGCATGAGTTCCACCTTGTCATCGCGCCGGGTCCAATTGATGTCTGACAATATATATACTGATATGCTCGTGTCATCCTCGGGCTTTATCGACTCCATGAATTTGAGAACGTCGCCGACCGTGCTCGCAGTGACCTGCCGTCCCGAAACAGGGGAGTATGTCTTTCCGATTTTGGCGAATATGAGCCTGAGACAGTCATATATTTCCGTGGTCGTGGCGACAGTGGAGCGCGGATTCCGTATGTTCACCCTCTGTTCTATGGCGATTGCCGGGGGTATGCCTTCGATTGCCTCCACATCCGGTTTGGACATCCTGCCGAGAAATTGCCGGGCATATGAAGAAAGGCTTTCCGCAAACCGTCTCTGTCCCTCCGCGAAAAGCGTGTCGAACGCGAGCGAAGACTTGCCGGAACCGGATATTCCGGTGACAACGACAAATTTTCCGCGCGGAATCTCAAGCGTAAGATTTTTGAGATTATTGACTTTCGCGCCCCTTATGACTATTTTTCCCTCCTCTGACATACCATTGCCGCCGAACAAAATGAGAATTCTATCCTGTTCCGACGACGTCAATCTGAAGAAAAGGCGTTTTTGTCGGAAAAGGACACAAAAATACGAAAAAATATTTGGAGAATACGAAAAAGTGCGTACCTTTGCATCCGCATCCGAAAAAAGCGGTTGCAGCTGAAAATAATTGGTGCGGTAGTTCAGCTGGTTAGAACGCCGGCCTGTCACGCCGGAGGTCGAGGGTTCGAGTCCCTTCCGCACCGCTTCAAAATGCCT